>PWLN01000129.1 GCA_003559375.1 Balneolaceae bacterium | reverse complement strand
ACGATCCGGGGCGCTGCATATTTTCCTCAAGGATCTGTATATGGCCACCAACCTGTTCAATCGAAGAAAAGAAAAAAGTGCGGCCCGGCCGGCGTGTTCGCACCTCCACCTGCATGCCGCTGTAGGGCTGAATGGATATGGGCTGGCGCACATACCCCACAATAAATGCGGGTTCTTCGGACTGGATGTGAAGGATCGAACTCCCCTCGGCAACATATTCTCCCTGGCGGTGCCAAACCTGGCTGATGATTCCGGAGATGGTAGCATAAAGCGGAATCGGGGCAGATTCGGCAAGTATGGTCTCCATTCGCTGCTGCTGTACTTTGATGGCCGCCAGAACAGGATCGCGGTCCGCACGTGAATCGAATCCGCTCATTTCTTCAATTTCCGCAATGCGGGTTCCCAGGTAGTCAATCAGGCTTCGCAACTCATCAGACTGAACCGTGAGCAGGTCAAGCCGGGTCTGGATGGATTCATACTCCTGCTCTGAAACCAGCTGCCTTTCAAACAAATCCGCAATACGGTTGTAATTGGCCAGGGCCTGCTGGCGCTCCAATTCCACTCTGGCCAGCGATATCCGGCTTTGGATCTGCTCGAGCTTTAACTCTTCAAAGTTGATGAGATTTCGTTGTTCACCGATAATCGGGTCAAGGCTTTCACGCAGATAGTCAATCTCAGCGCGTACCAGGTCTAACTGGGCGTTCAGCACCAGGCTGTCTTTTGGCATGATCTGCCCGATAAGCTGGCCTTGCTCTACCACATCAAAACGGTCGTAATAAAAATTGATCAGAAAGCCGCTCTTCGGGCTCGACACGGCCGCCTGCCCGGCAACCACTTCACCAATCATTCCCGGAGAGCTGACCTTATCGGTCCACAGATAAAAAACCGACACCCCTGCCATTAAAAAGACAAGCAGTGGCAGCCCCTTCACACGAAGTTCTTTCAGGCGCTGTTTCAAGGGTACCGGTATAGGCTGATAGGATCTTGCCATTACACCTCCGACTCATCTTCTGCCCGAAGGCTGCTAACATCAGATACCCCGTCAACCTGCCGGATTTCATCCAGCAGTAAATCCACGCGCTCGGGATCCCGAAGGCGGAGCCGGTATGAAAGGTGCGTAGCGTCCATATCGCCACCGGAGCGTTGTGAGGCAAGGATGGTTTTCAGGGAGTGCCGCTTGAGAAACTGCTGAAGATCAGCAAGCTGCGAAAGCGGAAGGGCCCAGCGCAGGTTCAGGATGAGGTCGTAGCGCTGACGCGCCCCGAAATTGGTAAACCAGATGAATACCAGGATAAATGCCGCGAACAGGGTTCCAAGAACGGCAGTGGTAAACTTTTGAGTGCCTGCGGCCATGCCAACCACGATAAGGGTAAGAATGTAGACCGTATCGAGGGTGTCGCGCAGAATATTCCTGAAGCGTACAATGGCAAAGACGGCCAGCAGGCTGAACGCTGTAACCAGGTTATTGTCCAGAACCATCATAACCAGGGCAACCGTGATGGGGATGATGATTAACGAACTCACAAAGTTTCTGGAATAGGAAAGGCCCGAATGGGTATACATATAGACCCATGCAATGAGCTGCCCGCTCATATAGGCCAGAAGCAGCGCCAGGCCAAGGGTAGGCAGGTCTGTTGGCAGCGGTGCAGTATCTCCGAATTGTAACCAGTCGTTCATTTTTATATGTGGTTCAGTGTTGCGTCAGGCAAGTTCATATTTTTTGAACTCCAGTTTTTCAATGCTATCAACGTACTTGGCAGCCGATTGCTGACGAAGATGAAATAGCTGCGTTAATTCCTGTAGCCACAGGGGGAAACGGTCGGTGAATTTCAATTCTAGGATTACCGAATCCCCAAATGTAGATAAGGGTTTGGGCAGTTCTGATGTGAGTTTAAGCTCATGCTGAATACTGCTCTGCACATTGCGGTCGAAAGTTACCCGGACAGCATTGGAATGTTCCAGTTCATAAGCTTCCCGCAGGTAGCTTACATGCAGCACTGGCGTTGCCTGTAATTGATTTTGCAGGTAACAGAATTGTTCGAGTGCCTGTAGCTGATCCGGGGTTTTTTGGACAAGGTGATCGTAGGTTGGAAGGTGTCCGTTCATCAAATCCTTAACAAAACGCCTGTGTACCTGGGCTCTGTTTTTCCGGATCACATTGTTAAATCGGCGCTTTATTTCGAAAAAAACAGGGGTTTCTTCATAGTCATAATAGCGTATGCGCAGCTTAAAGCGGTTTCGGTTCCCGTTTATGGTATCCTGATAGGTTTTCAGAAACATGGAATCCAGGTACAGGCTGTGAACGGGATATGACAAATCAGGTTGAGTTCTGCCGTACGTATCACAATCCAGATAATTCTGCACAAAAGAACGAATCTGTAGTGCCTTGGCTTCGCTAATGCGGTATTTATGCTCAAAGCGTTGTCTTTGCAGCTTGTCTGCAATCATAGCTTAAAATGCATACCGGAATCAGGTAGAATACAGCACTTAGCCTGCTCCCGGTGAGGTTATCTATTCCTGTTTTATATCGACAAAAAACGGCGTTTAACCCGTAGGATAACAAGAACTACAGAGAGTTAAAAGTACAAATATCAATAATTATTTCTGAATGGGATGATATCTGGTATTAAATGAACCCTTTCTTAAACCACGGTCAAACCTTTATGAAGAATCGTAATGGCCAATTGTTTTCATCATTACACATTTTTCGGTTTGCTGCATACTCCGGATCAATTTTCATAAAAAAATGAATACAAGTGATCTCAATTACCAAATAAAGTTGCATCACATAATCAGATCAATACTTACTTATAACGATTCTTTACTTAATAACTTTTCACATCAGGCAAAAATTTATGAACTCATGCTTGTTCAAAAACACTCAATTAACAGGCGCTGCAAATAACGGAATGAATCGAACTAATGGGCCAGCTATATGTATAAGGCAGTTGCTTGTCTTTTTTATGGCGGTTTTATTTGCTGTATCGTGTGATGATAATCCAGGCGACAGTAACAAGGGCAATGCCATTTATTCTGTAGAGATTAATGAACCCATACGTGTTTTGGAAGGATTCAACCTTGTCTTTACGGTTACACGGAGTGTAGACACATCAAACGAATCTACTGTTTCATACAGGTTTTCGGGAGAGGCTACATACGGTGAGGACTATATTGACCCAAATGCCAGGTCCATTTCCTTTACACCGGGGCAAACCACTGCGGAAATTATACTGGAGACCATAGTTGATGACGAAACTGAGGAGGAAGAGAGTGTCATACTCACCCTGCTGAATGCCACAGATGGGTCCATCGATCCGGATTTATCAGTGGCCACCGGATATATCAGGGACGGAATACCATCCTGTGTAGGTCCTGACGGAAATGTGGTCTTCATCAATTTCGATGATATAACAATTCCTGGATCATCTCGGTTACAAGATGGTTATTACGGATTTATTTGGGGTGATTGGTGGGTGAGAGATGATATTTTTCGTTCACAGGATGAAGGGAATGAGCCCGAAAGAGGGTGGTTCGATGGAATTGTCTCGAAACCTAATGCGATCTATCCCAGTTTTGGCGCCCAGCCTCGTTCTGTTTCAGTAATTATGAGGAGTGAACCGTTTGTACTTCAAAGTTTTTACATGTCGTCATTAGGATATGACGATCTACCTGTTACACTCCAATATCGTGACAAGGGTGGGAACATTATAGGAGAGGAGACTTTCGTTGTTTCACGAGGGGAAAAAGCATTCATTGAACCTGACGTAAACATCATGTATGTACACTGCCTCACCACCATTACATTCAATCAGCCGCAGCTTAGCGCGAGTTTTATTATAGATGATATGACCTTTATTTACTAATAGCCGGTGGATATTGGTGGCTGCTGAAAATACCATGATATCGGGCAAAACATGAGGTAATCATGACTTTTTGGATCAATTATCCACCTTATAGAAATATGATGCATTACATATCAAGAGAAAAGATTCAATAACAAAAACCAAACAAAACAAATTATATGATTTCACAAATATCAGAAAACATCAGCCACAGTGAAAAAGTCGCTTTTCGGAAAACAGTGATGTTGGCACTTATATTGGTATTGTTCTTGTTGTTATCCTGCAGTGATAACTCAACTTCTGTAAATGGTGATGATGACCCGGTGACTATTCAGGACATCGATCAGCATACTTATCCTGTTGTTCGCATTGGTAATCAGTTATGGATGGCAGAAAATCTGGCCGTTACACGGTACAGGAACGGTGATGCCATTCCTGAAGTACAAGGCGAAACGGATTGGATAGCTTTGAATACCGGTGCATGGAGCAGATATAATCATCTTGTAGCCAATGATCTCAATTTTGGCAAACTCTATAATTGGTTCGCTGTTTCAGATCCACGAGGGATATGCCCTGAAGGGTGGAAAGTACCTTCTGATGATGACTGGAAAACACTTGAAAGGCATCTTGGTATGAGCGCCCAGGAAGCCAATTCTTCCATGAAAAGAGGTGCAGATGCGAATGCGGGGGGTAAATTAAAATCGGGTTCTTTCTGGGAAAGCCCAAATACAGGGGCAAACAATGAAAGCGGATTTAACGGAAACCCCGGTGGCCGGCGTGTGCCCACCGACGGTTCATTTTCTGACATTAACCGGTTCGGTTATTGGTGGACTGCATCCGAACAAAATCAGGCTGAAGCGATCTACCGGAGCCTGTACTTCCAGGATGCAGATATACTGAGGTTTTATGTGAATAAAAAACAGGGTTTTTCAGTACGATGTATCAAAGGATAAACCTGTCTGGAATAGCAACATCCCAAACATGGTATGTTTACCCCATGTCATGCAACGGTTCACTCCTTATCTGTTCTTCGATGTAGAGCTATGTTCTGGGTGCGTATAAACATACCATGTTTTTCTTGACACGCCCCCACGCCCCCAAACATGGTATGTTTATTCGATGACATGCAACGGTTCACCCCTTACCTGTTCTTCGATGTTGAGCTATGTTCTGGATACGTATAAACATACCATGTTTCCCCTGATACATACCCCCATCGCCCCAAACATGGTATTTCTATCATTCCCCATCACCTGGCTCAACATCGAACCCGTTTACGAAGTGACGCTGTGAACAGACCCGTATAGAAATACCATGTTTTTTCCTGATTTCAAAACATAACAGCATTATCAATGAGCCGATACCGCAACAAAAGTTGCATGGTACGGTAATTCTAAATATTAAATCTTCAGTAATCATGTTTAACAGGGTCAAACCAATTTATCTTCTTGTTGCATTGCTTTTTTTCCTGCTTACAGGCTGTAGCGATAATAGCACGCAGGGTGATCTTAACGATCCGGACCCTCAGCCACCGGTTGATCAGCCGAATGATGATCCCAATCCTCCGGGTGGAAGTTCCGCTACTGTAATCACCTTTGCCGGTACTGGTGAGAGAGGGACTAATGATGGCCCAGCGGCTCAGGCCACATTTAACTGGCCAAAGAACCTCTTATTCGATGATCAGTGGAATCTTTATATATCTGACAGCAGCAATGATTTGATCAGGAAAATCAATACTGATGGTGAGGTAACCACATTTGCAGGCACCGGAGAAAGAGGGCACCGGGACGGACCGACTGCAGAGGCCGTGTTCTTTCATCCAAATGGCATAGCTTTTCATCCCAATGGTGATATGTTTGTGGCCGATCGTTTTAACAGTCGGATCAGAAGAATATCAACGGATGGAGAAGTGACAACTTATGCAGGTACAGGTGCGCGGTTTAGCATTGATGGGACCGCGGCTGCAGCAAGTTTTGAACTGCCTGATGGGTTGGTTATTGATTCTGACGGAAATGTGTACGTCGCCGATATGGATGGCAACCGGATTCGAAAAATTTCTCCTGATCTGCAAGTAACAACATTTGCCGGCAGTGGCGAATTTGGTTTTGCCGAGGGCAATGGCACGGAAGTATCTTTTCGATGGCCTACTTGTATGGCAATGGATAGCAGTGAAAATATTTTTATCTCGGATACCCGAAATCATATGATTCGTAAACTTACCCTAAACGGAGACGTTACGGTTATTGCAGGAAACGGAGAGCGTGGATATGCTGACGGTGCTGCACTAAGTGCCCAATTTAACGACCCCGCATGCCTGGCGATAGCTGATGATGGAACGATCTATGTGGCTGAGTCGCAAGGCAATCGAATCCGGAAAATTTCGAATACCGGTGTGGTTACTACAGTAGCCGGTACCGGTGAGCAAGGATTCAACGATGGCCCCGCAGATGAAGCCATGTTTGATGCTCCTTACGGTATCATCATAAATGAAAATGGAAATCTACTGGTCTCCGATCTTCTAAATAACCGTATCAGGAAAATTATTTTGAGTGATTGAAAACAGCAGGGATGTAGGTAGAAAGTTATCTCCATGGGGATGGGATGAAAAATTCTCTGCAAATGCATCAAAAATGTAACTTAAATCAGGCCATTCACGATGAAAAAAATATTGAAAACCCTGCTTGCCTTCACGTTGTTTGTCGCCATGACAGCTTGCGGAACCGACAGCAATGCCGATGGTGATAAGGATAGCGGGCCGTTTGAAGTGCCGTTCGAAATGTTTATTCCGGCTACCCAACAATCGAATGGCACATGGGATGTAACAAACGGAAGGTTTATAGCAACGTTTAAAGAGAGGAATGATGTAACCCGGTATCAGTTACAGGTAGTGCGTGAAGATAACACTAAGAGCGAACCTTTTGTTTACACGGTTTCACAGTTGAGGGGGCTCAGGCCGCCCGGTTCTGATCTGGTGTATTTTGTTGTGATCGGAGGATCTTTCAGTTACAGTGGATTAAACGAAGAGAGGAAAAATGAGATCGTAGCAGAAATTCAGCAGGAACTGAATAAGAACAGGCATCTCTATAGATCGCTCTCTGTGACGCCTCTCTGAAAGGAGTACTTATCGAATCGAATGCCTGGCTTGTGGATTCTTTATCAGAATTACTGGCAATGATTATAGTTTTTTGCATGAGATGTAGCTGAACCAAACAAACTATTGGGAAAGGACAGAAAGCGGCGATCCCGGAGGCTGATGGGATCATTTTGGTTAAGATTTTGATACTGTTTGCAGTGTGTTTTAAGCCAAATGGCAATTAAATAGAAGTGATTGTTCAAATTATTCAAAATCATTGATCCTTTCTTTTACCAAATGTTGCATGATACAATACTGAAAAAAAATCAGTTTCAATAACCGACAAACCAACTACTGCTACTATGTCAAAATACACTAAGGCTTTTCGAATACAATTTCTTCTTTTCTTCTTTTTGGTATTGGCTTCTGTTACTCAGGCACAGGTATTCGAGGTGACAAGGACGGACGATCCTGTACCCGATGGTTGTAACTCCGGTGTAGATTGCTCGTTACGTGAGGCTCTTATGGCAGCAAATGCCGATGGCAGCCAGGATCACACCATTATATTGCAAGGCGGGGAAACGTACACAATTTCAATATCTGGAATTATTGTTGACGATGTTGTTGAAATTGATGGAGGGTTTTTCCCCGTTTTCAGTACAAATGATGGAGAAGGTGCATTAAAAATATTGAATCAGGAAAGAACGATCAGAATTGAATCTACCGGCACAGAACGTGCCATAATAAATGCAGTGGATTTGGATTTTGCCTTACTGATTTCGGAAAACACATCAGCGGAATTAGATGGAATAGAAGTAACGGTAAGCGGTCCAGGCAGTAATTCAGCAGTGATCGTTGTAAATAATGATGAGTTAACAATCACAAACAGCCGGATAACAGGGGCAAAAAATAAGGGAATTGAATTTCTTGGTGCAAAAGCAACGATAAATGATAGTGTCATTGATAATAACGGTGATGGTTCAGGTTTTTCAGTTGGAGCCGGAGTAGTAATTGAACGTATCATTTTATTAGATGGCGGTAGTCCGGGCGCCCCGATATACAGCGATGTGACATTTAATAACAGCAGAATTGAAAATAATACTGCCACGATCGGTGGGGGAATCATTATTGAAGATGGAAACGCACTTACAATTTTCGGCTCCACCCTAAGTGAAAATCATGCAATACAGTGGGGAGGTGCTATAAATGTAACAGGAGGTACAGTAGATATTTTAAATTCATCGATTATCAATAACACATCAAGAAACAATGAAGGATTTAATGGATTAGGCGCGGGTATCCATATAAGTGGTGGTGAAATATCTTTGATCAATACTACTTTAAGTGGAAATGAAGTTGGAAATGGCTTGAATTCCGGAAACGGCGGAGCGATTTATTCGGGAATGTACTCTACCGCTACCATGAATATTATCAATTCAACTATAACCGATAACAGTGCCTGGCAAATTGGCGGCTTGCTATGGTGGGGTGGAACGCTAAATATTGGAAATACGATTATTGCAAATCAGGATACCGGGAATGATTGCAGTATCGAGAATCCAGATGGTGAACCTGTTGTATTTACATCATTAGGGCATAATCTTGAATCAGGGACAAGCTGCGGATTTACTGAAACCGGTGACCTTCAAAATCTCGATCCGTTCTTAGAGGCTTTACAGGATAATGGCGGACCTGTTTTTACTCATGCTTTATCCACCGACCCATTGAGCCCGGCAATTAACAACGGCAGTAACACGATATATTCTAATGCTGGTGGAAATTTGTCCAGTGATACCGACGCTAATGGAAATGCCCGTGTATTTGATTATGGCAGCGGAGGGATTATCGATATTGGGGCGTTTGAACTACAACAGGGTGCTGCAGTAAATGGCTGCCCGGCCACATCAAATATCCTGTTTGTGAGAAAAGGTTTTAACGGAACCGGTGCAAATTGGGCTGATGCTCTTGGTGAACTGCGCGATGCACTTGCATTATATACGGATGAAACCTGCACCCCTGAAGATGTAAATCAAATATGGGTAAGTGCAGGAACATATCTTCCCACAGACAATTCGACCGACCGGGATGCTACCTTCCAGCTCTTGAATGGTGTGGCAATTTATGGTGGTTTTGATGGCTCGGAGGGTTCTCTTTCTAACAGAAATTGGGAAACCAATGTAACGATACTCAGTGGCAACATAGATGGTAATGAATCGCCTGATGCAAACAGTTACACAGTGGTTACCGGATCAGGCACCAATCAAACCGCCATAATCGATGGCTTTACGATAACGGGTGGTAATTCTAATGCCTCTGTTTTTTCAAACACGGAATTAAGACGAGCCAGGGGAGGAGGCATGTATAACCAGGCCGGCAGCCCAACCGTTAGAAATAGTATTTTTGAAAGCAACTTTGCATTTGATGGCGATGGTACCTTTCCTAACAGCGGCGGGGGCATGGCTAATCATAATAACTCCTCTCCTGCTTTAAGCAACGTTACATTTCAGAATAATACTACAGATGCCAGTGGCGGTGGTATGTTTAATTCTAATGGATCTTCGCCAACGATTACGGATTCAAGGTTTATTGAAAACCATGCCGGAACCAGCGGGGGTGGGATGAGCAATGATGGCAGCAGCAATCCAACCATCACCAATTCAATATTCAGCAATAACACGGCCGATGTTGATGGTGGCCAGGGTGGAGGGATGAGCAATTCCAATTCCTCACCAGTTCTCTCAGATGTGGAATTTTTGAATAACCGGGCAACATCCGGCGGCGGAATGTCAAACGGAGCATCTTCTGCACCACAACTAACAGGCGTTACCTTTACGGGTAATGTTGCTGAATTAGACGATGAAAATGTTGGCGGTATCGGCGGTGGAATGTGGAATGTGCAGAGTTCTCCAACACTGGTTAATGTTAGTTTCAAAGATAATTCTGCTGACGGTAGCGGAGGTGGCATCTTTAACCTCATTGGAAGTTCAGCTACCCTGATTAATGCTATCATGAGCGGTAATACTGCAAATTCCGGTGCTGCAATTAATAACAGCACTAACAGCAGCGTTGAGCTTACCAACGTTACGATCACAGGTAATACCGCTGCAGCAGGCGGCGGTGGCATTGTAAACTTTGATAATAGCAGTTCAACACTCACAAATACGATTGTTTGGGGCAACACCGGAAACAATAATGGGAATCAAATTTGGAATGGTGATAACAGTACGGCAACTCTTTATTACAGCCTGTATGGCAATGAAGCCAACGATATAGTAGTAGATGCAGGATTCACTGCTGAAAATTCCATTACATCAAATCCCGCTTTTGAAAGTACGGATCCGGAGAATGATGATTTTCTGCGATTAAGTAAATCAAGCCCTGCAATTGATGCAGGAGATCCGGATACAGATCTGTCACTGTTTCCCGGAGGCCCAACTGACCCGGAAGACCTTGCGGGAAATCCAAGGGTATTTAATCTCACCGGGGGTGGTATCATCGATATTGGATCTTTCGAATTCCAGGGTGAAAGTGATGGGCCAGAAGACCCGGAAGTCCCTGAATTTGTCCCCTTCATTACAACCTGGAAAACCAACAACCCCGGTGATTCGAACGACAATCAAATACGTATTCCATTGATAGGAAACGGTTATGAATTTACTGTTGACTGGGGAGATGATAATGGCCTACAAGATTATTCACCTAATGAATCTGATGGTGTAGTTCACTACCTGGAATATACCTATGCCGATCCGGGTATATACACCGTTTCCATTTCAGGGTATTTTCCGAGAATATACTTTTTTAATGCAGATGACCGGGAGAAAATACTCACAGTAGAACAGTGGGGAGACATTGCCTGGAGTTCAATGGAACGGGCATTCAATGGGGCAACTAATCTTAACATTACTGCGGAAGATGCCCCCGACCTTTCTGCCGTGGGAAGTATGAGACAGATCTTTAACCTGGCTTCAAGCCTGAACGCGGATTTGAATAACTGGAATACAGCTACAATTACCGATATGAGTATGGCCTTCAGAAGAGCAACTGATTTTAATGGAAAAATTTCCGGCTGGCAAACCGGAAATGTTACCGATATGACAGATATGTTCATTGAAGCTGAAAACTTTAACGGAAATATTGGGGGCTGGGATGTTGGGGAAGTCACAAATATGGCCGGCATGTTCAGGGATGCAAAAGCGTTTAATGGCGATATATCAGGTTGGAATACTGCAAAAGTAACCACCATGAATAATATGTTTCGTGATGCCTCCTCATTTGATCATAGTTTAGGAGGGTGGAACATTGCTGCAGTAAGTAATATGAACAATATGCTCAACAATTCCGGGCTCTCCACCGAAAATTATGATGCCACTTTGATGGGTTGGGCCACATTTGTTGATGAAAATAACGGGCCAGAAAACATCGTACTTGGTGCAGAAGGCCTCTTCTACTGCACCGGAGCTGATGCCAGGCAATTCCTGATTAATACCTACGATTGGACGTTTATCGACGATGACATTTCCGGGACATGTGAACAGTTCCTGCCTTTTATCACCACCTGGCAGGTGGAAGAAGGAGATCTGCAAATTTCCATCCCCATGATCGGAGGCGGTTATGATTTTACAATAGATTGGGGGGATAGTTCCGAAGATACGTACAGCAATAATCCTGCTGAGGATGTGGAGCACTCACTGTCTCATACGTACTCTGAACCAGGTAAGTATGATGTCTCCATTTCGGGTCATTTCCCAAGAATTTATATCAACCAGTCGGACGACAGAGATAAAATCATCGACGTAGTGCAGTGGGGAGATATTGAGTGGGCGTCAATGAATCGTGCTTTTTATGGGGCTTCCAATCTGAATATATCTGCAGAAGATGCACCCGACCTGAGCGGCGTGGAAAATATGGGCTGGATGTTTCGTTCAGCCACCAACCTGAACTCACCGATTGGCCATTGGGACACCTCCAATATCACCCGAATGGATCGTGTTTTCCGGGGTGCTACTTCTTTCAATCAGCCACTTGACGGATGGACAACCAATCAGGTGACCACTATGGCAGGCATGTTTTACGAAGCCAGGGAATTTAACCAGAATCTGAATCACTGGAATACCGAAAAAGTGACCGATATGAACCAGATGTTTCGTGATGCCGATGAATTCAACGGGGATATTACCGAATGGGAAACAGGGCAGGTCGAGAACTTTAATCAGATGTTCAGGCACTCCAAAAAGTTCAACCAGCCTATAGGTGGCTGGGATACAGGCAGTGCCACCAATATGGGTGATATGTTCTTCGAAGCCATTGCCTTTAATCAGGATGTGAGCCAATGGGATATCAGCAAGGTGACATCGCTGTCCAGAATGTTCAGCGGGGCAACGTCATTTAACCAAAGCCTGGGGGGGTGGGATATTTCTCATTTATCAGGTAATATGACGAACCTTTTGAACAACACGGCGCTCAGTATTGAAAACTATGATGACACGCTGATTGAGTGGGCCAAACTCGAAGTTCAAAGCGGTGTGACCCTTGGCGCCGAAGGCCTTCAGTATTGTGAAGGTGAAGAGGCTCGCGAAATTCTGACCGGGGAACTCAATAACTGGACGATTATCGATGCAGGCCGCTCAGATTCCTGCGTAAAGGCCCCCGAAGGCGAAGACCGGCGGGTTCTTGCACTGAACAACGCCGCCCACATCTTCAGCGGGTCCGATTTTGGCCTGAGCACCGGCCTGTCGATGAAGATTATCAGCCTGCCCGCAAACCGGGATCTCAACCGCAATGTGAATGATGTGCTTACCGTCGCACAACTGAATAACGGCGACCTTACCTACGACTCCGAGTCAGCAGATTATGGATATGGATATGATTCATTCGAATTCTCCATTCTCGACAGCCAGGGCACGGAAAGTGAAGACACCTACACCATGACCATCGACCTGGCGGCCACATTTGTTACGCTCGACGGGCAGGAAGGCTGGCGGTTTATCTCCCCTCCCACCGAGGGAGAAACAGTGGGATCACTGTTCTCGTCGGTGTGGACGCAGGGTTTTCCCGGCTCCAACAACCCGGGCGCCGCTTTCAATAATGTGTACCAGGCAGATTACAGCATCTATGACTGGGCTCCGGCAACAAGCGGCTCAACACCGGTAAATCCCGGCCTGGGTACCATCATCTATGTGTATGAGAATGACAACAACAGCAGCTCATTCCCAAAAACCATCTCCATCAGCAATGAGAACTTTTTCCCTTACGATGAAGGTGTTTTTTGGACCGGTTTATTCTATGATGCCTCCCAGAATGATGAGGATGTAACCTACTTCCTGCTGGGTAATACCACACCGTTTGGTCTGGATTTCTGTGAATTCACCCGTACAAATGTTGCCGATAACATCACCATCTGGGATCCTAACACAAACTCCGGCGCTTATGTCACCCTGAGCTGCCAGGAAGGGCCGGTTACCATTTCACCGTTCCAGGCATTTTGGGTGAGAGTACAGGATGATAACCCCGACTTGCGGCACAGTACCAGTGCCCTGCTTGGCGAACCGGTCACCGGTTACTTTAAGCAGGCAGAGCCGGATCACGATCCGTTCATTGTAAGCCTGGATGTTGCAGGCGGTCCGCTGGGATATAGCGATCGCGTGCGCATTCTGTTCAGTGATGAGGCCACCCACGGGCTAGATCTGAGCGATGCGCCAAAACTTGCCTCATCAGACCTGTCAAACCAATGGCTCTCCCTGTACGCCCTGGATGGGCAGGGTGAGGCGTATGCTATCCGCAGCCTGCCCCTGCCTTCGGATGCCCTGGCACAGGCCGGCATGCCGGGCCAGGACCAACTCACCATACCCATTGGTATCGAAACCACTGAAGCTGGCATCTACACCATGTCGTGGCAGCTGCCTTCACAAAGCACCTTTAGCGGCAGCTTCTACCTGCGCGATACCCAAACCGGAACCCTTACCGAGCTTCGTGATGGACAAACCTACCGGTTTGAATTGGAATCGGATAAGTCGTCTGACCACTTCAAGTGGTCTGACGACTCTTCACCCGGCAGCGGCCTGGTGCACTCGTCAGTTCACGGGCAGTGGACAGGCGAGGGGGAAGCCCGCTTTGAGCTGATCCTGTCAAACCATGCACTTGACCAGGGCCATAACATACCCACAAGCATTAGCCTTGCTCAGAACTATCCGAATCCGTTTAATCCCAGTACGATTATCAGTTATGAACTGCCCGAAACCGGGCATGTACGCCTGGCCATATATGATATGACCGGCCGCCATGTGGCCACCCTGGTGGATTCACAAATGGCCGCCGGCCACCACCAGGTAACATTCAATGCCATGAATCTGTCCAGTGGGGTCTATATGTACAGATTACAGGCGGGCGGACGGCTTCTCACGCGTCAATTAACGTTAATAAAGTAGATGTGAGTCATGAGTCGTGAGCCACCGGGCTCACGACTTCCTGGCTGTAACAGGCCTTTGAAGAAACAAGATTAACAATGTAATCAACAAGAAAATGAACGAACAAAATGAACCCAAAAAAATCTGGATATCGCCTGAAATTGAAACACTGCCAGTAGGTGAAACGGCTCAGATTCTCGATCCGCCGGATGGTGGCCGGCAAGAGTTTCCGGAAGATTCCTGAGAAAGCTCATTGAGTAAACATGGTATGTTTATTTGATGATATGAAGCGGTTCACCCCTTATCTGATCTTCAATGTCGAGCCATGTGCTGAATACGTATAAACATACCATGTTTCTCTTCTCACGACCCCACACCCCAAACATGGTATGTTTATTTGATGATATGAAGCGGTTCACCCCTTATCTGATCTTCGATGTCGAGCCATGTGCTGAGTACGTATAAACATACCATGTTTATTTTTTGTACAACGATTTAGCAATCGGCAGCGCATCTTCCGCAGCTTCCAGTGTTTTATCGAGCATTGCTGTTGTAAGCGTTGTGGCTAAAAACCAGCTTTCAAAGGGCGAAGGTGGCAGATAGATGCCACGTTTAAGCATTTCGTGGAAAAAGAGCCGGAAAAATTGCTGATCGGTGGTATTGGCTGTTTTGAAGCCTGTAACTTTATCTTTGGTAAAGAAAATACTGATCATGGAGCCTTCCCGGTTCATGTGATAATCAATACCGTGTTGGTTCAGCACATGTTGCAATCCTTTTGCCAGGTAGTCTGATTTTTCTTCAAGCTCAACATAGTACTCAGGGTGGTTTTCCAATGTTGACAGCTGAGCCAGTCCGGCACTCATTGCCAGAGGATTACCCGATAGTGTACCTGCCTGATAGACCGGGCCAACCGGCGCAATTACATCCATGATCTCTTTTTTACCTCCAAACGCTCCCACGGGCAACCCGCCGCCGATGATTTTTCCGAATGTGACCAGATCGGCCCATACATCAAAGCGTTCCTGGGCACCACCGCGTGCAAGGCGGAAGCCGGTCATCACCTCATCAAAAATGAGTACAGCTTCATGTTCATCACACAATTTTCGAAGTCCTTCCAAAAATCCCGGTAGAGGTGGTATACAGCCCATATTGCCAACTACAGGCTCAAGTATGATTGCGGCAACCTTCCCTTTATTTTTTTTAAGCAGCTTTTCAACGCTATCTAGATCGTTGTAATCGGCGTTGAGGGTATCTTTGGCTGTACCTTTGGTCACACCGGGACTGCTCGGTTTGCCAAGGGTAAGCGCACCGCTTCCTGCCTGAATCAAAAACGAATCGGCATGGCCATGATAATTTCCTTCGAATTTGATGATTTTCTCTTTTCCGGTGTACCCCCGCGCAACACGAATAGCACTCATACAGGCTTCCGTACCGGAATTCACCATTCGAACCCTTTCCACATTAGGCACCATTTGCTGCACCAGTTCCGCCATCTTTATTTCCAGTTCTGTTGGCGCTCCAAATGAAGTTGAGTTGAAGGAGGCATCCTGAACCGCTTTTACTACGGCCGGAAAAGCATGGCCGAGAATCATGGGCCCCCACGATCCTACATAATCGATAAACTGATTTCCATCCTCATCGGTTATGATGGAGCCTTTCGCTTTTTTGAAAAAAACGGGAATGCCGCCTACCGATTTGAACGCCCGTGCCGGTGAATTGACGCCGCCGGGTATAAATTGTTGTGCCTGTTTAAAGAGGTATTCGCTTTTGTTTAAGAGCATGGTTATTAGTCTTGAGTCTTGAGTCTTGAGAACAAGATTGTAGCACAAACGGGACGTTTGCGCTATCTGCGATATTAAATATAAGCACAAACGAGACGTTTGTGCTATCTACTTAATTATTTGGTCAATTATCCGTTTCTCATGACTCAGGACTCAAGACTCACATCTATTTCAATCGCTTAAATTTTGCAGTGCAGCTATTCGGTCATCGAGTGGCGGATGGGTCATGAAGAGGGCTTTGAGTCCGCTTCGCTTCCCGCCGGTAATACCAAATGCCTGCATCGATTCCGGCAGTTGATTCGGTACACCCATCTCTGCTTTCAGCCTTCGCAGGGCATTGATCATGCCTTGTCGGCTGCCAAGGCGGGCGCCGTCGCGGTCGGCCACAAATTCCCTTCTTCTGGAATACCAGAATACGATGGTGGATGCCAGGATCGCAAGCACGATCTCAGCAACAATCGTTGTGATGAAATACCCGATACCAAGCCCCTGCTCGTTTCTCAGCACTACACGGTCAACCACAAAGCCTATAATTCGCGCCAGGAACATCACAAAGGTGTTCACCACACCCTGGATCAGTGCCAGGGTTACCATGTCGCCATTTGCAACGTGGCCCACTTCGTGGCCCATTACCGCTTCAACTTCATCACGGTTAAACCGCTGCAGCATTCCGGTGCTTACAGCCACAAGTGCTTTGTTACGGTTGGCGCCGGTTGCGAAAGCATTGGCTTGCTGTGCATCAAAAATCCCAACTTCCGGCATGCCGATACCGGCCTGTTTTGCCTGCTTCTCAACCGTTCTCACCAGCCACTCTTCGGTGGAGTTTCGTGGGCGATCGATGATATGAACCCGCATGGTCCATTTGGCAATTTTTTTCGACAACAACAGGGATATGAAGGAACCTGCCATACCGAAGATAAAACAGAAAATCAGCAATGCCTGCAGATTCAGGTTGGTCCCGGTTTCATCCAGGAAAGAACCAACACCTAAAAGCGACATCGTAATGCTTGCAACAACGATAATCGCAAGGTTGGTCCCGAGAAATAATAGAACTCGTTTCATTTATTTATGCTTATTTATTTTGTTGTTTGATATTCTTTAAAACCTCCCCCAAAAAAAGGGGATAGGTGGAGTGTCCCCCCTAAAAAGGGGGGGCGGGGGGGTGTAACCCCTACAATGGGTATGGGGCTTTTTCACTAAAAAGTGAAGATCCACCAAGTTCGCACTGTACGCGCTCACTCATCCCCTCTTCCCTAAGGGATCCCTTCGGGACAAAAGGGGAGTTTGCAACAATCGTGCCGCATTTTTTGCAAAATAGGTTGCAATGAGGTCTGCTCCGGCTCTTTTAAACGCGAGAAGTGCCTCCATCATTGCATTTTCTTCGTTCAGCCAGCCTTTTTCTGCAGCGGCTTTAATCATGGCATATTCGCCAGACACATTGTAAACCGAAACAGGCACATTTATCGCTTCTTTCACTGCACGGACCACATCAAGGTATGGAAGGCCGGGTTTTATCATTACGATATCGGCGCCTTCCTGTTCGTCGGTTACCGCTTCTTTTATCGCTTCAGTTATATTTGCGGGGTTCATTTGATAGGTTTTTTTATCGCCGAACCCGGGTGCGGAGTCCAGTGCATCCCGAAACGGGCCATAATAACAGGAAGCATACTTGGCACTGTAAGCCATAATCCCGGTATGGTGAAAACCGGCATTTTCCAGGGCGTCCCGGATAAGGAGGATACGCCCGTCCATCATATCGGATGGGGCAATGAAATCGGCTCCTGCTTCAGCATGGCTCACCGACATTTTGGCAAGAAGCTCCGCAGTTTCGTCATTGATGATCTGCCCGTCTTTCACAATGCCGTCATGCCCGTAGCTGCTGTAGGGGTCGAGCGCCACGTCTGTCATCACTACGAGTTCTGGAAATTCCTGTTTTATGGCCCGAACAGATCGCTGCATCAATCCATCCGGATTGAGAGCTTCTGTTCCCTCATTATCTTTTTTCTCATCAGGCACTTTGGCAAAAAGCAGTACAGAGGGAATTCCCAGTGATTGAATTTCGTCAACTTCTTTCAAAAGTAAATCCAGTGTAAACCGGAAATAACCGGGCATGGACGGGATCTCTGTTTTCTGATTTTTCCCTTCGATTACAAAAAGCGGTGCAATGAAATCATTTACAGATAGGCTGTTTTCAGAAACCATTCTTCTGATATTTTCCGAGTTTCGCAAGCGTCTGCCGCGGGAGTATGGAAATTGTGTATAATTCATTCTTTATGATTTTTATTGCTGATTCTGCTTTTCAATAAGTGAATAAGGATTTTGCATCATTTAGTCTCGAAAATCGAGACCGTATTCTATAAGATCTTCAATCTATTCTGTCACTGTAGCTGCAACTTTTCATCCCGACATGTTTATCGGGACTTACGCTACCGCTCCAGCTTTTCACTTTTCACTAAAAACCGGGTTAATACGTAGTTGTCATCCGTGAGGGTACCACAAGAGTAACATCCGCTGATTTCAGATCTTCCGGATCCACCTGTTGTATATCATCCCGTGTGATGGTATTGATCGTGAGGATCTGATAACCACTTACCGTATCCTCAATATACCAAACAATTCCTTCCCGGTTGTTTGAATGATACGAACCGTTCAGATGAAACATCCGTGTATCGATTCCCATATTCAGCAGAATGAAATGAGCCATCGTTGCATCTTTTACCGCCTGGGCATAGATCAGATTGTCGCCGCCATGGCCCTGAGCTGCTTCCAAAATGTTTTTATAGGATGGAAGTTCGGTATCAACTTCAATAGGCAGAGGTGCCATCCAGCTTTTTGCCCGGTTATCAAGAGATTCAAGTGCACTCATGCCCTGCATATATACTGAAGATGCATATCTGCGCGGGATATTGGTAGCTACCAGTTTTAACCCATTTTCACGTGCAAACTCAACAACAGGTTTGTAGTCTGTTTGATAGTTGTTCCAAAGCCTCGCTTCACTTTCGAAACTACGCTGACTAATGAGACCCGAAAAATATTCGTCAATCAGCACCTGCTGATAGGCCTCGAACATCTCCATACCAATAATCAAATCCCTGGAAGGATCTTCTGCAAGATCTCTTGTAAGTTCATGCTGGAGCCAATGGGCAATTGCACTGTTGTGAAGTTCTCCGAAAAAAATGAGATCACTCTCAAGGGCTTGTTCAAGCAGATCATTATATGAAATAATATCACCCGATGGGTTGTAGAGCAGATATGCCGGTTTATCCGTTTCAGCTTTTGTGAAACCCAATAAGAATAAAGCAGGGATGATGATTAGTAAAAATGTTTTCATTGACTAAACTTTTCAGAAATCTATATTACATCTTTGAGTCGTAGTTTCTTTTATGGCAAAATAAGTTACAGTTCATTGAGATATTGCTGTCTTACCGCCTCGAATTCATCACCGGGAACCCACTCCATCATTTCATCCCGGTTGATTATATCAAATGCCGCTTTCAGAATAAGACGCACGTCCGCTTCCATTCCAGCCATATCCCAGTATTCATTGATCTCATCCGAAACGGCATGGTAATTGGCTGTGCGCACGCTGTCGGTAATGGCAACCCAGTTTTCAGGTTTATCTATATAATCGTTTCCATAATTCGGATAAATTGCCGGAATCCCGATTCTTGCATATGAAAAATGATCGGAACGGTAGAAAAAGCCTTGTTCGGGCTGTGGGTCCCGGGCCACAACACGGCCGGCTGCTTCAGCATGAGTACGAAAAACATCGGTCAATGTATTGCGGCCATATCCAACCAGGACGATGTCGTTGGATTCACCAAAGATCTGCATGCTGTCGAGATTGATGTTTGCCGTAACTTTCCCTGGGTGAACGGTTGGGTTTTGAGCCCAATAAAGCGAACCGAGCAGACCCATTTCTTCTGCACCTACAAACATGAAGAGTAGGGTGCGCCGGAGCTGATCTTCAACCTCCTTCAATGCCCTGGCCACTTCCAGTACGGATGATGTTCCGGAGGCATTATCCCAGGCGCCATTGAATATCGAGTCGCCGTTTACCGGTTCTGGAGCAATTCCAAGGTGGTCGTGATGGGCTGAAAAGATCAGGTATTGGTCACGAAGATTGCGGTCTCTTCCTTCAAGCTTGCCAATAACATTTCGGGATGACATGTCGCTGTAGGTTGCCGTCATATCCACATTGAGAAAAATTCCATTGAGTTCCACAGGATAAAAATCACGGTCGGCCGCGGCTTCCAGCATCTCATGTAAATCGAGACCGGCTGCTTCAAAAAGAGCTGAACTGCTCTCTTCGGTAAACCATGCATTAAATTCAGGTTTGGTACCATTTCCTTCATCACCGCTTTTTAGTGCAAAACGTTCACGCCCCCAGCTGCTTTCAACAACCGACCAGCCGTAACCTGCTGTAGGAGTGGTATGGATGATGATTGCCCCAAGTGCTCCCATCTCCTCGGCTTTTTCAAATTTGTAGCTCCAGCGTCCATAGTAAAGACGTGCATCGCCTTCAAAAATATCCGGATCATGCGATGGGTCACTGTTTTTATACACCAGTACCTTGCCTGAAACGTCTACGCCTTTGTAATCATCCCAATCGAATTCCGGTGCCTGGATTCCGTATCCTACATAGATTAATTCGGCATTACGGATCGAAACTTCTTCCGCCTCATTAGAAGGCCATGCCATGAAATCGGAGCCAAAACTGAGATTTTGTACCTGATTGCCATTTCTGTAGATGGTGAAATGTGAGGCAGATCCGTCTACCTGCTGACCTAGAAGCGGAAATTCCTGTATATACGAGCCATCTGGCATGCCGGGCGCAATACCCATCTGTTCCAGCTCGGAAACAAGATAATTAACAGTCAATTCTTCGCCCCGGGATGCTGGTGCCCTTCCTTCAAACTCGTCAGAGGAAAGCACTTCGATATGGCTAAGAAGCGATTGCTGGGTAATAAGCTGAGCTGCGTCTTCGATGCTGTTTGATTGAGTACAACCTGTTAGTGTGGCTGCGAAGATGGAGATGAAAAGTATTTTAATGCGATTTTTCATGGGTCTATAAAGATTCAAAAATTGATGTATAAAATAAGCCTTTCACTAAATCAGTAACAAATATCGCTGAGTAATTGGCAGAATTTTGCCGGATTGTATCCGATTTAATACCTACCTGTTCATCAGCCTTTCGGCAATGGCCTGACGGATAGACCGGTGGAGGCGAAACGGGCCGCGAACTAATATGACATTACCTTTTGCTTCTTTTCCAATTTGCTCGGCAAGAGAGCCAAAAAGGATCCGTTCAACCGCGCTGGTGGCAGACATACCCACACAAATGGTATCATAGTTGTTTAATGATTCCATAATTGTTTTACGGATATTTTTGGTTACCAATACTACCGGTTTATAGGAAAGGGTATCCAATCCAGCAGCACGGGCAACACGTAAAATAGCCTGACGGCCGGCTTCTTCGGGATCAGATTCGCGATCATCGGATATGCGCTGAACGTTGAGGAGTATGGGTATTGTATTGGATAATTTTGACAGTTCAAAGGCGCGTCTCGCAGCTACAGGGGCATGAGGCCCGGGCCCAGCAAGTGCCACAATCTTGCCAGGATTGCTTTGTTTAAGATGAACCAATGAAACTTCACAAGGAGCAAATTTTAAAATCGGATCAAGAGTAGAACCAAATATGTGTTCCCTTCTGCTGCGTGTTCCCCTCCAGCCTAACATTACCTGGTCTGCATGCTCCTCTTTTAACACATTCAGTATCGCTTTGCCAGCATTGCGGCCTACGATAGCCCTCGTCTGTATGTTTACTTTCAAATCCTCGGCAGCTTTTCTGGCATTTTGAAGCAGTGTGCGCTGCCGTTCGACTCTGTTTTCCTCAAATATAATTTTTTGTTCGAGTGACGTCTGCCGCGGTACCTCAAGGACGTTGACAGCAATAATTTCGGGTGTATCCACTTCATAGTGTGTACGGGCACTTGCTGCAGCCAGGCGCAAGAGATCCCCCTGAGTCTCAGGATTTGCAACAGGTACAACCACCTTGTAAGCATGAACGGTCTCTACTGGTTCCCTTGCAGCATGCACTATTGCTTCTCCTACAAGGCTCAGCGGTTCAACATGCCGCCTTGCATAGAACAGATACCATAAAATACCAAAGATCACAAACGCAAGGCTTAAGAGAATCTCAATTGGCGCCATAAACCCGATCAGGCCAAAAGAAAGTAAAGCTCCAAGAATCGGGACTACTGGGTAGAAAGGCACCCTGAAAGACGGCTGATAATCGGTTGATCTCGATTCACGAAAAACAATAAGTCCGATATTGAGTAACCCATATACAATAAGATGAAGTACGCTTCCGGCTTTGGCGAGAAGTGCTATATCACCAATAAAGATAAATAGAAGAATCAGAAAGCCGGTTACAGCAATAGACCGGTAAGGGGTCAGAAACTTTCGGTGAATCTGGTTAAGCCAGTCGGTGATGATCTTGTCGCGGCCCATAGCAAAACAGATACGCGATGATGCCAGGATAGAGGCATTGGCGGATGATGCTGTTGCAAGAAGGCCACCAATCGTCAATAGAATGAGACCAGGCCAGCCCATCAATGATTGTGCAACAAGGGCTACAGCCTGCTCTCCGTACTCTACAACCGTTGCGTGGGGAGTAACACCCATTAACACAAACATCACAATTGCGTAGAGCAGTATCACAAACAGCAGGCTGCCAATCACTGCTCGGGGCAAATTTCGGTGCGGATCTTTCAGTTCCTCAGCAACTGTATTGATTTCTGCAAAACCGAGATAGGTAACAAAAATCAACCCTGCTGCAGGAAGCACAACCGCCCATCCACCCAGTTCAGGCGGTGCAATGGGCTTCAGGTTTTCTATTTCGACGTGAAAGAGTCCGACTAGCGAAAATATGGAGAGTACACCAACAAGAATCACCACAATCACAATTTGAAGCTGACCGGTTTCTTTTGTTCCGTAATAGTTAATGAAGATAAATATGATTGCTGCAATCAAAGCACCAACCTGTGATGAAGAGAGAAAAAAGAGATCCGGCACTGGAAAGAGAATGGTGAGGTAGCTTCCGAATCCAATCATATAGAATGCGGTTGCAAATACAAGTCCAAGCCAGTTACCCCATCCCGCAATAGAACCTAATATCGGCCCCAGAGAGTCATTAATGTAATAATATGCACCACCGGCTCTGGGCATTGCAGTTCCTAATTCGCTGATGGATAATGCAGTAAACAGAGCAATAAAACCTGCAACAATAAAAGCAATGCCGGCAGCAGGGCCTGCATCCGCTGCAACGGTTGCCGGTAGAACAAATATACCGGCGCCAATCATGGTACCCACTCCTATGGTCAGGGCTGCCATCAGGCCAAGGTCTTTGGATAGTTCGCGCTCTTCGCTGCTCATATCAATTAATGAATTATTAGCCTTACCAATAATGTAGGGTTCATATTCTCTGAGTAGAGATTATTCTCTTTGAACTTTCTGATTCGTGTAGATGTCAATAATTAATTCAGCTAATCCTTCGTGCTGCATAATTCTTATTACAGAACAAATTAGTAAAAATTGGTGATTTCTGGCATGATTTAATAAAAACTGCAGGTTCTGTAAATCAATTAGAATCCACCCGTCTTTTTTCAGTAGATTAAACCCGGATTACGCATTAGACTTCCGAAGACTTACGGAGCATCGAAAGGAACCTTCATCGGTTAACATATTGAAGATTTAAAAAAAATTTGAAAGACTTCGGATGTCTTTTTGGTCTTATGCGTAATTTGGGTTAAAAGAATGATGCAAGATTATTACCAACATAAAACTATTCTCATTACCGGCGCTGCCAGTGGTATTGGCAAACGCTTTGCCGAAAAAGTATCGGAGATTGCGGATACAACCCTGATTCTGTGGGACAGAAATCCGGACATTCTTGATGAGATGAAAACGACGAATGCTACCGGTACAAGAATGATTACCGCAGGAATTGATATTTCTGATTCCGAGCGTATCATGGTGGAGGCCGAGAAGCTTGTCAACCAGAATCTTCTACCGGATATCATCATCAATTGTGCCGGAGTGGTTACAGGGAAATTGTTTCATGAACATTCTGTAGCTGAGATTGAACGAACCATTCAAATCAACACTATAGGCAGTATGCTGGTTGCGCATGCTTTTTTAAAGAAAATGTTAGATCGTGGTTCCGGTCATATCGTGAATCTTGCCTCAGCATCAGGCTATACCGGCATCCCCAGGTTAAGCGTGTATGCCTCCAGTAAATGGGCGGTTCTGGGATGGAGTGAATCACTGCGGATAGAAATGGAATTGTTAAAAACCGGTATTGTCATAACTTCTGTAATTCCAAGCTATATCGACACTGGAATGTTTGCCGGCGTGAAAGCGCCGCTTATGGTGCCTATCCTGAAAACAGAAGAGATCGTTGACCGGATGCTGAAAGGAATAGCCAGCCAAAAAAAAGAAATCAAAGCTCCAATGATGATACATTTTGTACCGCTTCTAAAAGCAACACTTCCATCAAAAGTATTCGACTGGCTGTCTGGAAGCATAACCGGTGCGTATCATTCCATGGATTCATTTACAGGACGAGAACCAAAATCATCATGACGATATCTGAACTTGTAGAGCGGCAAAAGGCAGCTTTTCTTAATGGTGTAAACCGTTCTTATGATGTAAGAAGGAAACATCTGAAAACACTGAAAAAACTTGTACTTGAAAATGAGCATCTGCTGATTGATGCTTTAAACAGTGATTTCGGGAAGCCTTACAGTGAAGCTTATATCACTGAAATATTTCTGGTGCTTCAGGAAATCGATGTCCAGATCAGGAACCTGCGTACCTGGATGAAACCGATTGCAATAAAACCTACTGTGACGACTTTTCCAT
The DNA here is from genome assembly GCA_003559375.1 of Balneolaceae bacterium. Classification (GTDB taxonomy): domain Bacteria; phylum Bacteroidota; class Rhodothermia; order Balneolales; family Balneolaceae; genus Rhodohalobacter. The sequence goes on along the minus strand of PWLN01000129.1, from coordinate 20,630 downwards.
CAAAAAATTTCATTAACAAACAGCCATATGGTACAGTGCTGATCATCGGGGCATGGAATTATCCTGTTCACCTAACCCTCCTTCCTCTTGCAGGTGCCCTTGCGGCTGGAAATACGGTGGTACTAAAACCTTCAGAGCTTACACAGGCGGTTTCAAATTTGTTAAATAAGCTGGTTGAAAAATATTTCGATACCGATGTGATTACCGTAATAGAAGGCGGGCCCCAAAAGACAGCCGAATTACTGGGACAGCCTTTCGATAAATTCTTTTTTACCGGAAGCCCCAAGGTGGGCAAAATTGTAATGAAAGCCGCAGCAGAAAAACTGATACCGGTTACTTTGGAACTTGGTGGTAAATGTCCGGTTATCATTCATGAGGATGCCCCTCCTGAAACTACTGCCAAACGTGTATGGCTTGGAAAATGTGCCAATGCCGGACAAACATGCATAGCACCCGATTTTATATTAGTACATGAGAAGCTGGAAGAAAAATTTGTACAAGAGAGTCGCGAAGCCCTGAAGCAGTTTTTTTCCGGTGATTATATTCCGGGGGAGAACTATACGAGAATCATTAGTATTCATCACTTCGATCGCCTTGTTAACCTTCTTGAGGGCAGTGAAGTAATCTTTGGCGGTTCCACGAATCGTGAGAACCGGTTTATTGAACCCGCATTAATAAAAGCCGGTTGGGATGATGAGATCATGCAGGATGAAATATTCGGGCCTCTTCTGCCAATGATTACCTACAATGATGTGAACGAAGTAATCCGGGAACTGCAAAAAAGGCCTTCACCACTTGCCCTCTATATCTTTACCAATGATGAAGAACTGCAACAACGGGTGATGGACGAAGTTCCATTTGGTGGCGGATGCATTAATGAAGCCCCATTTCATACGTTTAATCCAGCCCTGCCGTTTGGCGGTGCCGGAAACAGCGGCATGGGTTCTTATCATGGGAAATACAGTTTTGATGCATTCAGCCGCAAACAATCGATCCTGAAAAAACCATTCTGGCCCGATACCGATATCCGCTATATGCCATACGATGATAAAAAAATAGCCTGGTTTAAAAGATTGTTTTCGTGAGATCTGGTTAAATTCGCAGGAGTTTTGTTTTTGAAAAAACTCCCCCTTTTCTAAAGGGGGTCGGGGGGATTTCACACAATTCTACACCGATAAACAACCTCTTTCCGCACTCCACATCCCGAAACACCCCCCTGCTCCCCCCCTTGATAGGGGGAGTTTTTCTTATCAATTCATCAACTGATGGCACGGCGGAAAATTTTCAGGTTTCTGAATCATTTGTGTGATTCAATATCTACATTCAAACCATTAAATAATTAGCTCGTCTAACTTTCATGATAGGTTGTTTCTGTAATCAATTGAATTGTGAAATCAACATTTACTAATATTTATTTTAAGACCGGAAAAAACCATCAAAAAATCGCATCTGAATGATTCGCGTTGTAATTTAAAGTATGTATCGACTTATTAGCATTCTTACCCTTTTTCATTTATTTCTCCTCACTTTCCTTATTAGCTGCAATAGTTCTGATAGCCCGCCGGCAGATCAGCGGCCTGCCCCCCCGGTAACCGTTTCAACATCTGAAATTCGCGACTTATCAGACGCGTTTACAGTTTCTTCTGAGGTAATTGCCTATAAACGTTCCTATGTAGCCTCGAGGATATCAGGGCTCATTGAAGAGGTTAATTTTGAAGAGGGGCAATCGGTGCGTACTGGTGATGTGATGGCGGTGATTGATACCCGTCAGCAGCAAACAGAGCTAAGGCGAGCCAGGGCTGCTCTCATCGAAGCCACAGATATTTACAAACGGACTGCTGTGCTGTTTGAATCGGATGCCATCAGCAGGGCAGAACTGCTCACAGCCCGTCGGAATTTAGAACAAGCCGAAAGCGATGTTGAGCGCCTTGAACTTACGATCAGCTTTGGTTCTGTAAAAGCACCCATCAACGGGGTAGTAACTTCACGTCTTGTTGAAATCGGCAATAATGTGGGAGTGAATGAAAGAATGTTTACAGTAACCGATATGAGTCTGCTGGTAGTACGGCCCGGTGTTTCAGAACTCAATCTTACAGGCCTCCGGGAAGGACAGGAAGTGGGTGTGAATCTTGACGTTTATCCCGACCAGCCATTCCGGGGAGTGATTCGCCGGATATTTCCGGGTATGGATCCGATTTCAAGATTGTTCACGGTGGAAGTGGAATTAGTGAGGGAGCAGGGTCAGCCAGTAGTGCGCCCCGGATTTCTTGCAAGAGTCCGTTTTGCAGCCGACGATCGGCGGGAGTCTGTCAGTGTTCCTTCTGAGGCTGTATATGAGCGAAATGGTGAAACCTTCCTCTATGTCCTGAACGATGAAATTGATCAGGTGTCCCGAATCCCGGTAAAAGTAGGTATTCAGCGCGATGGATATGCCGAAATCATTGAAGGTTTAGAACCGGGGGTTACGGTTGCGGCTACAAATCTGGATGCCATATCAGACGGATCGGCCGTCCGGGTAGTCGGTACTTTCAGAAGGCACGGATTCAGAAACTGAGCAGCATAAAAATGAGTCACGACAATGGATTACCGGATACTACAGGCGCAGGTAGCAGAGGCATCTCAGCCTGGGCAATTCGCAGGCCCGTAAGCACAATAGCCATCACATCCGTTGTAATTGTAATAGGGATACTTTTTGCAGGCCGTTTGCCTGTTGACCTGCTGCCACTTATCGACTATCCCCACATTCGGGTTGTGGTGAATTATCCGGGCGTTACCCCGGAAGTGGTTGAAGAGCAGGTTACACGCCCTCTGGAGCGTAACCTATCAGCGACTGAAAACCTGAGGGAAATTCATGGCAGGGCTTCTGAAGGCCGCAGCTATATCGAAATGTATTTTGACTTCGGGACCGATATAGACATCGCACTTCAGGATGCCAGCCGACAGCTTGAACGTGCTCGTACCGAACTTCCACCTGGTATCGATCCTCCCCGCATCATGAAGATGGACCCCTCACAAAGTCCCATTTTTGAAATGGCGATATCATCACAAGTCCGCTCCCCAATTGAGGTGCGTGAATGGGTTGATCAGCGCCTGATGCCCCAGCTTTCATCCATACCCGGGGTTGGTACGATTGACCTTGGGGGTGGTAAGGTCAGGGAGATTGATGTGGTGTTAGACCCCGAAAGACTCACTTCGTACCGGCTGAATATCGACCAGGTTAGCAGTATTCTGGCCGGCCGGAATATCGACCAGACGGTGGGTAATATCACCTCGTATGAGTACGATATCATGGCGCGCACAGAAACCCGGTTCAGGTCATATCAGGACGTGGCTAACACTTTGATCCCGGTTCGGGAATCAGGTCAGATGGTGAGGCTTTCCGATATTGCTGAAGTTACAGACAGCCACCGTGAACAGCGGCTGTTTGCGTTTTTGAATGGCCGGGAATCTGTTCAGGTATCTGTTATGAAACAGCCGCAGGCGAATACCGTTGAAGTAATCAGCAATATCCAAAACCGACTGACTGAACTTCAGGATTCGGGTTATATAACCCCGGATTTTGATATTGAAATTATTCGGGACGATTCATTTTTCATCACATCTTCCCTGGAGTCAGTGATGACAGCTGCAATTCTGGGAGGTATTCTGGCTATGATTATCATCCTGTTGTTTCTGGGCAGCATCCGCCGCTCTCTGATTGTGGCATTGATGATTCCAGTTGCCATCATTGCCACTTTTATACTGATGACAACAGCCGGCCTTACCCTCAATATTATGAGTTTGGGCGGACTCGCTCTTGGCATTGGGCTGCTGATCGATAATGCCATTGTGATGATTGAAAATATCTACCGCCATCAAAAAGAACTTGGCAAAGACCCCCGGAATGCATCGAAAGACGGTTCAGGGGAGGTTCTTTCCGCGGTGGTTGCCGGTACCATGACAAATCTCGCCGCTGTTTTGCCTTTTCTGCTGATTACCGGTCTCGCCGCCCTGCTTTTCCGGGAACTGATTTTTACGATTGCGTTTGCAATCATCGCCTCACTTCTTGCAGCAGTTACACTGGTACCTGCCCTGATGGCAATGTTCAGACTCACTGAAAGGCGAAGCCTTGCCGATACATGGCTTTTCAGGAAATTTAACAACGGATTTAACCGGATCAGGGGCGGCTACCATTCAATCCTCATTCGAACACTCAGACGTAAATGGCTTCTGATTTTCTTCCCCCTCATTCTTTTGGCAGGTAGCATCTGGATCATTCGTGAGATGGATACGGAGTTCCTGCCTTCGGTTGATGACGGTAGAATAACTTTCCGGTATACACTTCCATTGGGCACCTCCATAGAGCCAACCAATGAAGTTGCAGAAATTATCATGGAAACCATTGATTCCATGCCGCATGTTGACACGCACTATATGACAGCAGGAGGATACTTCAGAGGAGGACAGATCTCGGTTCGCGGTGGAATGATCGACGGGGTGATTCAGCTTGTGCCTCACATGGAGCGAAGGGGATACGGTGCCGAAGAGTGGGTCACTGAATTCAGCCGCAAAATGAGGGATCACGGCCTGCCGCTTGTACAGCAGCGGGTAAGGGGGCCAAGAATTGAAGGACTGCAGACAAGCCTTGTGGATGCCGACATCGCGGTCGGCATCGTAGGTGAGGATCTTGAAAGGCTGGATGAACTTGCCCGAATGGTGCTTGGAAGAATACAGGACATACAGGGAATCGGTAGCATTCAGATCGGGCGTGATGAACGGGTACCCCAAATGCTTGTGAAAGTCGATGAAGACCGTGCATCCCAACTCGGACTAACCTCCGCCGGTGTAGCCGCGTATCTGAATAGTGCTGTTGAAGGGTTTGTACCCACCCAATATGTTGAGGGAGGATTTGAATATGATGTTCGTGTCCGGTATTCGCGTGATATTACTGGTACCGTGGAGGCTCTGCGGCAGGTTACGATTGGCAACCAGGCCGGACAGTTTGCGCCGCTTGGCAGTATTGTAACATTTGAAGAGGTAACAGGTCCGGCCCATATTGAACGCTATAATCAAATTCGGGTGGTTTGGGTAAATACAACCGTAAACCTGAACGAAGCTGGCGTGGGTGAGGTAGGGAACCGAATCAGAATGGCCCTTCAGGATGTGGATATGCCCGATGGCTACAGTATTGTGTTTGCCGGTGAGCAGGAGGCAATTGAAGAATCCGGGCGTTCCCTTCGCCTGGCAATTGCACTGGCAATCTTTTTCGTGTTCGTAGTGATGGCCGTGCAATACGAAAAAATATTCAGCCCTCTTGTCATCATATCCTCTCTGCCATTTGCCCTCATCGGAGTTGCTGCTGCACTATGGATAACGGGGCTTTCGCTAAGCGCATCCGTATTGTTAGGCATTATTTTTCTGACCGGTATTGTAGTTAACAATGCAATTCTTCTCGTTGAATTTGCCGAGAACTACCAGCTGAGCGGTGAACATACCGTTGAAGAAGCAATTGCAGAGGCAGGCAAGGTGCGTTTCAGGCCAATTATCATGACCACTCTGACAACCATTTGTGGCATGCTTCCATTGGCAATCGGTATTGGCGATGGTTATGAAATTCTGCAGCCGCTTGCAGTTACTGTGATAGGTGGGCTGATTATCGGAACTTTTCTCACCCTAATGATTCTGCCGGGAATGTACATCCTGCTTAACAGCCTTTTTGCTTCTATAAGAACAAGTTAGAGATTAAACTTGTAAATTGGTACCAACTCAGATCCACACAGGTTCAGATAATCAATGGCCAGACGTATTGTAATTATCACTGGTGCAAATTCCGGTATCGGGAAAGCCGCAGCCCACCGCTTCGCGAAAGAAGGCCATACCCTTGTTATGGCCTGCCGCAGCCCTGAGCGAAGCCGTCCGGTTCTGGAAGAAGTGATCACCGGTTCCATGAACGACCGGGTTGAACTGATGAAGCTCGATATGTCATCTTTTGAGTCAATCCGTACGTTTTGTCAAAGTTTCCGTAATAAGTACAAAAGGCTGGACGTACTGATCCACAATGCAGGCTATTTTGAGCACGGCTCACCCTACAAGCTCAGTGAAAACGGAATTGAATTGACATTTGCAACAAACGTGGCAGGGCCGTATCTCTTGACGATGGAATTGCTCGACCTGATGAAACAATCGGATGATGCACGAGTGCTGATGGCCGGCAGCAACATTATCAAGCATTTTTTTAATCCTAAACTGAAAATTAATTTCAGCAACCTGCAGGGTGAAAATCCGGATGATCCGAAATACAGGGTATACGATTATTACCGCGATTCTAAAATGGCACTTTTGATGGTTACAAAAAGGATGGCAGAAAAATTCAGTAACGATGGAATTGCGGTAAATATGCTGCAAATCAACGGTGCCACTATGTCGAATGAAACGATAGCAAAACTTACACCGGGATATCGTTTTGCAGCACGAATACAGAATCTGTTCTTTCGTCCGCCTGAGTTTATGGCCAATCATTATTATGATATCTGTGTCAGCGAAAAATTTCGAGGAATAACCGGCGAATTGATCAATCATAAACAGGAAATCATACAAAAAGCTGAAGATAAACCCGGGGGTAAAGAGCAACTCATACAGGTTGCCACAGCATCACGCTGCCCGGTTTATGCCTACAACAGGGAAGTGCAGGATAGGGTTTGGGATTTGTGTGAGGAGTTTGTTAGTCGTGAGTCTTGAGTATTAGGCCATGAGATATCGGTGCATCACTAATTGTACTTTATGATATCGTGGATAGAGATCTTTTGGCATAGCCATCCTTAACTATAAATGAATGTATGATTTTCATTCCGAGCAACTAATTTTATATTGTTCACTATGCTAAATTCCTGCTCAACACCGATTTTTCTATTCTTTTTGTTCTCAATGTGGCTGGTATCTGCAGGGCCGGTTCATTCTCAGGATTCCACAGAGCCGGCAGACGGTATACCGGTCAGTGCAGTTTTCAGTCTTACGAATGAGGGTATATCCATCATTCCGGCGTTTGGCCTGGGAGAACCGGCTGTTTTGACAAGTTTCTCGGCCGGGAATCGTTTGCGCTTTGAACCTGAATTTTATTTCTCCACAAAGGGAGATCCCTGGGCATTTCTGCTTTGGTTGAGGTATGACCTGCTTCGTCATGAGCGGTTTTCACTTCAGATCGGGATGCATCCCGGCTATACGTTTCTGAAGAGCGAAGGCAATGGAAATGAAACTGTAACGGAGGTTGTAAAAATTCTCGCAGGTGAACTCTCCGCTCGCTATAAATTAACTGACAGAATGGATGTGGGCCTTTACTATCTACGCGGAGGGGCAATGGACGGGGCTTTCCCACAAGAATCTCATTTTCTGAGCCTTAATTCTGCGCTTCCCGGACTGAATCTGGCCCGCGGGCTGCGTTTCACAATCTTGCCACAGATTTATTATCTAAAACTTGAAGACACAGATGGCTTTTATGCAGCGTCAACTCTTACTCTTGCCCTCGACGATTTTCCGATAACCATTTCTTCTGTTATCAACAAAATCATTGACAGTGATATCACCGGTAATCCTGATCCACTGTGGAATATCAGCCTCAACTACAGTATTAGCTTTTAATCCGTGTAAAGTTTCAGGATTGTTATGTCTTTGTGAACCTGAATAGCTCATAATTTTGCAGTGCGCTAAGCGCCAATCCTGCCGGTAAAAACATCACCCCAGCGGTTCGTCGCTTCCTGTTAAGATTAAATAATTATAATGGAAATTGTTTTTAATTATAATTATGTATTTATATACGACTCGATGTTAATTATAAATCTTGCTTCGGCAAGATGAAGCATTTCTAAACAAAAACCGGAGCCTGAATCAGGGCTTTCAAACTTTTAAAATTAGGTAAGCTTATGAAACTCAAATTCTTTAAAATAACAGGACTGCTTGCAATTGCAGGTTTGATAGTGATAGGTTGCGACAATATAGTTGATCATAATAGTTCAAATACGATGATTCTGGAAGAAAAGCCATCTGATTTTCTACATTCAGTAAATGGATCAGTTCTTCTGGACCCATTCACCCAAGATGAGCTGGACAACAATTGGGTTGAAGACAGAAGGTTTCCTACCGGTGGAGTATTATCCGTTAGTTTTGGTGGTCGTGAAAATGTTGCAAAAATTGGCGTAATTGGTGCTGAACAAGACCAAGAACCATTTCGTCAATTTGAAGGCATAAAAAAAGTTGATGATTTTGGTTTTCATGTGCAAGTTGACTTGTTTGTACCAAGTGAGTGGCAGGATGCTGATGTGGTAAACGTTGGATTTTGGTCGAGTGATGATCCAATATCAAGTTACCCGATTATTGTTTATCGAAATAGTGCTGCTATTAACGCTGGATTTTACACATGGGATGGCATTGCCGGCTATATTGAATCTGGTATTCAAGTGAATTATGATGACTGGAATACATTAGCTATTTCTCTTGATACAGATAATCAATTTGCGAACTATAGTATTAACAGTGAGGATGCTGGCGGTATTACTGCAACAGGCAACAACATAGGACAAGTTTTTCTGAATCATTACAATGATGGTGCAAGAGACTATTTTGCTTATTGGCATGTTGGTATTTTAGATCCCGAAACAAGAAGTGACTGTATGCAAGGCGGCTGGGAAGCATTCGGATTCCGCAATCAGGGGCAATGTATACGTTTTGTTAATACCGGTCAGGACAGCAGATAAAACTCATCTTTTTTTCTTACTTAAATTCAATTAATAAATAAAGTAGCCTTTATTTTTCGAAATAAAGGCTACTTTTTTGCAGCGAAATTATTTACTCAGGCTGTGTAAATAATTTGACATGTAATTACCTTAAATGATTCTGAATTACAGGCCTCTTATCTTCGCTGCCACCAATATTTCCATCCTTTGATAACGCCAATAATCAGCAATACTATGTAATAGTACCAGGTGCCCATAATCATGATACCGAAAATGGCGACCGTGAGCAGGTTTCCGGAAATCCAGTCCATCTCCAACAAAAAAACATGAAATATCAGCAGAATTGCCGGACCCAATATGAGTACAAACCACCTGTGCATTCCCTCAGTTTTCATTGCCAATATCACGATAGCGATGATGCCTATAAACGGAAAAAAAATTTCAAGCAATACAAGTACTGCTTCAGGTTCTGTAAAAAGAGAAATTTTCTGTCGCAAAAGATACTAAGTTCATTATCTTTTCATTGAATAGAAACATAACAAAAATATGCACAGATCATGGCCTCATTCGATATTGTAAATGAAATTAACCACCAAGAAGTGGATAACGCCGTAAATAATACATTAAAAGAGGTATCGACACGGTACGATTTCAAAGGCCTTCATGCCGAAATGGAATATCATAAAAAAGAAAACCGAATTCATTTTGTTGCTGCAGAAAGTATGAAACTGCGCGCAATGAAAGATACTCTTATCAAGCACCTCATCAAGCGAAATCTCGAACCCAAAGCTCTTGAATACGGGAATGAGGAGGGCACAAGCCAAGGACATGTAAAAATGGATGCGACCATCCGTGAGGGTATTGACCGGGAAACCTCAAAAAAAATTGTGAAGGAGATCAAAAGCCTGAAACTAAAGGTGCAACCCACGATTATGGACGACCGCGTTCGTGTTAGCGGCAAAAAAATTGACGAGCTTCAGGAAGTGATCCAGCATCTGAAAAGCCAGGATTTCGGAATACCTATGCAATACGTGAATATGAAGTAAATCCAAAAATCACTTTCGTCATGATGAACAAATATTCTCTTTTCTTACTTCTTTTTTTCTTTTTAAATCCTGTAAGATCCGAATCTCAGGACAGGTATATGATTCCAACACAGGAATTGGTTGCCCTCGTTGACGGCGCACGCAACCCGTCATTAAGCCTGTCGCCCGACCGATCAACCATTCTACTGCAGCATGTACCTTCACTTCCTTCAATTGAAGAACTGGCCCAGCCTGAACTTCGCCTGGCGGGAATTCGTATCAACCCGAATACAAACGGCCCCAGCCGCCCATCCTATTTTACAGGGTTAACTCTGCGTGATATCGAGACAGGCACCGACCGTGATATATCCGGATTGCCCGAAAATGCGCGAATTTCAAATGTGAGCTGGTCGGCCGATAGCAAGTGGATTGCTTTCTTGCTTACTACCGATAACAGCATCGATTTATGGATTGCTGATACTGAAAATGCAACTGCCACACAGTTGTTAAACCAAGGTATAAATAATACATATTATGGATCTCCCTTTAGCTGGGCTGGGGATAGCAACTCTTTAATTGTAAAGCTTGTTCCTCAAAACCGGGGTGATGTGCCTGTTCAAAATATGGTGCCGACAGGCCCGGTAATTCAGGAAAATATCGGTGAAGCCCGTCCTGCACGAACCTACCAGGATCTGCTGCAAAACAGTTATGATGAAGAATTGTTTGATTATTATTTTACTTCCCAACTGGCAGAAGTGGGAATTGGCGGATCGTTGAAGATACTTGGTGAACCGGCTGTTTACCGATCGGTGGAACTTTCACCGGATCAGAATTATCTACTTGTAAACAAAACAGAAAGGCCTTATTCATACAGGGTGCCCGCATTCAGGTTTCCACAGAATATCCAGGTTTTGGACAGAAACGGAGAGCTTGTCAATCAGTTTGCAGAACTTCCACTGGCCGATCGTGTTCCGATTGCATTTTCTGCCACAACAGAGGGGCCGCGCAATGTGAGCTGGCGAAATGATGTTCCTGCAGCTCTGAGTTGGGTTGAAGCGCTTGACGGTGGAGATCCATCGGTCGATGTTCCGAAGAGAGACCGTCTATATACTTTACCCGCGCCATTTGATTCTGATGCCATCAAACTGATTGATCTTGAGTACCGTTATTCCGGCCTTCAGTGGGCCGAGGAAGGTTTTGCACTGGTTAGCGAATTCTGGCGTGCCGACAGGCACCAGAGAACCTGGAAAATAATACCGGATAACCCGTCTGATGAGCCCAGGCTTATATTTGATCTGTCAACGGAAGACCGCTATAATGATCCGGGATCTCCAAACATGCGCCGTTCAGAATATGGAACCTGGGTTCTGAACACTATTGATGATGGGAATTCTCTGCTTATGACCGGAATTGGGTCAACACCAGAAGGGAATCGCCCGTTTCTTTCGGTATTTGATATTGAAACAGGAGAAACAAAAGAAATCTGGAGATCTGAATCGCCTTATTATGAGCAAATTTTTGCTTTGCTTGATCATGAAGGTACAAGGTTCATCACACGCCGGGAGTCAACTGATATTCAGCCCAATTTTTTCATCCGGGATACAGAATCCGGTGAGCTTGAACAAATTACCCATTTTGAGCATCCAACCCCGCATCTGAAAGATGTGCATAAAGAGTTTATACAGTATGAAAGGGAAGATGGTGTACAGCTTTCTGCCACTCTTTATCTCCCTCCGGGTTATGAATCAGATGTGGATGGTTCTCTGCCAGTCCTCATCTGGGCATATCCGCGTGAGTTCCGCAGTGCGGATGCTGCCGGACAGATAGCTGATTCGCCGTACCGTTTTGCAGGCATGAGTTTTTGGGGGCCGCATTTTGCCCTTACCCTTGGGTTTGCCGTTGTTGAAAATGCCACGATGCCAGTTATAGGGGAAGGAGATGAAGAGCCAAATGATACCTTTGTGGAACAACTGGCAATGAGCGCCCGGGCCGTGATTAATGAATTGGAAAGGCGAGGTGTAGGTGATTCCGGCAGGGTGGCTATTGGCGGACATAGCTATGGGGCATTTATGACCGCAAATCTGCTGGCTCACTCCGATCTTTTTAGTGCAGGTATTGCCAGAAGCGGTGCATTTAACCGGACACTAACTCCGTTCGGTTTTCAGGCAGAGCCCCGCAATTTCTGGGAAGCATCCGATATTTATTTTGGGATGTCACCATTTATGCATGCTGAGAAAATTGAAACTCCCATTCTCTTCATTCATGGAGCAGAAGACAATAATTCCGGGACTTTTCCAATGCAGAGTGAACGGATGTTTGCTGCAGTTAGCGGCCTTGGGGGAACCACCCGGCTTGTTATGCTCCCTGAAGAGAGCCATGGCTACAGAGCAAGGGAATCGGTGTTGCACATGCTTTGGGAGCAGTCTGAATGGCTGAAAAGATATGTTCTGGATAACGAGCAGGTAGCGGCAGAATAAGTTTCGGGAATACGGATCCTGATGAGAAACGGCGAATGATTTCGGTATCCTATCGCTTCATTCCAAATTAATTTTCGAGCAGATTCATCACATATTCGTTATCCGGATCCATTTTCAGGGCTTGTTCATAGTAGCTGCGTGCTTTTTCTTCATGGCCGCCCTTTTTCATCAGATCACCCATCAGAATCCAGTTTTCCACATCCCGGGGATCGGTACGGATACGGTCGAGCAGATATGATATGGCTTCATTTCCCTTGCCGGTCATCAGTTTATAGAGTACCATATTTCGGTGGGCAGAGGGAAGATTATCAAGCGAAACGGCTCTCTCAAAGTCCTGTCGTGCTTTTTCAAGGTCATCTTTATTAAGATAGGCGTAGCCGCGCAGATTATACAACCTGCCTGAGTCAAGGTCGCGATCAATTGCATCATTGAGAGATGAAATGCTTGCATCCCACTGGTTCAGTTTCTGCATCACCTCTGCTTCCAGAGTGTAGCCTTCCGGTGCATCCGGCTTCATTTTTTGAAGCTGCCGTGCAGTATCAAGGCTGCTATCGAGATCTTTATCGTGTAAAAGCTGGTATCCTAATTCGTGTTGTTTCTCAAAACTCATGAATCTTTCTCTTTTTTAACTTTTTCGGTAATGTCTTCAAATTCAGCTTCTTCGATGTCATCCAGCCTTTTGCGCTGCTGCCCATATCGGCCGTTTTGGTTATTCAGATTGCCAAAATGAAAACGTATGGATGGCCTTTTCCTGTTTTTTGGACCTCGGAGAATCCTGATGATGATAAAAATAAATAAAGCAATTAATAGCCAGCGAATCATGAGCCTGGAATAATGTGAATATGTGTATTGCTCCTTATGGGTTGTTCGAAGATCTGTTCTTCAATATACGCAAGATGATCAGCGTTGTTTACAAAATCAATATTTGTAGCGTTTATAATGATCAACGGAGCTTTATTATAGTGATAAAAAAAATGATTATAAGCGTCACTCAGTTCCTTCAGATAATCAGGTGTAATGTGTCTTTCATAATCTCTGCCGCGATTTACAATATTTTCCATCAGACTCTCAACTGTACTCTGAAGATAGATCACCAGGTCGGGTTTTGCTGATATACCCGTCATGATATTATAAATCGTATCATAGAGAGACATTTCGTCATCATCGAGGTTCAGGCGGGCAAAAATACGATCTTTTTCAAAAATATAATCGGAAATCACAAACCTGTCGAACAGGTCACGATTGGTCATTTTTTCTTGTTGTTTAAAACGGCTCGCAAGAAATGCAAGCTGTGTCTGGAATGCATAACGTTTACGGTTCTGATAAAATTTGGGTAAAAAAGGATTTTCTTCAAACTGTTCCAAAACCGGGCGGGCCCCCATGCGTTCTGCGATGAGCTGGGCAAGGGTTGTTTTGCCTGCGCCGATAACACCTTCAATCGCAATAAAATCAAATTGATTGCGCATAATTATTAGAGAGTTGGGTACGATCTGGATATTTGAAAGTTACCATTCAAGATCCGTTTTATGAAGGCCGGAAACAAAGGCACTGTTTATCATTTCCGAAATTGGCTTACCTGTTCTGGGATCTGCCCAGTCTTGAGCAATTTCAGCCAAAGGCATCAATACGAAAAGTCTGTTTTGATACTCCGGATGAGGTATGATAAGGGTATCCTCTTCAATCACCAAGTTTCCATAACTGATTATATCAAGATCAAGGATGCGCGGCCCCCATCGTTGGGGATTTTTTTCGCGTCCGCACTGCTGCTCAAATTGTTTCAGTGACACAAGTAAATCTACAGGATTGGCCGTTGTGGTGATTGCTGCCGCAGTATTGTAGAATGAATACAAAGCTCCTCCAACGGGTTCTGACTCCCAGACCGATGACTTTATTACCGGATCATGTGAAAGCTGAGCCAAATACTTGCCGGCTTTTCGGATGGTTGTGAGCCGGTCACCAAGGTTACTTCCAATAGCGATGATTACCGTTTCCATTTCATCGTTATTTCAGCGAATTTCGCTGGTGATTTAACAGGTGGATTCATTTTTCTAAGCGATACACTCAGTTTTTGAATCTGGCTGAACTGTTCAAATAGTTGATTACCAATGTTAAGGCATAAGGTTTCTATCAATTTTTCTGATGGGCCATGAATGATATCGGCAGCGATTTCCTGTGCACGTTCATAGTCGAATGTTAGTTCCAGGTCATCATTGTTGATTGACGGTTTAAAGTTGCCTCTTGCGGTAATATCGACCTCAAAATCATTTCCATTTTCTCTCTCATGATCATAATAACCATGCTTGCCCTGAAATTTTAGTGATTTGATGGTGATTTTATCCAAACTTAATCTGTCAGAATTCCTGCCGAATTTTTTAATTGATAAAAATAGGCAGAAGAATGATGAGATACGAGAGCATAGTTGTGAAAGAGTATCTGAGGGAATGACCGAATAGAGACTATACAAGTTAACCCTAACTAGATTTTTCACAAGTATTGAAGAAAAGAGTATCGACCGTGCCTCCCGCACTTTCAAGTTATAGGTGTCACTGCTCCCCGGGTTAAAACCCGCAGTTACCATATTTGCTGTCCACAAGTGGACTGAAGTTTGCATTGTATACAGCAATATGGATCACAGTAATATTATTTTCTACTGTATCAAATTATCCATACGAGCCAATAGTGAAAAATCCGAATAACCGATTTGCGAATGGGTTTTGGCAAAGTATATCATTGAAAACAGTTATAGATTTTCTGTAAGATAATCCACTTTTGCGGTTCATACAGGTATGAGCCAGATTACATCATACCGGTTTCCTTTTGCGGCATATCCTGCTATACGTATTATGCTGCTCATGATGGCCGGTATTACAACGGCACTTTTGGTAAATATGCCTTTATTGATCGGTTTTATCTTCTTTCTATTCTCTATTTTTTTATGGGCATTGTTTGAGTTTATCATCAGAAAGCGGAATCTGCTTGCGGGCGGGCATTTCTCTTCTCTCTTTTATTTGCTGTTGATCTTTACAGCCGCTTTGTTAATGTTTCAAATAGTGGAACACCGGAAATGGAAATCGCTGGATAATGCTGCTCCGGTTTATCTGTTTGAATGGGAAGAAGCAGAAATTTCGGGAAGAATACGGTCTACAGGCAGAAGTGGTTCTGGTCGCCCGATTTTCGAGGTGGATGTAAAGAGTACATTATTTTCAGCAGATGTGCAATGGAATATGCATTATCGCATTCGATTGTACGGCGGTGTTAACCAGGACTATCCGATACAGGCTGGCGACTTTATCCATACACGTATTCGTTTTTATTCATTTCCGGAACGCCGTAATCCTCATGAGTTCGATTATGGCAGCTGGTTGCATAGCCGTGAAATTGCCGCTCATGGAGAACTTGTGGAATTAAAGCACGTTGAAACCAGCCGGATGCTGAATTGGGGGCCATTCCGGGCTTATGTACAGACAAATGCAGACCTGCTTTTTGACAGAGAATATGCCGCACTGGCGAAAGCTCTTCTTCTCGGCTACAAAGATGAACTGACCCCGGAAACACGGCAGGAGTTTTCACGCTCCGGGCTGTCGCATATCATGGCCGTTTCAGGGCTTCATGTTGGCTTTATCGTAGCACCTTTTTGGCTGATTATCCCATTCCTTTGGGGCTCAAACAAAGGGAAATGGTTTGGGTTGATATTGCTTACCGTTTTGCTAATGGGATATGCCGGATTAACAGGCTTCAGCCCGTCCGTATCCAGGGCTTCACTGATGGCATGGCTCATTACCTACGGAAAGCTGTTTCATAAAGTGCGAAACTCCATCAACCTTACAGCAGTTGCTGCAATCATCATCCTGTTGATCAATCCCGGGCAACTTTTTGAGATCGGTTTTCAACTCTCATTTTCCGCCGTATTTATCATTTTACTTCTCATGCCGCAAACACAAAAGCTGATACCCTACAAATACCGTTTCGGTATCAGGGGAGGATTGATATCGATTATAATGGTATCCGTTGTTGTACAGGTGGGGCTTTTTCCGATCCTGATCTATTATTTCGGTGAATTTTCGATTATCGGCCCTGTCGCCAATGCCCTTGTGGTGCCACTGCTTTCCCTAACGGTTCCAACCGGACTTCTTCTTGCACTTATTACGCCATTCGGGCCTACATTTTTTTACCTGATTGCGAAACCAGTGCAATTCTCATTAAAATGGATACACAACGTGGCAAATTTTCTGGGTTCACAATCATTCAGTTATCTGACGTTCGAACAAGCACCTGTTTCACTGTTTCTTATATGGATATGTGCGATATTTTTTATCGCTGCCATTCATTTACCACAAATACGATGGAAAACCCTGATCCTTCTGATGTTTTCCATGAATCTTCTATTTCTCGAATTGGCGGCAAAAAAACCGGTATGGAAAACCCTTGAAGTTACCTTTCTGGATGTTGGCCAGGCCGATGCAATTCATATAAGGACGCCGGAAGGTAAACATTTACTGATCGATGCAGGCCGATGGTCTCCAATGAGTAACAGCGGCGAACGTGTTCTTCTTCCATACTTTGATCATATAGGTTTAACCAGGCTCGATGCCGTAATCCTGTCGCATCCTCATGCGGATCATATTGGGGGCATGCCTGCACTGCTCAACAATTTGGAGATTGCCAAAGTATATCAAAGTGATTACGACTATGATTCTGCACTTTACCAATCTATGATGGAAATTTTTGAGATACAAAATATTCCTGTAAGATACCCGGTTGCCGGTGATATCATAGAAATAGATCCGGCGCTGCGTCTGTTTGTTGTTGGGCCCGAGAGAAATGCGCCCCGAGACCGGAATCCAAACAACCACTCTGTTGCATTGAAACTGGTCTATGGCCAAACCAGTTTTCTATTCAGCGGTGATGCAGAAACAGCACAGGAAGCCCGGATAGCAAACCGTTATGGTGATTTTTTGAAATCTGACCTGTATAAAGCCGGGCACCATGCCAGTAATACAAGTTCTACCGAAATATTTATGCAATTTGTAGAGCCGGAAATCACGGTGGCATCATTGGCATTCCGAAATGTGTTTGGCCATCCGGGACGAGATGCTGTAGCCAGGCTGCATCAATTCAGTGAAAGGCAAAAGTATACCAGCCTGGAGGGGGCAATTCGGTTTAAATCTGACGGAAACCGGATAAAGAGAGTGGAATGGTAGGGAGCCAATATCGAATATCGAATATTGAATGTTGCCCCGTGAGGGATCCCTTCGGGAAATATCGAAGGGTTGTCAATCCCTGAATTGGCTTGACCGTGAGAGATTCCTTCGGGTAATGTTGATAATTAATAGGGCGATTCTCTAAAAATATTGCCGTCTGCTTTCGCGGAGGCATGACGATATAGGCCATTCATCTGCAGCGAAGGCCCCGTATCTTGTGAAAAGCGTTTGAAGCTGTAGTTATATCAGCGTAATTTGCATGGATAAAAGATCAGTTTTTAAAATCAAAAAAAAGTATGCCTAAAAAGGAACGACCCACCTTCGAAGAAGCTTTAGAGAAACTGGAAACAATAGTTGAGCAGCTGGGTGAAAAAGACATTACTCTCGAAAAATCTGTTGAATTATACGAGGAAGGCCTGAGGTTGTCGAAGATATGTACTGAAACGCTGGAACAGGCTACACTAAAAATTGAGCAGATTGACCGGGTCTCAGGCAGCTCAAACAACGATTAAAAAATTTATATGGAAATTTATAAACCGAAGCCGGGACCTCTTCTCGAGTCAATTCATATTCCGGAAGAATTGAGAAAATTGAAGGCGGAACAGCTTCAGGATGTTTGTGATGAGTTGAGGGCTTACATCATCGATACGGTTTCAGTTTATGGAGGGCATTTTGGTGCCAGCCTCGGAGTTGTCGAGTTAACAGTGGCGCTGCACTATGTTTATAATACCCCGAAAGACCAGGTGATCTGGGATGTGGGACATCAGGCATACGGCCATAAAATTATTACCGGACGCAGGGAAGAATTTCATACGAACCGCAGATATCATGGTTTGTCAGGATTCCCAAAACGCTCAGAGAGTGAATACGATTCGTTTGGTGTGGGCCACTCCAGCACATCCATATCAGCAGGGTTAGGGATGGCTGTTGCACGTGACCTGAATAAATCTGATATGAAAGTTGTGTCGGTAATTGGCGACGGTGCCATGACCGGAGGAATGGCATTTGAAGCATTGAACAATGCTGGCGCTCTGAAAACTGATATGTTGGTAGTTTTGAATGATAACAACATGTCGATTGACCCAAACGTAGGGGCCTTGAAGGAGTATCTTGCTGAGATCACAACCAGCAAAACATTCAACAAGATGCGTGATGAAATCTATGATCTGCTTGGCCATTTCAAATCTGCTGGCAAAACAATGCGAAAAGCAGCATCCCGGCTCGAGCGTGCCATGACCGCAGCCATTACTCCGGGCGCGCTTTTTCAGGCATTAGGATTTAAATATTATGGGCCGGTTGATGGGCACAATGTTGATACACTCCGCCGCCATCTTGAGGATCTGAGGACGGTTTCGGGGCCTAAACTGCTTCATATTGTAACCGTAAAAGGTAAAGGATTCGCCCCGGCCGAACGTGAACAAACAAAATGGCATGCACAAAGCAGTCCGTTCGACAAAATTACCGGACAGCCACTAACGATGCCGTTAAATAGTGAAAAAAAAGCACCCAAATATCAGGATGTTTTTGGTGATGCTCTTGTTGAACTTGCGGCCAAAAATGAAGATATCGTTGCTATAACTCCGGCTATGCCAAGCGGATCAAGCCTCTGGCCAATGATGAAAACTTTCCCTGAACGGTCATTTGATGTTGGTATTGCCGAACAACATGCCGTAACTTTTGCGGCCGGACTGGCCACTCAGGGCAAAAAAGCTTTTGCGGCCCTATATTCTACCTTTTTACAGCGCGCCTACGACCAGGTAATTCATGATGTAGCCATACAAAAACTTCCGGTTGTATTTTGTATTGACCGTGCCGGACTGGTAGGCGCCGACGGCCCTACCCATCATGGACTATATGATGTGGCTTATCTCAGGGCAGTGCCGAATATGATCATTTCCTCACCAATGAACGAACAAGAGATGCGGGATATGCTCTATACATCTTCGGAGCATCAAGACGCCGCATGGGCGATCCGGTACCCCAGAGGAAAATCAACCGGAATGGCAGTTCGAGAAGAGTTTATAAAAACGGAAATCGGTAAAGGCCGTATTATCGCTGAGGGTGATAGAGTTGCTGTGTTAAGTTTCGGCCCAATTGGTAATTATGTAACAGAAGCGATGGCAGAACTAATAAAAGAAGGCATTCATATCGGCCATTTTGATATGAGATACGCCAAACCGCTTGATACCGGTTTGATTGATTACGTTCTGGCAGGATATGACAGTATCATAACACTCGAAGACGGTACAAAATTGGGCGGATTTGGATCGGCTGTCACAGAATATGTTGCTGCAAAAGGAGCTGCAGTACCGGTCACCATCATGGGAGTACCCGACATCATCGTTGAACACGGCACCCAGCGTGAATTACATGATGAAGTAGGAATCGGCCCGGATGGTATCGTGAAACAAGTAAAAAAAGCACTGAAAACTTATATAACAGAATAAAGTCATCTGACGAGTCGCTCCGAAAGGTTCTCATTTTTTTAATGGTTCATTTTTCGATAAACTCGACTGCCTGTTTCTATGGGGATGACTTTTTCGAGGTGCCAGAAAATAATTTCACCCGCGCACTTTCCTAAATAGAATCTGATTTTGTTGATTCGTTTGTTCACTTCGAACCGCACACTTACCGTCTGCTTTAGCTGACGGGACGAGGCATCACACCTGCACCGGGGCTTTAGCCCCCAACCTCCGCTTTCTGCCAGAGCACACTTCATCATAAACTACTCCCCACATGTTTCTTTGAATACTCAAAACCAAAAAAATCTTACAACCTTTCAAAAAAAGTCCATAATTTGCACACTTGCCCGGAGTTTACATCATACTTAATGTAAAGCCAATGTAGCTCAGCCGGTAGAGCAACGCTCTCGTAAAGCGTAGTTCATCGGTTCGAATCCGTTCATTGGCTCTGGAAACCGCAAAGGGCGCTGAGTGACGCAAAGGTTGGGTATATTATGTATTGAGGCCTGTTTTAAGTTCAAATATTGTGGTGATGTTGATATGAATAACATGCCCAAAACTTTTTGAAAAATTATTGATTTTATTGACCCTGTAGTTCAAGCGGATAGAACGATAGCCTCCTAAGATTTAGATCTGGGTTCGAGTCCCGGCGGGGTCACATATACTGTTATATATAGCTATTATAATCAGTACTTTAAATATCAAATTAGTAGTTATTGGTACAGAATTTGGTACAGGTAGATAGCCTAATCGACCGATT
>PWLN01000409.1 GCA_003559375.1 Balneolaceae bacterium | reverse complement strand
GGGAAAGGATATCCGTATGAAGGCGGAATCAGGGTTCCGTTTATTGTTAACTGGCCGGGAGTGATTGACCCCGCCAGGGTATCTTATGAGCCTGTAAAGAGTTTTGATATCTTGCCGACAGTAGCCGATGCCTCCGGAATCAATTTGCCTGAAGATTTGGTGATTGACGGAATGTCTCTGTGGCCTCATATTCTAACCGGTGGTGTTTCTCCGCTTGAGCGTGATGCCCTCATCTGGCACTTTCCCCATTACCGGCAGGGAAGAATTATTCCGCCATATAGTATCATACGAAGCGGAGAGTGGAAACTGATCAAATGGTGGGAAGGGCCGGAAGTTGAGTTGTATCATTTGATTGATGATATCGGCGAAACAACCGACCTTGCATCAGAAAGGCCTGAGCTTGTCGATACGCTTAACACAAGGCTGATGGAGATCCTTGATGAAAGCGGTGCAAAATTACCGTTAGTGAATCCGGAGTACAACCCTTAAAGGTTTCCGGGTATTGCCGGACTTTGCTGTGCTGTTCAATGGTTTTATCAACTTTTAAGTAAAATGATCATTTTGTATTCTTGCAGTGAACCAAATTAATTGAATCCGAAATGCAGCAACCTGTTGTTCAGCTACCGTTTAGGGGCATCATACCTCCTGTTATCACACCTTTGCTTTCACAGCATGAGCTGGACCTTGCCGGGCTGGAGCGCCTTATCGAACATCTGATCTCCGGTGGTGTTCATGGCCTTTTTATCCTGGGTACTACTGGTGAAGGGCCCGGATTAAGTTACAGGCTTCGGTACGAATTGGTGCAGCAGGTCTGTGATCAGGTGGATAATCGGCTTCCGATTTTGGTTGGAATTACCGATACATCATCAGAAGATAGTATCAAACTGGCCGAATGGGCAGAAACTTTGGGTGCCGATGCGGTGGTTGCAGCTCCTCCCTATTATTTTAAACCAGATCAAAGAGAACTGCAACGTTATTTTGAATACCTGGCCGATCGGATACCGCTTCCGCTCTTTCTTTATAACATGCCTTCCCATACAAAGGTTAACATCGAAGCGGAAACTGTTGTAAAGCTATCTGAACACAAAAATTTTATCGGCCTGAAAGACAGCTCGGGGGATTTGATCTATTTTCAAAAAGTTCTTCAATTGATGGAAGGTAAACCGGAATTTTTTTTGTTAACCGGTCCGGAAGAGATCCTGGTAAAGGCCATTCTTTCCGGCGGACACGGCGGGGTTCCGGGAGGTGCGAACATCTTTCCAGCTCTTTATGTGCAGATGTATAACGCAGCTAAAAAGCGTGATTTCGAAAAGATGAATGAACTTCAGAGTATAACTATGAGAATCAGATTAAGGCTCTACACCATCGGCAATTCTCCCGGAAGCTACCTTCAGGGTGTAAAAAGTGCTCTTTCTATTTTAGGAATCTGTAATGATAAGCTGGCACTTCCTTATCAAAGCCATTCTGCAGAACAGAAGAAAAAGGTAATGCAGTTACTGAATGAATTGAACGAAATAATCAGCACATGAACGTAACAAAAATCATCGGCCTGATGGTCCAATTGTCGATTTTGATATTGGTTTCCTGCCGGGCAGATGTTCAGTATGCAGAACACTCAGAAAGCGGGCCTTTTTTAAGATCAGCAGAAATATTTGATCCGATCAGTCTTCACACACATGGCGGCACGATTGTGGAACTGCCAAATGGCGATCTGATGGCCGCCTGGTTCGAAGGATCAGGTGAACGGTGGGCCGATGATGTGCGTATTCGTGGGGCACGTTTCAGTAAGAAGCGGAATAGCTGGGGTGAACCGTTTGAGCTGGCCAATACGGAAGGATATCCCGACATCAACCCGGTGCTGTTTATCGATGGTAAAGAACGGCTGTGGTTATTCTGGTATGCGGTAATCGCCAATCAGTGGGAAACATCCCTGCCGAAATACCGGATCAGTACCAACTATATGATGGATGAAGGCCCGCCCGGGTGGGACTGGCAGGAAGTTCTCCTGGTTAAACCCGGTGATAAGACCGAACGGGGAATACAGCCGGGAGACCGTTTCGTTGAAGCGGTTAAAATCAAAACAAAAGAGTACAAGGACTACCTGGAACGCATTAACTCATTTTTGCCCGGTGATGGGACGGTGAGGGGCAGCCGGGCCTGGTTTGATGAACGTGTGGGTGAGATGATTTTTAGAGCCGAAGGGCAGCACTTGGTGCGAAGTGGGCGCATGTACGATGCAGACGGCAGCTATACAGATGCTGAGCTTGGATATCCGCTAATGCGCCGGATCGGATGGCAATCCTACAACAAACCGGTTATTCTGGATGGCGGCAGGATGGTCATCCCGCTTTATTCCGATGGTTTCTGGAACTCCATCATGGCCATCACCGATGATTGGGGTGAAACCTGGACCTATAGCGAGCCGATTATTGGAAACAGTAATATTCAGGCAGGGATTGCAGAAACTTCAGATGGCGAGCTTGTAATATACATGCGTGACAATGGCCCGCCGCCTAAACGATTGCATACCAGCCGATCTTCCGATCGAGGTGAAACATGGAGCATGGTTACCTATTCCGAACTTCCGAATCCCGGTTCAGGAAGCGACATTATAACTCTCGAAAATGGAAACTGGCTGATGGTTTATAACAATACCGAAAGCGGACGCCACAGCCTTGCTGTTACAATTTCCGATGATGAAGGGAGAACCTGGCGGTGGACACGAATTCTGGAATTCGACTGGCGAGAGGGTGCAACTACAAGTCATTATCCAGCTGTAATACAGGCCGAAGACGGAACGATTCATGTGGTCTATAGCCATTTTTATAATGACCGGACTACTCAGCACCGTACAATCAAATGGGCGCACTTCAATGAAGCCTGGGTAAAGGAGGGGGAACCGGGATTTGCACTGCGTCAGGACTTATTTCTTGCAAACCCGGATCAAACACCTGCAGGTTCACATGCCGCCTCACTGGTTGAACTGCCCGAGGGTGAAATTCTTTTCTCATTCAATGCCCAGCACCTTGAAGGGCCAATTTCAGAGACCAAATGGGGTGAAAATCCCGCAAGTCGAATTTTTCTGTCGATATTTGATGCTGAAGAAAAATCGTGGACCGAACCGCAGGTTATGGAAAGAAATGATCCGGTAGAGATTCACAACTCCGTTTTATGGTACAATAATGATACACTCTACCTTTTTTACACCACATTGGTAGGCCTCGGCCATGAAGACTCCACACTTGATCTAATCACATCCAATGATGGGGGCGAAACCTGGTCGGAACCTCGAACACTCCGTGAGGAGTGGGGATGGATGTTTGGAACCAATCCTGTTGAGATGAGCAATGGTGAAGTGTTACTTCCTGTTTATCAGGAAAATTCACCCCACGGTGTGGGATTTATGATCTCGGATGATGGTTTTGAAACCTGGGAGGTATATCCCCGTGATGTGGATCAATGGCCGCGGCCAGGAATAATGGCGTCAGCGGTGGAGCTGGAGCCGGGCGAACTAATGGCTTATATTCGCTATTCGGGCGAACTGCTGGTAACCCGCTCATCTGATTACGGGCGTTCATGGAGCGATCCGATACAGTCCGGACTCCCAAACCCGTGGTCGAGAATTGCGCTGATAAAATTGGATAGCGGCAACCTGCTGATGGCACATAATCCCACAACCAACTCACCGAGAACACCGTTGCGTCTGTCTCTTTCCGAGGATGGAGGTAAAACATGGCCGCACTGGGTAGATGTGGAAACGAATCTGGAAGGCCGCTACGATTATCCATATTTGATACAGGCAAGCAACGGGATGATTCATCTCGGTTATTCACATGATAACAAGTCAAATATGCGTCATATCATTTTTGATGAAAATTATGTGCGATCCGGACAGTTTCTGTTCAGTGATGAACGAAACTCAACCACAACCTTTGAAAACGGAACACTGACGATTTCTGCTAATGAATAATCAAAACTGAACCCTGTACCGGCTCAACAACCTGAATTTTCGATAAATTAACACAGCTGTCTACTTGTGCCTATGGTAAAATGTTTTAGAATTTTAAAAAATCTTTATTACTGAGGTTTCAGGACTGATGATTTCGCATTATCTCAGGGCTCATTTTTTGAACGCGTAGCGAGATCCCTCGACTTCGACCTTTTACGCTATCGCTGCAAAGGTCTACGCTCGGGATGACAGGTGCACTTGGTGT
>PWLN01000385.1 GCA_003559375.1 Balneolaceae bacterium | reverse complement strand
TGCACCTGTCATCCCGAGCGTAGACCTTTGCAGCGATAGCGTAAAAGGTCGAAGTCGAGGGATCTCCTTGAACAAATGCGAAATTATTAATCATGAAATCTCAGAAATAAAGATTTTTTAAAATTCTAAACAAATACGTTTCTGAGGGTTTGGAACTGTTGAATTGTTGAGAGATTTTGTGCAAAATGGTCACATTTCCGCGATTACACAAACAACATATCATCATGCCCGTATACATTGCCCTGATCCGCGCCATAAATGTTGGCGGCCACAGAAAAATCAAAATGACGGATCTGTGTGTTATGGTTATGGCAAGGCTGATTAACCCAGACAGCAAAAATATCAATGAATTCATCTCCTTCAGCAATACAGGCAGGAAAAATGTAAAGAAGGTAAAGTTGACAAAAAATAAGCACTGAATTGCAGGTATTTATTCGAAATCCGTTTTTTAAGAAGCTCATTTGCAATCAGAAGAAAAACAAGGATCACAAAAAATGACAGTGTTTTGGTAAAGGTTACACTTCTTGAAAAAATAGATCACATATGCACTTCTCAAACCGCATATAAAAAAGATGACCGGGGCATATTTTTGATTTAGCCTGACCCAGGCCTTTACACGTGAAATTTTCATTCCGTCACTGTCAGGCTTGATTTAAACCGGATAATAGTATAGAGCAAAGTCAAGATGCTTATGATAAAGTGCAAAATCTTTATCTGAAGAAAAAAGGATAAACTTTCGTCTTGATGCAACAGCACATAGCAGAAAATCTATATGAGACCCCTGGATTCCCCTGGAACGGCAATCATTAAAAAAAGTAGCTGCAAGTATAAAGTCGTCCGTTTCAAGTGATGTATCAGTGAAGGAATTCAGTCTTTTTTTTAGAAGATTAAACTGATTTTTCGACTTAATTCCGGATAAAAGTTCCTGGCGGATTGGGCCAATAATTGCAATACCTGATTGATCAATAATATTTTTCAATTCTTCTCTGATTTTATCAGCACCTGTTACATCAATTGAATGTCGCAATGCAATTGACCAGATGGATGTATCTACCAAAACTTTCACATGCGATCTCGTTTTTTTTTGTATGAGTATGTTTCGTCATATTCAATAGTCCCGAAAACTTTAACAATCTTACTTTGTTCCCTTTTTTGAATATATTCGATAAGTGCTTTAGTGACAGTCTCTTTTTTAGTTTTATGCTTGCCGATTTTTTTTGCCCGCATTATCAGTGAATCATCAATATCCAGATTTGTTGCCATGAATAGTTCTCACACATTTAGTTACACACTCTATTTCTATGTAAATTAATTATTTATTTGAATTTCGGCAATAATGAAATGTTATAAATTGAATTCTTTTAAATCGCTTGTAAAGCAATATTCTGTAAATCACTAAAAAAGTTGTGAAACTTTATGTAATTATTTTGGATAAATAGGTATAAATATCATAATTTATCTCTTAAAGAAAAACAAGATGAAGTAATACCATGCTCTCAGAATTTGGCTATGTTCTGCTCTTTTTTGTTACAGGGGCTATCTTTGTAGGTGTGGCTCTTTTTGTGGCCAGCCTCATTCGTCCCAACAGGCCAAATGAGATCAAGCTGATGACATACGAATGCGGCGAAATTCCGTTCGGAAATGCAAGGGTACAGTTTAATAACCGGTTCTATATCATTGGCTTAATGTTTCTCATTTTCGAGGTTGAAATCCTGTTGCTCTTTCCCTGGGCTGTAGTTTATAAAGATATCGGATGGTTTGCATTCGCAGCCATGTTTGTATTTGTGTTCCTGATTTTTATCGGATTCATTTATGAGCTTGGAAAAGGTCAGTTGAAGTGGGATATCCCGAAACCAAAGATACCGGAGTATATAGAGGGAGTTGGTGTTGTTGAACCTGATTCACAAAAGAAAAAGAGAAAAAGGCAATCTGAAATTCCAGTATAAATCAATGTCTCCTTATGGGAATTCTCGATAAGAAATACCACGACAGTAACATCATTATTGTAGGCCTGGAGAGTGCCCTGAATTGGGCAAGAAAAAACTCTCTGTGGTACGAACAGTTCGGGCTGGCCTGTTGTGCGATCGAGATGATGGCTACAGCGGCATCCCGTTACGATTTCGACCGTTTTGGCATCATCCCAAGGTCGTCACCCCGCCAGGCCGATGTGATGATCGTCGCGGGCACAGTTACCATGAAAATGGCTTCTCGGATATTGCGACTTTATGAGCAGATGTCGGAACCCAGATATGTCATCAGCATGGGTTCTTGCTCGAACTGCGGCGGCCCCTACTGGGAGCACGGCTATCATGTATTAAAAGGCGTGGATAAGGTAATTCCGGTTGATGTTTATGTTCCGGGCTGTCCGCCCCGGCCTGAAGCATTGCTGGAAGGATTCCTGAAATTACAGGAGAAAATTACCGGTGAAAGCATCATTCATAAAAATGATGATGCAATTGAGCAAAAAAAAGAGACCGGAACATGAAAACAGCTGAGGATATATTAGTAATTCTGCAAAACCGTTTACCAGACATCGAATTGGCCCTGGAGAGTGGTGAGTCAGGACAACCCTGGATCAAAGTACCGGCTGATAACATCAAGGATGTATCCAAAATTTTGAGGGATGACGAGGAACTGCGATTTGATACATTAATGTGCCTGAGCGGCCTCCATTACCCTGCTGAAGAGGAACTTGGAGTAGCCTATCATATCCATTCCACATCATTAAAGCATACGCTGGCACTAAAGGTTCGTGTACCTGCAGAAGATCCTGTAATACCATCCATTGAGATGATCTGGAAAACAGCAGACTGGCACGAGCGGGAAGCTTATGATATGGTAGGAATCAGGTTTTCCGATCATCCGGATTTACGAAGAATATTATGCCCGGACGATTGGGAGGGCTTTCCTCTCCGAAAAGATTATACGCCACAGGAATTTTATCATGGAGTGTCTACAGGTGAGTAAAAAGTAAGTGAAAAGCATGATTGAAGCGATAACAGATACTGGCGAACGTCGTGAAATGACCATCAATATGGGGCCACAGCATCCCTCTACACATGGCGTATTGAGGCTGGAGCTGGTACTGGATGGTGAAGTAATTAAAGACGTAAAACCCCACATTGGCTATTTGCACCGCTGTTTTGAAAAATATGCCGAAGAGATGGACGACTACGCCAAGGTAATCCCGTATACCGATCGCATGGATTATGTAGCCGCAATGAACCAGGAACACGGTTACATTATTGGCGTAGAACGCCTGCTTGAACTGGAAGTACCCGAACGTGTGGAATACATCCGTGTTATCATGGCCGAACTGCAACGAATTGCAAGTCATTTGCTTGGAATCGGCGCATTCGGGCTCGATCTTGGGGCTTTCACCCCGTTTCTCTACCTCTTCACCGAACGTGAAAAAATCCTCGACATTTTTGAAAAAGCCAGCGGCGCACGACTGCTTTATAATTATATGGCTGTAGCCGGACTCATGAGAGATGTTCATCCGGAATTCAAAGAAGAAGTAGCAGACTTTGTTAAAACCTTCAGGCCAAAAATTAAAGAACTTGACGACCTGCTCTCTTATAATAAAATCTTTATCCGGCGCACAGCCAACATTGGCGTAGTGCCAGACAAAGTAGCCCTGAATTATGCCGCATCTGGTCCTGTGTTACGGGGTTCAGGAGTGAAATGGGATTTACGTAAGAATGACCCCTACTCCATTTACGACAGATTCGACTTTGAAATTCCGGTTGGATCCGGAGAAATGGGTACCCTTGGCGACTGCTGGGATCGATATATTGTAAGGGTCAGGGAAATGGAACAGAGCCTCAGGATAATTGAACAGGCACTCGACGGAATGCCGGATGAAGGTGATGTGATGGCAGCAATTCCCAAGCGAATCAGGCCAAAAGCAGGTGATATCTATGTGAGAACAGAATCACCACGTGGTGAGCTTGGTTACTACATCGTAAGCGACAAATCTGCAAGCCCTTTCCGGGTAAAAGCAAGAGCACCCAGTTTTGTACACCTGAGCATGCTGCCGGCAATATCAAAAGGTGCGCTGATTGCAGATATGGTGGCTATTGTTGGAAGCATTGATATTGTTTTAGGAGAAGTGGATAGGTGATGGACAATGGACAATGGACAATGGACAATGGACAATGGACAATGGACAATGGACAATGGACAATGAAAATGTGGTGTTTTTATTACATAATA
>PWLN01000156.1 GCA_003559375.1 Balneolaceae bacterium | reverse complement strand
AGGGATACCTGATGTTTATTGATCAGGTGATTTACAATTTCCGCACTTTCTTCTTTTTTTTCCTGAGGTGGAGTGGGATAAATCGTGATGCCTTCAAGATATTCCCCCATTTCATTAATAACAGCAACTTTACAACCTGTTCTGTAAGCCGGATCAATCCCCATAACAACCTGATTTTTCAATGGCGGCTGAAGTAAAAGGTTTCTGAGGTTTGTTGCAAAAATTTCTATAGCATGCTGGTCTGCGGCCTCTGAGAGTTCGTTGCGCAATTCCCTCTCAAGAGATGGAAATAGCAACCTCTTATAGGAATCATCCACAGCATCCTGCAGCCAGGAAGTAAAAATGGAGTGATCATTGGTGATGACCACATCATCGATGCTTTCAAGTGTGCGTTCGGGATTCAGTTCCAGGTTAACAAAAAGCACATTTTCACGTTCACCGCGGTTCAGTGCAAGTGTTTGATAGGGTTTGATGTGAGCTGCACGGTTTCTGAATTCATAATAATCTTCAAAATTTGTTCGTCCATCAATTGCCGGATTTTTTTTTGAAGTGATTATACCATGTTTTCTCATAATTATTCGAAGCAGATCCCGAACATCTGTTGATTCGTTTATCCATTCAGCTACGATATCCAGTGAGGTGGCGAGAGCCGTTTCAGCATCCGCAATACCTGTTTCCGCATCAATGTACTGTGTGGCAATAGTATGCGGATCACCTGTTTCTGTTTCCTGATTCCATATCAGGCCTGCAAGGGGTTCAAGGCCTTTTTCTTTTGCAATATCTCCGCGGGTTTTGCGCTTTTTCTTGTAAGGCAGGTAGAGGTCTTCAAGAGTTTTAAGGTCACTACATGCTTTAATTTTCTCCTCAAGTTCCGGTGTGAGTTTTTGCTGATCACTGATAGATTTTAGAATGGTTTTTTTTCTGCTTTCGAGTTCACGAAAATAATCAATCATATCGCGAACCGTTCGAAGCTGCTCTTCATCAAGCCCTCCCGTAACCTCCTTGCGGTAACGTGCTAAAAAGGGGATAGTGGCACCTTCATCAATTAAAGAAGCAACAGTTTGAATCTGCTTTTCAGAAAAAGGTAATTTAGCGGCAATATGGCTGATAATCTGTAATTCGGTCATGGAAGTTGTATCTTGTTACGGAATAATTAAAGTATGCTGAATGTTGTTGAAAATAAATTTTTTTGTTAATGATAGTTACTTAACGCCGTTTATTAACAACATTTACCTGCTTAGGATATAGCCATCATTCACGTTATTATCGTATTTTACACAACTCAAAAAAAAGGTTAAAAAATAATCAACGAAGGGCGAAAAATCATATGAATTTATCTATACAAGAATTGGGAGAGGCAGCTGTTGAGTTTGCCAGGGCCGGGGGAGATTCCACACTAAATTATTTCAGAAAATCGTTCAAGCTCGAGAGGAAAGCTGATCAGTCGCCGGTTACAAATGCAGACAGGGAAGCAGAATTGGTAATAAGAAAAAAAATCAGGGATAATTTTCCCGGCCATGGTATTATTGGTGAAGAATTTGGAATAGAAAATGAAAAAAGTGAAGTGGTATGGGTTCTTGATCCGATTGATGGTACCAAATCATTTATTCATGGTATTCCATTTTACACTACCCTGATTGGAGTTCTGGTAAACAATCGTCCGAAAGCGGGGGTTATTTATGCACCTGCAATGGGAGAGATGGTATCAGCGGTAACCGGCAGTGGCTGCTTTCTGAATAATGAACCGGTGAAAGCCAGAGAATGTAACGATCTGTCAGAAGCAACATTCCTCACTACAGATGTTACCAGTTTTGAAAAATATGGTTTTAATAACGCTATGACGGAACTTATTTCAAGAACAAGGCTTCACAGAACATGGGGCGATGCATATGGCCATATGATGGTTGCAACAGGGCGGGCAGATATTATGGTTGATGCAGTGCTGAACTTATGGGATGCTGCAGCCCTGCTTCCGATTGTTACAGAAGCTGGCGCGTCCTACTCTGATTTAAACGGTAATATTTCAATTGAATCGGGTAATGCCTTATCATGCAATAAAGCATTACTCAACGACATACTCAACATATTTGATCAATACAGAAAAAATGAATCTTAAAGAAAGTATTCTGTTTTTATTTCTGTTCTTCATCTCTTTTAACCTATATGCGCAGAGCTGGGATTTTGAACAATTTCCACGACTGAAAGTTGATCTGACTCATATGGATGCTGAGATAAGGATCACTGACCAGGGATTTATTGAGGGTGATGTTCATTACAGAGGCACGATGAGACAAAGCCGCTCCGATAGCATTACGTTTCATGCCGTTGGAATGAATATTATTTCTGTAGCTGTAAATGGACAGAATAAGCAATACCGTGCCGATGACGATAGAATCGTGATCATGCTCAACGAGACACTTGTCCGAAATCAGACTGTAAACATTCGGATTCAATATGATACAATGCCCGGATTTGGTGTGCACATGAATTCCAATGGTACAATCTGGACCTCATTACTTCCTAAAACTACCAGGCATTGGCTGCCTGTAATCGATCATCCAAGAGTTGCTTTTACATTTGAAATAGCTTTTACGCATCCAACCGGAAAAACGATGATTGCATCTGGAAGGAGGGGTAGTTCGGAATTGGTAAGTGTTGACGAAGAAATGACTGCATTTTCATCCACTCGTCGCGTACCTGCAAGTGCTTTGAGCTGGGCTGTCGGTGAATTCCGTGAAATACAATCTACTTCAGCACAGGCCGGTGGATTTCCCGCATTTGAACGGCGTTCCGATCCTCAAATCTACATTTACAACGAATCCGAATCTCTAAGGCCAACAATTTTGGAATCAGCAGCGGATGCTTTTCAAAGAGTTCAGCGTGAACTTGGCACAGATTTCCCTTATCGCGATTTGCATATTATTTTACTCGAAGAAGATTACTGGGAGACAAAAAACTACGGGGCAGGTGTACTATTCCTGAAGGAATCTGGTGATGATATTGAACAACAAATTCAAAAGGGGGTTTTGGCACAGTGGATGGGATCGCATATCCGGGAAGAGCAATGGAGCGATGCATCTGCCATACTCTTTATGCAGGCTCATTTTGCTAACCGTTTATTTGACTTTGATATGAAAACTGACTCAGAGTCAGGGCCTTATTCTCAATTTTCAGGTGGCACCCTTTCTGCATGGCAATACTTCCTGCAAGATGCAGACCTGGGATTATTTATTGATGATGCACTATTTACACTATCTGAACTTTTATCTCAGTCTACCAGAACCTTGAGCTGGCATGATTTTGCTTCTTTGATATATGAAAAAACCGGGCAGCCATATTTTACCGGTTTTGACCTGCCTGAGCCGGAAGTAAGGCTGGCTTCGGAATCCTATGAATATGCAGCCAGGATTGTTTGGGAGGAGGGCTCCGGAACGGCTGAAATTCACTTTGAGGCACTTGGGCGGCCGATAGATGAACTGGTGACAGTGCGGGTAACAGAAGTTACCTTTACGGATACAAGGAGCCATGAAGTTACCTTTTCCGGAGAGTCAGACGGAATGGTTCTGAATATTTCAGCCGGTGTAGAAAACCTGATTCTTCATATCGACTACAGAGACGACATCACATTACATGTAGAAAAACCGTATCTGTTTTGGGTATATCAGTTACGTAATGATGATAATCCAAAAAGGCGTGCAGATGCAGCAAGAGGGCTGTCAAGATATACTGAAAACCCGGACTTGCAACTCGCCCTGAATGATTTACTGCAATCTGAAACAGATTCAGAAGTAGTAGCAGAAATTGTACGATCCATTTCCAGATTAACCGCTGGGGCATCAGGAACAGACGAGCGCTTTATACAATTTACATCTGCACAGCAGCCGGCTTCAGTTCAGCTTGCTGCTACCGAAGCCCTTGCCAATTTCCTTAACAATGAACGGGTGATCAGCAGGCTGAGGACAATCGTAATTCAAACCAATGATCCTGATATTCGACGCGAGGCAATTTATTCCCTCAGTGAAGTTACAGACGTTGTTCAGTTCCAGGGTTATGTTTCAGATTTCGTTACGCGAGAAAACGTTTTAAATGAAGTGCCGCTGCTACTTCGGCTGCTTGCTGAAAAAGGTGGGGCTGAAGCTGCTGTTGATATATCATCAACCTTTATTTCAACAGAGTTTCCATTCGCAATCCGGCATGCAGTTTTGGATATTTTACTTGAGTTCGATCAATCT
>PWLN01000378.1 GCA_003559375.1 Balneolaceae bacterium | reverse complement strand
GAATCAACAAACATGGGCCTGCCCTCCAGTTTCGGATTTTCAGCCATATAAGCTTCACGATAAGGATCACCATTGTCCAGTACTAATACCACTCTTCCCTTTGTGCGTGAAAGTGTTGGCCAACCCCGCCTAAGAATTGCCTCTTCAATTGAATTGAAGCTGCCACGGATCTCATCAGGCATGATGATATGCGATTCATCAAAAACATCCCAAATCTCCTGATCCAACTTTTCAAGTAAATACTTGTCTATAGGAATTGGATTTGTAAACGTGAATGGCCCCCAATCACCGACAAACCTGTCACGAACTTCAACCAAGATGATCAACGGTAGGTGTGCAGGGTTTCCGAACGACCAATCACGTATGATCTCCAGACACTGTTTAAAAGTAAGGCAGTTTGTACGGTAATCGGCATCCTGAATATGAAACACTTTAAAGCCCGGATCCATCATCTCCTCCCTTCGGAGAAACTCAATGTCGTCTGTCAATACTGCGCCATGCGGCTCGGCGTATAATCCTCCTTCCGGATCGGCATAAATATCCAGTTTGAGCTTGCGAACATTTAATTCTGAAAGCTGATATTCGAGCGGCCTGTGTCCATAGTCAATGTCCTGAGCCCAGTTGGGAATAGCATGATTACCCAGATCTATCAATTCCGACAGTGGTGCAAGCTTGTAGCTGTTATGCGTGCCCAATACCTGGATCTGATTCATTCGTATACAATCATCAGAATTATCGGCTGTGATAGTGTTACAGTTCACTGTGGTCCACGGTGCTTTGGATGTACCCGGATCCTGATTGTAACAGGAACTCAAAAATATCAAAGCACAGATCAGTAAATAACGTGGTATGATTGTCATTCCAAATTATTCAGTTATGAAATGATTTTGGCAACCCGGAGGTGCGGACACCGGATTACACCTGCCCGGGCCGTCTGTATCCGGAAATGCGGCAATAAAACCTGATCCGAATGGGCTTGGCTCCGGATAGTCGGTACTGATATACTGTGCACCGCTGGACAAAGCTGCATTCAAACGGGTTGTATCCCCTGTCATGGCTTCATGCATCGGAACATCAGAACGGGAGCGAATGACATATCCTGCTGCCACATTTTCCTTAATACTTTCATAGGAACCTATGGAATTATTCATCTTGATGAAGGCTGCTGACGGTTCTCCGGGAGGTGAACTTACAAAAAGCGCCCTGCCTTCCAGGTTTGTAGCTCCTGACAGGTAAATCTCGCGTGTTACATCTGTGTTATCAAGTGCAAAAAAGACTTTTCCACGACTTTCACTCAGCGTTGGCCACCCATTTTCGCTGACCGCTTTTTCAAGAGTTTCATAATCCCCCCGAACATCATCCGGAGTTATGACATGTTCCCGGGAAAATATGCTCCATATTTCTTTATCTATTTCGAGCATAAGCTGCTCATCAAATTGTACTGGTTCAGTAAAATTCAACATTCCGCGACTTTCAAGCGGCCGCTGTTTCGCCTCAACCAGTATCATTACGGGCAGATGTGAAGGATATTCCAATGACCAATCGCGTACTTCTTTCAGACAGGATATTAATGTAAGGCACGTGGATCTATAATCCGTATCCTGAACATGCAATACTTTAAATCCGGGTTCCATCAGATCAGGATGGCGGATAAAATCCGTATCATCAACCAGAAGCGCTCCGGCCGGTTCAGCATATAACCCTCCTTCAGGATCGGCGAAAATGTCCAGCTCTAACTGGCGCATATTCAGTTCTTCAAGCTGCTCACGGATTGTCCGGTGTTCATAATTAATATTATCAGCCCAGCCGGGAGCATATTCATTGAGGAGATCCACAAGTTCCGGATGCGGATAAAGTTTATAGCTGTTATGTGTTCCAAAAACCTGGATTTGATTGAGCCTGATGCAATGATCTGCATTTTCAGATGTTATTGTTTCACAGTTTGGATCTCCGGCATAGGAGCTTTGAGATTGTGATTCGTTCTGTGTACAGGACAAAAAGAATAATGCAGCAAACCAGAAAAGAGAAAGTTGTATTGTTGTGATTTTCATATATAGTATGCTGATGTTCTATGATATTTTAAGGGTATAATGAAATGGTGAATATAAGGTAATCAACACCCGGTAGCCATCTGCACGGATTGTTCCGTTATGCACTGAATATTGTTCATAAGGCCTTGGCGGACGAGAATGTTCCATTTTTCCCGGGCCAAATTGAATCACGTCATTTCCAACCCTGTAACTGCCTGTACCTTCTTTCAGAAAGAAACCTTCCGGATCATTGGCCTGTGGTATCACTCCCGAGAGCTCTCCTCCTTTTCTGAAACACAATTCAATGCTATAAGCAACATTTGGTGTCTGATCTGCTGAAATTTCCAATTCAAAAGCTCCACTTTTATTCATCTCCTGAATCCTTACATCCGTTTTCAGTCGGATGTAGTCTTTAGGGCGGTTTGCAAAATCCATCATACTGAAAAACCTACCGTCAGGAGACATTTTGTAGATGCCATCCTCCCTTCTATATTGCCGGGGCAGAGGCTGATGATAGGGAGTTTGACGCTGCTCGGTTAAATGGTAATTGTTCCCATTTACAACTAACCCATTGCTGCGGAAATATCCCGTACTGAAGAAGGCAGGGGCCATTCTTAATGACTCGAGTATTGCATCACCCTTGCGCATTTTAAAAAAAGTGGGGTTATGTGAGAGTCCCGACCAAGCCCCATGTCCCAAATGCCAGTCGGTACCACCGAAAATTGCCGCAGTTGTATTTCCTCTTTTAATTCTGACCAGGTTTGTGTTAACAAGGTGCTTTGTGTAATTGTCAGAAATTGCGTTGCCTTGAGTCTGAGGCAGATCATTTTGAAGAGGTTCATGTAATATAAAATCGGCAAGGTGGCTGCCGAGTTGATCCATTGCATTTTCTTCGATAAATTTTGCCACTTCAGCAAACAGCGGATTATTATCAATTATCGCCATATATCGGTAAGGCAGGTAGTACCGGTAAATCATAAATACCCTGTCCGTATCCTGCCTTCTTGAAGCAATGGTATCTACCTCTCCATTTGGTTCAAGCAGGTAAGTAGTCATCTCAAGGTTCTTCCTTATCGGATCAAGCAGTTCCGGGCGATTCATATATATGGCAACATCAAGCAAGGAAGGGTTATTGACAGCCGAATCATAATTCGGGCTTCGTTCCGGGTGTTGTCCGTCTGCATCCTGCCCGATGCCTTCGCCCAGCCAATCGTTGATTCGGTTCACATATCTTTCATCCGGGTATATTGAATGAACACCGGCGAGTGCCGCGCATATAGCCCATCGGTGATTGGGAGTATGGACACCACCTGTGACGAGTGCTTCGGTTGTATTGAGCATTACATCTTTCAAAGATTCACGCAGTTGAGTTGTCTGAGGTGAACTATCTTTAATAAGAAGTGCCTGTGCCCTGAAAAACTGTTCAACCATAAAACCGGAATCGGGCGGGGATTGCAGATTGCCAAAGTCGAACGTACCGTTAGGATTCTGTCGCTCCTTCAACTCCTGTGTTACTTTCAGCATGGGATCGATGAGGCTGCTGCTGTGGTAATAGCGGGAGCTTTCGGCACAGTATGCTGCCGAAACTGAAAGCAGAAATCCGCTTAATATACGTCCGCCTGATGAATCAATCATACGTTGAACATTTTGCAATAGGCGTTCAACTTGTTGATCATTGGAGCGGGAAATAGTTGTGAGAATGGTATCACGCTTACCGTATGATACAATAGTATTTTGACCAAGTGCAAAGGCGCCAAGAGATGCACCAAAGCTGTTTCTGATAAAAGAACGTCTATTCATAATAGTTACTAAAGTATTGTTTTACAGTGTTTAAGCTTACGGAATTCATTTTCGCTTAGCGCTAAGCGCATTTCGCATTGCTGTGAAGTGATTTTCCAGGTTTTCGTAAACTAAAATAACAGAACCTTAATCCGGCTTAAAAAAAATGCCTGAAAAGTTTTTAATCCTTTTTGTGAACCAAAAACTTTGTCAGGCAAAATGAATAAAATATTACATCATGTAAATAATGGACTCTGCAATTCAGATGATATTGCAAAGCCCATTTTTAAAATCACTTCTAATAACCGCGATTCTGTTCGAGGTATCCTGGATTTACTGAAGCCGCATCGATAACGTTTTGCGGTATCGGGAACAACCTTCTGTTAACATCTGTGCTGGATTTATCTCTCCAGGTGTCTTCCCAGCTTCCAAATCTGATTTCCCATGTTCTTGTCAAATGCTCATGGTACAGCTCCATACGCCATTCACGCTGAACATCGCTCAGGGTAGTTAGTTGAGCTGCATCCAGAAGCATAGCACCTCTTGCAGCACGAAGAGCATTAACATCAGCAAGTGCAGCACCCCAGTTTCCAAGACGGGCATTAGCTTCAGCCCGAATCAGATAAACTTCACCGAGCCTCATCCAGGCCATATTGATATTGGATTGGCCCCTGCCGTTCGTGGTTGGATCAAGGTCCCATTTTATTATTCTGTAACCGGCCCAATGCTGGTTATCTGTAACAACTCCAACTTCGCGGGTATAAATTAGAGGATCACCGCTCCGTGCAAGATCAATAATTGGGCCAATGATGAGATGACCATTTTCATCTCTTAGATATCTTTGAGCTTCTCGAATCAGACCATACTGCTGGCCCTTCTGCAGGCCCCGATTCCAATTGAAATCTTCATCATTTTCCAAAGTACCGCCATCCGGAATATATCTTGTGAAATAGCGCGGATCATCTTCAAAGCCAACCCAGATATCGGCGAATTCCTGGGTCATGGCAGCACCGTCGGATCCATTATTGCCTCCAAAAGATTCAATAGGCGCTCTCCA
The DNA here is from genome assembly GCA_003559375.1 of Balneolaceae bacterium. Lineage (GTDB taxonomy): Bacteria > Bacteroidota > Rhodothermia > Balneolales > Balneolaceae > Rhodohalobacter. The sequence goes on along the minus strand of PWLN01000378.1, from coordinate 11,043 downwards.
GCGGTTTCGTGATGTCTGGAACCATGCCATATCGCCACGCCCACCAGAAGCTGCACTTTGTCTGTGAGCAAAGAGAAATTCCGGATGACCCTCGTTATTCAGGTCAAACATATCAAAGTAGTTATTGCTTTCCAGGCTATGTTCACCGGAATTGATTATTTCTGTAGCCAGAGTTATGGCAGCCTGAAGGTCAGCATTATCATGATTAAAGTTGGCGGCATATCGGTCAGAATAAACAGCCTTATTAATCAGAAGGCGAAGCCTTAGTCCATTTACAGCAGAACGGTTAAACCGGGTTTCACCAACCTGGGAAACAGTTCCTAACTGGTTTTCTACGGCATCAAGTTCACTCAACAGATATTCTACTGCAGCAGACCCTCTGTATACAGTTGAAACAACATCTGTTCCGATATCTTCAGCTTTTTTGTCAAAAGCAACATCCCACATGTCTAATGCCCAATAGTTATAAAGAGCCTTCAAACCCCGGGCTTCTGCAATCAATTGAGGAGATCCGCCAAGATCTGCAATAGAGCGTTCTGCTATTGCAGCACGCGCAACACCCTGAGTAACACCATTCCAGACATCAATTACTGATACGTGTGTTGGAGCCCAGGTATGCTGATGCATCTCGATAAACCGACCTCCGTCAAACCAGTCCGTACCACCACGGTATGGAGTGATTTGTTCATAGGATGACATACTTTGAAGGTTATTCAGCCAGTTATGAGAAGACATCAGGCTTCGCATACCTGCATAAGCAGGTGCAAGAATTTGCTCAACAGCACCCGGCTGATTCAGCACTTCTTCACCAAGAGCAGTATCTCTTACCGTTTCGGAAAGATCAGTACAGGAGTAGATGGTTCCTGTAACAAAAAACAATGCCAGTATTATAATTAGTTTTTTCATGATTATTTGTTTTATGTATTTAGAAACCAATGTTTAATGAGAATATTACAGAGCGTGCCGTTGGGTAACGGGAAGCATCAATTCCGGCTGCTGTTATACCTCCAACAGCTCTCGGCGTATCTACTTCAGGGTCAAAGCCGGGATAGTCGGTTATGGTAAACAGGTTTTGTCCGGTCACAGAAAATCTCAGTTCCCTGATAAAATCCAGAACCCCGGCAGTATTCACCGTATATCCCAGTGTAGCATTACTTAGCCTGAAATAGCTGCCATCATGAAGAAAACGCGTTGATGCAGCGGCTGAATTTGCCGGATTTTCATTCGGATCGAAACCGATTCTTGCAATATTATTTCCACCATACAACTGTGGCATCACAAACCGTCCGTTATGGTCGTTAAAGTAAACCATGTTTCCTGAAACACCGTTGAAGTTTACTCTAAGATCAAGATTTTTATAGCCAAAGAAAGTCGAAATACCGTAAGTAAAATCCGGTAGTGCACTTCCTGCTACAATCCTGTCTGAATTCGTGATATTGCCATCGCCATCAACATCCCTGAAGACATTGTTTCCATCAGAATCAAGTCCTGTCCAATCGAGTATAAAGAAAGTACCGATTGATTGATTGTTCAGAATAGCTTGTACTCTTTCGCCAGATAATCCCTGGCCTGAGATGCCGCCTGTTAGAATCTGTGATACGGGCAGCCCCCGAACTTCATTATCAAGGAACGTAACATTACCATTGATATCGAATGTGAAGTTGGTTCCGATATTCTGTCTGTAACCGAGAGACATCTCAACACCCTGATTGATGATTTCCATATCCAGGTTTGTCCAAAATGATGCGGTTGGAGAGATAGGATCTGCGCTTGCAGTCATTTCGAAGAGGATATCTGTGGATACTTTCCTGAAGATATCGACTGTACCGTAAAGTGCATCAGCAAATAATCCAAAGTCAAGGCCAAAGTTTGTCTGCTTGGACACTTCCCATTGAATATTCGGATTATTTGTTCTCACAAAAGTAATACCTGGAGTTACGGTACCGGGTATAAGTTCATGACCGGCACCCGCACCGCTGCTGATATTAATCAGCTGCTGAGTGATACCATTTGGAATTTCCTGGTTACCGCTCATTCCCCATCCCAGTCTCAGCCGGAGGTTGCTGATTGCGGTAATATTATCCATAAAACTTTCGTTGCTGATCTGCCAGCCGGCTGCCAGAGACGGGAAATAACCGTACCTGTTATTCTCACCAAACCTGGATGAACCGTCAGCTCTTAGTGTGGCTGTAAGCAGGTAACGGCTGCGGAAATCATAATTCACGCGGCCGAAGAATGACTGAAGTTCATTTTGGGATGCAAATCCACCAGGCCTGTTTTCGGCGATGGTAAGGCTGCTGCCAATACCGGGATTATGGTAGGCATTAATTTCAGTTGTAGAGAAATTGTTTACACTGAAGCTCCTGCCCTGGAATGTAAATCTTTGGTATGACATTCCGGCAAGGAGATTGAAATTATGATTTTGTGTGCCAAATATATAATTCAGAGTACTTTCTGTCTGAAAGTTACTGTTCTCACGCCTTCCGTCAACCAAACGGCCGAGAGGGTTGCTGATACGGAAAATTCCATGAGGCATCACCTGTGATATCTGGGTACCACTTGAATTATCAATACCCACATTTACCCTGTAAACAAGGCCTTCCATGATCTCGAAACTTGCTTCAAGGCTTCCAAGTACCCTTGTAACTTCCGAGAAATTGCTAATAAATTGAAGTGCATGATGTGGGTTCATATTCTGGTCTTCAGCAATGAAGAAAGTGCCATCTGCATTACGTACCGGATAGGTCGGGTTGAGAGTCATCGCCGCAGTAAGCATGTCGCCAGATACACCCGGATCATTACCAATCGGAGCAAAATTTGTATTGGTTCTGCCAGCAGTTACATTTAGTCCAATATTTAACCGGTTATCCAGAAAACGCTGGTTCAAGCGGATACGGCCTCCATATCTTTCAACATCGCTACCTTTAATGATTCCTTCCTGATTGGAGAAATACGCAGAAGCAAAATATTGAGCTGTCTGGGTTCCGCCACTGATAGACATGGATTGCTCCTGCGAAGCTCCATTTCTGAGAATTTCATCCATCCATACTGTTCTGGAACCTCTGTCAAGATCGGTTCGGCCACGGCTATTTTGGAAGTCGGCAAATTCATCCGGGCTCAGCATATCGATCTGATTAGCAATCGACGAAAAGCCAAAGCTGCTTGAGTAATTAAATTGCGCTGTACCCATCTGACCCTGACGCGTAGTAATCAGGATTACACCTTCAGACCCTCTTGCTCCGTAAATAGCTGTAGCTGAGGCATCTTTAAGAATATTGATGGATTCAATATCCTGCGGATTCAGGAATGCAAGAGGATTTGTGGGTGTAGCACTCGACATTCCAAATCCATCACCTGCAGGTGCGGTATCAGAGTTATCTATAGCTACTCCGTCAATTACATATAGAGGCCCGCTTCCGGTTCTCAGTGTTCCTGGCCCGCGAACAGTAATCGTTTGGCGTACACCAGGCTGGCCACTCTGTGCTGTAACTGTAACACCGGCAACACGGCCTTGCAAAATTTGTTCAGGTGAAGAAATAATTCCCTGGTTAAATTCGCGGCTTGTTACTGTGCCGATAGATCCTGTGACATCTGCTCTTCTTTGGGTACCATATCCAACTACCACAAGTTCATCACCAAGTAATGGTTGGATACTCATTTCCACAGAAATATAAGTTCTGCCGGAAAGTTCAATTTCCTGTGTAATGTATCCTATAAAAGAGAAGACCAGGGTAACATCCAGATTTGGAACAGCAAGCTGAAATTCTCCGTCTGCATCTGTGGCAGTACCTGTAGTTGTACCCTGAACTACAATATTCACGCCGGGAAGAACTTCACCGGTCTGTGCATCCGTAACTGTACCACCTATTGTTTGTGCTTGAACAGATACAGCTAAAAAGCACAATGAGATCAATAGGCATGATAATTGAAATGATTTGATCATTGTTTTTTTCATGTTTAAGTCTTTTTTACTGTTGGTTTTAATTTGAGTGGTAATTTTTCATTCATAAAGAGCTGTTAATTTTTATTGTTAACGTTTCCAAGGTAGAAGAAGCGCTTCCAAATCAATATTTTTGCGCTAATTCTATCTGCCTTATTTTCAATTCAGTATAAATAACACCATTTTTTGTTAAGGAATTATTACTGAATTATTATCAAACCCATGATTTGATAATTCCTTTTTTGCTTACGATTGAAACTGAAAAATAGATCCTGAAGCTCATAACTTTCAGTAATGTTATCGTTTGCAATTAATGCATTACACGTAATTTTGTGCTCGTAAATTCATACCATAATTCATGTCAATACATCCGTAACTCCGGGAATGGGTATGGGATAATAACCCTCCTTGTTTGGCAATGTTGGCGGAGTGTCATCCCAATCCAGTATTTCCGGTATCAGTATTTGTGTTGAGTTGAATGCTTCATCCCAAGTAATCACTTTTCCGGAATACGATGCCATACGAACCATTATTCCGGATAACGTACTTTTTGCACCATATTCGGCATTATTTATAGGCCTGCCATTTCTAATCGCTTCAAACAGTTCATTATGTTCTACCTGGTAAGGGCTCAAATCATTTGACGGGTCATGTTCATAGGTAATATTTCCTTTGGTATCCCTGATTGCAGATCCTCCCCTCCAGGTGAAAGAAACAGACCCATTACATCCCTGAAACTCTTCCCCAACAAGTGAAAAAGTACCCGGCTGATGCCTGCACTGGCTATTGATCACTGCACCCGACGGATATGTGAGTGCAACAAAATTGTGATCATAGATATCACCATACTCCTTACCTGTTCTTACTTCCCTGCCGCCCATACCCTGGGCTTTTATCGGGTATTCACCAATAATCCAGTTTGCAACATCAATATTGTGTATATGCTGCTCGATCGGAAGATCTCCTGATAGCCAATTGAAGTAAAACCAGTTACGCAATTGGTATTCCAATTCGGAATATTGAGGCTGACGCGGATGCATCCATGCACCTTCTTCATTCCAGTAGATTTGGCCACACATAATTTTGCCAATTTCACCATCATGAATTTTCCGGATTATTGTTCTGTATTGAGTTTCGTACCTGCGCTGAAGGCCCACAACAACACTCAGATTCTTCTCTTTTGCTTTTCTCCCGGCTTCCAGAACTGTTCTAACACCAGGCACATCGGTCGCCAAAGGTTTTTCCATAAATACATGTTTGCCTGCATCAACAGCTGCTTTAAAATGCGTTGGCCTGAACCCCTGAGGTGTTGCCAAAACCACTACATCAGCCAATTCAATAGCTTTTTTATAGGCATCAAACCCAACAAACTTATGTTCATCAGGCACATCAATTTTTTCAGGTTCATTTTCATGCCTTCTTAAAAGATTTTGATAACTGTTATCGAGCCGGTCTCTGAAAATATCAGCCATTGCAACCAGCTTCACACCATCATCCGCGCGCAATGCCTGGCTTGCAGCTCCACTTCCCCTTCCGCCACATCCAATTAAGGCAAGTTTCAGGGTTTCACTTCCACCGGCATAAGCACTTAATCGCACCGGCAGGCTGCCCGCAAGCACCGCTGCTCCTGCACCTAAAGAAGCTTTTTTTACAAATTCCCTGCGGGTCAAATTAACCCTGTTTACTTCATTCATCCTTCTCATCTGGTATCATTGAGCTAATATAATTAAATACTTGCCATTAGCTGGCTTTTATTAAAAAAATGGTGTCGCCCGTTATTCAATGTTAAAACCGGCAACATGAGACATTCAAAACAATACGTTTTTAAACTGTTACTAATTAATGGAAACGTTTCCAATAATTCAAGTACTTTTATTCAAGAATTAAATTTAATTTTTGAACGTATACCAAACTGCAACAAATGTGAAGAAATGAAAACCTTTTCAAAATTTCAATAACCCTCAAAAAAAATCTTACAACCATGCGAATTTCTTTATTGGCTCTGTTTTTCTGTTTTATTGCCGGAATTACGATAACTCTTTCTCAATCAACCGACTGGCTTCCTGAATTAACCGAAATGTGGGAGCCCGTTCCGGTCTACGTACAGCCAGCACCTTTTTCTGAACCTCCCTCTGATGCCACCCTGCTGTTTGGTGATGACTATCTTATTAAGTGGGCAGATGCCGATAAATGGAATTATAGTAATGGAGTGCTGACAGTAGAACCTGGCACCGGTGGAATAACAACATCCGGTTCTTATGCAGACCTGCAGCTCTACCTTGAATGGCGAATACCCGAAAACGTTGATGGAGCTGATCAAAGAAGAGGCAACAGCGGGATTTTTCTCCAGGGATTATATGAAGTTCAGATTCTTGATTCCTTCAATAATGAAACTTACGTAAATGGCCAGGCTGGTTCTGTTTATAAGCAATACCCTCCATTGGTGAACGCATCTCTGCCACCCGGTGAATGGCAGTCTTACCATATCATTTTCAGCGCACCAGTTTTTACGGAAAATGGCGGGCTTGCACGTCCCGCTTATCTTACAGTTTTCCACAATGGCGTTCTCATCCAAAATCATGTTGAAGTAAAAGGCCCCACTATTTATACAGGCCTGCCACAATATGAGCCGCACCCCTATAAATTACCAATATTTATTCAGGGTTCACGCCACGAAATCAGCTTTCGCAATATGTGGATTCGTGAGCTGTGAGGTATGCGCTAAGCGCCAAGCGTCTCGAATCCAAAGTAATCCTTTGCATTCCGGTAACTGATATTTCTGATCATCTCAGATACATTATCCATATCATCCGGAATCAAACCAAGTTCCATATCCCTGCCAATTATGTTACAAACAATACGCCTTAAATAGTCGTGGCGTGGAAATGAAAGGAAACTTCGTGAGTCGGTTGTCATACCGATGAAAAGGCTCAGAATACCCATATTCGATAATGCTTCAACCTGTTTTTCGATACCATCAATCTGGTCAAGAAACCACCATGGCGGCCCGTATTGCAGTTTACCGGGAATAGTGCCATCCTGGAAATTCCCGGTCATCGTTGCAAAAAGCTCATTGTCTCTTGCATTGTTGTTATAGAGTACCACTTTGGGAAGGCGATTATCTGCATCAAGGCGGTCAAGAAGCCTGGACAACTGAATTCCCACATTCAAGTCTCCCATTGAATCAAAGCCTGCATTACTTCCAAGTTTGTTTTTCATACGGGTATTGTTGTCGCGCATTGCTCCGATATGCAGCTGAAAAACCCAGCCTCTTTCATGACCCATCAGGCCACAGCGGTAAAGAAACGCCGATTTAAACTTCCGTACTTCAGATTCATCCGGCTGGTTTCCTGACATCACTTTATCAAAAATAGTATCAATCTCCTGATCAGTAAATGGATCAGAATAAGGCTGATCCACACCATGGTCGGAGGCTTTGCATCCAAGTGAATCAAAGTAGCTGTGTCGTTTCTCTAAAGCTTCAAAAAAGTGCCTGGAACTTGTTATTGTAGTATCTGACACTTTCTCCAGTTTTTGAACCCAGGATCGAAATTCACTCAGTTTTTCGATTTCCATGCCAGCGTCGGGCCGAAACGTTGGCACCATAATAAAGCCTGTATCTTTTTCAGTACGAAATGAGGCGTGATGTTCCAGCGAATCAGTCGGATCATCCGTAGTGGCAACAACCCTGACCTTGCTTCGCTGCAGCAGTTTTCGTGTTGAAAATCCGGGATCTTGTAACTTTTCATTGCACTCATTCCATATCGATTCGGCTGTGTCCGGATTTAAAAGCCGGTCAGTAATTCCGAAGGGGTGCTTTAATTCCATATGAGTCCAGTGATAAAGCGGATTGCGAAGAGTTTTGGGAACAACCTGAGCCCAGGCTAAAAATTTTTCTTTATCGGACGCGTCGCCTGTTATATACTTTTCATCAACACCACACGTACGCATTGCCCTCCATTTGTAGTGATCGCCCGCTAACCAAATATGGGTCAGGTTTCTGAAAGTGATATCCGCTGCAATTTCATCTGGCGGCAGGTGACAATGGTAATCAGCAATGGGTTGTTCCTTAGAATATTGATGGAAAAGATGCGAGGCGGTATTATTATGGAGTAGAAAATCTTCGTGAATAAATGGCTTTTTCATGTGTTTTTTTGATTTACATTGGTACAAATTTTATCAATCATATGAAAGCAGAATTCTGATGCTTTCCATTAACCTCATCTATCATCACGAAAGCTATTAAAAACATACACAACCCGCTTGCTACCAGCCAATGATAATGATGTAAATGTTACCGTTCAAGTTCATGTGAACCATAAAGTTAACGTTTATTAAAGAATTTATTTATTATCTCAGTTAAATTCATAAATTGTGGTCAGGTTTTTTTAATTCCTGATATCCAAACTTTTTTAAAAACCTGTTTTAACAGTATATATCTTTTGAGGAAAGCATGAACATTTCAGCCACTAATCTGGAACAAACCTGGCGATGGTTTGGCACATATGATACCATTGATTTGAACGATATAAGACAGACCGGAGCAACCGGCATTGTCACTGCTCTGCATCATCTGCCAATTGGATCAGTATGGCCTGTTGATGAAATTCTGAAGCGAAAAAAAGAAATTGAAAAAGCAGGGCTAAAATGGTCGGTTGTGGAGAGTGTACCCGTGCATGAAGATATCAAGCGCCACATCGGAAATTTTCAGTCTCACATTGAAAATTATAAGCAATCGATTCGCAATCTTGGTCAATGCGGCATCCATACTGTTTGTTATAATTTTATGCCTGTGTTAGACTGGACCCGTACTGATCTTGAGTACGTAACTAATGACGGCTCCACAGCCCTGCGGTTTGATGAGGCCGCTCTCGCAGCATTCGATCTTTTTTTACTTGGACGGGAAGGAGCAGAAAATGAATACTCAGATGAAATAATAAACGAGGCAAAAATTTTTCTTAAAAACCTTGATAGCACCAAAAAAGAAGTACTCATGAAAACAGTGCTTGCAGGTTTGCCGGGCTCTGAAGAGGGTTACACATTCGATGAGTTTAAAGGGATGCTGAAGAGCTACAAAATAATATCTGCAGAAGATCTCAAAAATAACCTCTACTACTTTATTCGTGAAATTACTCCGGTTGCAATGGAAGCAGGAGTTCGTTTAGCCATTCATCCAGACGATCCGCCCTTCCCGCTTTTCGGATTACCCAGGGTCGTGAGCACCGAAGCGGATGCAAAAGCTCTAATCGATGCGTACGATTCGCCGAATAATGGCCTCACTCTATGCACCGGTTCTTATGGCGCAAGGCCTGATAATGACCTGCCCGGAATGGCAAAACGCCTCGGACACCGAATAAACTTTATTCATTTACGCAATGTCCGTATCGAAAAAGGACGAACCTTTCACGAATCCGATCACCTTGATGGAAGTGTGGATATGGCCGGTGTGATGAAGTCGCTCATACTCGAACAACAAAACCGGATTGAAAACGGCCGGAGCGATATCAGCATCCCCATGCGTCCCGATCACGGGCACAAAATGCTGTATGACCTCGAGAAAGAAACTTTTCCCGGATATTCACTTATTGGGCGAATGCGAGGACTGGCAGAGCTCAGGGGACTTGAACTTGGTATCCGTAAAGGCCTCACTGAATAACCCGGCCATTTTTTATGAAGTTTCTAAATGCCATTACAGCCCTCTTCATCCTCTTCACGCTGCTTTCGTGCAAACTAAGCGTTCCGCATACGGATAGGGAAACGGCTGCAATGGCTGCCCGCCTTGATAGTATCGCAAGGAATGTGGATCCATGGCTTAACGAATTCGCCGGCAGTAAGCGGGTTGCTGCTTTGAGGGCAATGCCGGTTCCGGTTATGCTGCATGAAAGAATTATGTATACAGGAACACTGGCACAGGAAATGATCTATGCAGGTTATACAGAAGAGGCCATTGATCTCCTTGAAAATATGCTCGCTCAGCTGGAAGTATCAGGCACTGTGTATCAGGAAAACTTTACCGAAAGCATCCTGGATATACTGGCTCTTGCCTGGCTTCGCCTCGGCGAACAACAGAATTGTATTCTTAACCATTCTGCGGCATCATGCCTGTTTCCAATTCAAGGGGATGGTATTCATACCCTTACCCAGGGGTCCCGCAATGCTATAGAGCTTTTTGAGCAACTGCTTACAGACTGGCGGCCCGGTGATATGGAATCTATCTGGCTTCTGAATATTGCATACATGACTCTTGGCGAACATCCTCACAATGTTCCGGAACAGTGGCTTATTCCGGCACACCTGTTATCCGAATCTGCACATTTTAATCGCTTTTATGACATTGCCCCTCTTGTTGGCCTTGCAGATGACATGGGGTTGTCAGGAGGCAGTGTAACTGAAGATTTTACACAAAACGGCTTCATTGATATCATGGCCTCCTCATGGGGATTATCAGATCAAATACATTATTTCGAAAATGATGGCAACGGCACATTTATTAATAAAACCCATGAAGCAGGACTCACCGGAATAACCGGAGGGTTAAACCTCATTCATGCAGATTATAACAACGATGGATATCCCGATGTGCTGGTCTTGCGAGGGGCCTGGCTTGGGCGCGCCGGACATCATCCCAACTCACTGTTGCGAAATAATGGAGACGGAACCTTTACAGATGTAACCGAAAGTGCCGGGCTTTTGAGTTTCCACCCAACACAAACCGCTGCCTGGGCAGATTTTAATAACAATGGATGGCTTGACCTTTTTATAGGGAATGAGTCCACACCTGATGATCCACATCCCTCAGAACTTTACCTGAATAATAAAGACGGAACATTTACCAATGCTGCCGTTAATGCCGGTTTGGATATCAGGCGGTTTGTAAAAGGTGTTACTGCCGGTGATATCAATAACAATGGATTGCCTGATATTTACGTATCTATTCTTGGAGGTGATAACCTGCTTTTTGAAAACCAGGGACCCGACAGTAATGGCACACCTATATTCCGGGAAGTCGCGGAATTTGCAGGGGTTCAGGATCCCATTGAAAGCTTCCCCACCTGGTTTTGGGACTACAACAATAATGGCCGGTTAGATCTTTTTGTATCCGG
>PWLN01000357.1 GCA_003559375.1 Balneolaceae bacterium | reverse complement strand
TGTAGGAGCCCCTCCCGGATATGTTGGCTACGAAGAGGGCGGAATACTTACTGAAAAAGTTCGCCGTAAACCTTACAGTGTAGTTCTGCTGGATGAGATCGAAAAGGCACATCCGGATGTGTTTAACATCCTGCTCCAGGTACTTGACGATGGTATCCTGACAGACAGTCTTGGCCGGAAAGTAGATTTCAGAAACACCATTATCATCATGACATCAAATATCGGTGCGCGTGATATTCGGAATATGGGCAAGGGAATCGGATTCTCATCAACAGAAGGAGAATTCGATTATGCCCAGATGAAATCAACCATACAGGATGCTCTGAAGAAAGTGTTCAATCCGGAATTCCTGAACAGAATCGATGATGTGCTGACTTTCAGGCCGCTTGAGAAAAAAGATATCTATCAGATTATCGATATCCTCTCAGATGAACTCTTTATACGTGTAAGAAATCTGGGCTATCAGCTTGAATTGTCTAAAGGTGCTAAAGATTTTATTACTGATAAAGGATTCGACCCGAAATTTGGTGCAAGACCTCTAAAGCGAGCTATTCAAAAATTCATTGAAGATCCGCTTGCAGAAGAGCTTTTGGGTGTAGAACATCCGGCCGGATCGACGATAAAAATAAAGATGAATAAATCACGTGACGGGCTGGAGTTCGAATGGGTTGCCCCGGAATCTACTGCAGAACCGGATTCATCCGAAGAAAACAAGCCTTCCGAGTCTGAACAGGAAGCCAAAGCTTAAAAAATTAAAAAGCGCATGAATGTTCATTTATGCGCTTTTTTTTGTTTGATACTGTTAAAACCGTGCTTCAATGATTAAATCCCTGTTCAGCCCGCCTGTCCTGAACTGATTAGAACTGTACCAGTTTAGATTCAATCTATCCGTATGAAGCATAGAAAGCTGAATATTGATATTCTCACTGGCTATTTGTCTTCTTGAAAGGTGAACAGCAGTTACAGATCCATTGCTAATTCTGTTGTTGTTCAGAATACCATTTATGGACACCAATATCTCATCCTGGGGAAAAAAGGTTGCTTTAATGATTTGGTTGCGTGCTGAGGCACTGCCAATGGATTCGCCATCGGCAACTCTGATAACTTGCATCCTTGCCTCACTGAAGGTTGTAACAAATTCACCACAATCAGAAACTACCGCCCCGGTTAACACACCATCCGCATCCAGGGAAAAGAGTTCATTCCCAAACCTGTCAAAAATCAGTACCCGGTCGTTGTTACCGTCAGAAGCTATGAGAGTAATAAACGCTCCATCATCACTTACTACAAGAGATTTTATCTCTCTGCTGTCGTCACGAAAAAAGGATTCGGTTTGATTTTCTCCAAACATAAGCTGCGCCCTCGAGCCCATGGAAGAAGAATATGCAATCACTGGATTATATAATACAATAGTCCTGCCATATTTATCAGAAGAAAATCTCGATTCCCTCTCACCATCGGGACTTTGTGCAAAATTGGACACTGAGAAAATTTGTTCACCGCGGGAATCAAAAAAGGAAAAATTTGCCACATTATCCCTAACAATAACCCTGCCATCGCTTAACTGGTATACATCAAGTGTAGAATCGTCCGGGTCAAAAAACTCAAGACTTTGCTCAATAAGAATCCTTCCGGCATAATCGAATGACCGAAGAAAAAGTGTACCTTCTTTTTGTAAAAATGCAAGTTTATTTTTACCAGGTGATAACGACCAGGCTTCAGGCTGAACTATTTGCGCATCAGCGAAAATAAATTGTTGATTCGAATATATCAGGCTGCCGTTCTGAACCGGAAACGTATATAGGTTATGCCCATCCTGATCGGGGACAGTTGTAACCGTAATGGATTGCGCAGACAAAGATTGATATGAAATAAAAACAAATAATGCTGTTAACAGATACTTCATCAATAGATATTGGATTGTTATTATATTTGTGTGCATGAAAGAACGTCAAATTTAAACTGAATTGCACCCATGTTATACTCAATTATCATACCGGTCTATAACAGGCCGGAGGAGATACAGGAGCTTCTTTTCAGTTTAACCAGGCAAACCTGCAAACAGTTCGAAGTACTTGTTATCGAAGACGGGTCTGATATTACCTGTAAGGATGTTGTTCACAGTTTTTCGGATGATATGGATATCAGATATTATTATAAAGAGAACAGCGGACAAGGTTTTTCAAGGAATTTTGGATTCGACCGTGCTAATGGTGATTATTTTATTGTATTTGATTCTGATTGTATTGTTCCTGAACACTATCTTGAGGCTGTGAATCTCTATCTGGCCAATAATCCGGTAGATTGCTGGGGCGGACCTGACCGTGCTCATTCAACATTCAGTGTACTTCAAAAGGCGATTAATTTCAGCATGTCTTCATTTCTTACTACAGGCGGGATCAGAGGCAGGGCAAAAAGAATCGGAGATTATCATCCCCGCAGCTTTAATATGGGTATCAGTAAAGAGGTCTATAAAAAAACCGGGGGTTATCGAATTACAAGAATGGGTGAAGACCTTGAATTCAGTATAAGGATCATTCGAAGCGGTTTTAAAGTCGCCCTGATTGAAGAAGCATATGTTTATCACAAAAGGAGAACCAATTTCATACAATTTTTTCACCAACTTCATTTTTTTGGAAGGGCAAGAGTGAATGTATCCCGTTTTTTTCCTGATGAACTTAAAGCAGTGCACCTTTTACCATCGTTATTCACAGTTGTATTTCTGTTCTCCCTGATAAGTTCATTTGCCGGTTTTACATTGTTTCAGGTTCTATTATCGTTCTATGTTTTATATGCAGCAGTACTTTTTTTAACTTCTTTATTTCAGGAAAAAAATTTGAATGTTGCAATTCTCTCTGTACCGGCCTCTTTTATACAATTGTTTGCCTACGGAATCGGTTTAATAACGGAATACTGGAATGAAAAAGCAGTTAGGATTCGTAAAAATCAAAGCGTGTAAATTGCATACAGAATTAAAAACCTTTATCTTTGAATTCTTTTGACAATTTGAATTAAGCACTGGATAAAACATTCCGGTTTACGGTTAAGGCCGGAATCATTTTAACAGGGCAAATAGTAAAATTTCGATTGAAAAAAATACCGGGGAGTAGCGCAGTCCGGTAGCGCATTCGCTTTGGGAGCGAAGGGTCGCAGGTTCAAATCCTGTCTCCCCGACATCAGATTATCTTCTTTGACATAATTTTTTTCCGAGCGCCCGTAGCTCAACTGGATAGAGCAACTGCCTTCTAAGCAGTAGGTTTCAGGTTCGAGTCCTGACGGGCGTACAGAAGCATTTAAATATCGAATAAAGAATTTCGTTACATTTATAGATCGTATTTTAATAATCTTTATCCGATATTTAAGATTCAACCGGGCGACATGGCCGAGTGGTTAGGCAGAGGTCTGCAAAACCTCGTACAGCGGTTCGAATCCGCTTGTCGCCTCTTTTTTTGAGACATGAGTATGGAGACACACGTTGTTTTTCTCTCAATATTCATGTCTCAGTTATATTATGCCGCGTTCGTCTAGGGGTTTAGGACGTCGCCCTTTCACGGCGGTAACACGGGTTCGAATCCCGTACGCGGTACACGGTTAGTCTTGAGAGGCAAACCTAAGACCATTAGATAAAAAGTCTCATGGTTTTCAGGCTCATTACTCAAGACTTTATGGAGCCCGTAGCTCAGGTGGTTAGAGCGCCAGGTTGTGGCCCTGGAGGCCGGGGGTTCAAGTCCCCTCGGGCTCCCATATGGATTGTTGATTGCTGATTATATGATAGTTTGGCTGGTTCAATTTCATCAATCAACAATCCAAAGCCGCGTTCGTCTAGGGGTTTAGGACGTCGCCCTTTCACGGCGGTAACACGGGTTCGAATCCCGTACGCGGTACTGAAAGCCGGTTGCTTGTTATCTTACAGGTAACCGGTTTTTTTGTTTTCGGATTTTTATAAATTTCTATGTGAAGGTCTCTCAACAATTCCACACTCCACACTCCGCACACCTGATCAGAACCGAAATCATTAAAAATAAGTATCAGTCCCTGATTTATTTATTAAGCTATTTGAAACAATAGAAAACCGTTATCGTAGTTTAAAAACAACCTGACGATGACAATTCAATTCTGTAAATTACAAGTTCTTTAACCAGACCATTTTCATCCATGAAAACAAGTCGTGTCTATACTGAAGAAGAAGTGGCACTGCTCATACGCCGTGCTGTTGAGCTTGAGGCAACCCGTTCCGTATCAAGGGAAGGCGGAGTTCA
>PWLN01000061.1 GCA_003559375.1 Balneolaceae bacterium | reverse complement strand
TCGTCAGGCTGAACAGGCCATGCGGGATCGTGCCGCCGTCGAAGCTCGTCAGCAGGCTCGTGCGGAGCGCAGGGCAGAATTTGACGCGGCAAACCCTGTAAACCTTGTGGAAGGCGAAAGGGAGCGTGGACCCATGGCGGATGAAATTCGAGAAAGAAGGTGGAACAAGTTGGAGGCAAAGCGAGGCGTCTTTGGAGTCGGGGAGTACGGATTGCAGAGACGCCTTGGCGACGAAGGGTTTGATCGGTTCCAGCAGGCTCGCGAGGCAAGGCAAGCCAGCCGGGAGATGTCGCGGCAGCGTGCGTTCGCTCGACGTCAGTTGCCGGTTCAGATGCGGGACCGTGTAGCGTTCACGGAAGACGGTCAGATTGACCGGCCCGGGACAATGCAGAACTTGGCGATGTCGGGAGTGGCTACACCGCAGATGATGCAGGCAATGGAACTGGAGAACCAGCGAGCCGATCAGGAGCGAACGGCGGCGATGCGACAAACGGCAATGGATCGGCGACATGAACTGGATATGCTGCCGCACGATCCCGACCACGCAAGGGAGATGTTCTATGCACGTCAGGGCATGGAAATGCCACAGCCCGGCGAGGAAGAATTTGACTCAGCGGGTGCGTTGTCTGATGCGATGACTGTTGATGGCTTGCTGGCGAGCAATCCAGATTTGACCGTTGAAGAAATTGACAGCCAGATCGAGACTGTTTTGCGTGCTGCCCAGCAAAACCCAGAGAATGTCGACGAATTGATCAAGACCGGCAGGTTGAGCACGACTTTAGTGAAAGACCGCCTTCGTCAGTTGAAAAGCGAACGCTCGCGATTGAGCTCCATGAGTTCAACGGCTGCCATGATGACGGGACAAGGAACTCCAGCGCAGGTTTATGACCGCAAAATCGACATTGAAAAGAAGATTGCCGATTTGGATCTGTTGTTGACCCTGGCCGACGAAGATCACACTCCGTCGGCAGCGCCGATTACCACAGGTCGACGTCCTGGACGCACGCGTGCATTGATGGACATAGTGGGTCCGCAAATCATTAGCGGAACTCCCCGGTCATTGGTCGGTCCTGGTGTGCTCACGTCTGGACCAAGTTTTTAGGACAGTGCAATGAGCTACTTCGATCTTCCTCGGGTTGGCGTAGGGACATACGGTACGGGGTACGCTCAGGCAACACAGTTGGGGCCGCCGACAGCACGGGCGCTGCGTCACTTGGCACCAGAACCGGAGATCACGGAGGAAGACTTACCGGCACCGCAACTGACGCAGCCCGACGACGCACCGCCTGCTTTGAACGCCACGGACCCAAGCATCCTGCGTCGTGCGTCTGACCTGATGATCGGCGGCGTCGTGGCGTTGGGCAACTTGCTCGACCTGCCCCACTCCATGCTGCGTGACGTGTCCACGTGGATGCCAGGTGGCATTCCGGCCCAGAATCCGTTCGACCAGCTTCTCACGCCGTTCACTGACGCCAACCGCGTGTCTGGACAGGACCTGTTGGTCAGTGGTGGGGTGATCGGTGACAACGAAGACGCGGGGACGGCGAAGCACATCGGCAGGTGGGCTTCCGGAGCGGCATTGGAGATTTTCACGGACCCGCTTACGTACGCGACGTTCGGTGCGAAGGCAGCACTGACGCGTGCCGGGCAACTGACGCGGGACTCGGGTCACTTGGAGATGGCTACTCGATTGGCACAGTCCAAGACGGGTCGGCATGTTGGACCCAGGGAAGCGAACCAGTTGGTCACTGGCAGGGAACTTCTCAAGAGCCTGGACGAACCGCGACTCGGTGCGGTGTTGGACACGTACAGCGGTCCCAAGTTTGCCAACAAGCCGATCAAGTCGATTGACGAGATTCCCGACGCACTGCTGGATCAGAAGCTGGGAGGAAACATTCGATTCAAGTTCCCATTCATGGATGACATTGTGTTGTCCAATCTTCCCATGGGGCTTGGCAAGGGACCTCAGATCGCCCGTGCCAGGGACAAAGCTGCGGATGCGATCCGGTTCAGCCCGCCCGTGCGTTGGACAGGAGCGGCATTGGCTCCGGTGCTGCGTGGGTTCAAGGAAAAGTTCAACCAGATTGCTGCCGGCAAGATCAGCAGGAACGAAGAAGAAGCAAGCATCGAAGCCACGGAAGCGATTGCTCCGTACATCGAGATGTTTGCCGACCAGGGCTGGCTGGGCACGGGCGACCGCGCCGATGCGTTGCGTCGATCCAACGACCTGTACGACGTGCTGGAAGGCATCACAGAGGAGGTTCCTGATTATTTCCGAACTACAGCGAAGGCAGCCCAGCACGCAGATGAGATCCCCGAGAACGTCAAAGGAGCCCGAGAGCTGCTGGAGACCATAGATCGTTCGGGAGGCGTGCAGGTCATCATTACGCGCAGGTTACGGGACGCCGCTGAGAGCGTCGGAGTCACAATCGACCCAAGCGACATTGCACGAGACGTGGTCGAGAAGATTCGCAGGTCCGTGGAGGCGAGCGAGGAGGCAGCGTCGATTGCTTCTGGCGACCCCACAGCCGTGTTGCATCAGTTCCGGCAAATCAACGACACGATTTTGAGCGACAGCGACCAATTGGGGATGGGGCTTCGTGGTCTTGGGGATACGGGGATCAAGGTCGATCTCAAGGATTACCTGGACTTCATTCCAGCCGACCACCCCTTGCGAGCGATGCTGAAAAAAGGCGAGACCGTATTTGAGTTTCCCTCGCCCATTCGGTACATGAACCGGGAACGTCAGTACGTCAACGGAAAGGCGTTCGCACGTGATCAAGGCAGGCGTGTGTCGCAGAAAGATCCGTTCAACATCAAGAGAGCGGACGACACTAGGCACGTAACGACCAGCGACCTGAACACGATGTCTGTCGATCAGGAGTTTGCTGGGATTTTTGACCGTGGCATTGCAGGGCCGATCAAGCGTCTGAAAGACGCTTACTGGGGACGTCCAGACACGGGGGTGATGGGAAGCACGCCCGTCACCAAAGACCTCAAAAAGGAGATGTACAAGAAGTTCAAGGCGAAGTACCCGCCCATGCGCCGGATGCGGGAAAAGTTTCCGGAGTTGTTCCAGGGTCCGCCCGCAGGTGCGTCTGACGAAGCCATGGAGGCTTGGTCAGGGTTGATGAAGAACATTGAAGCGGATTTTGATAAGCGGCATCGAGCACTGTTTGACCGCATCAGCAGACTGGACCGGGACCAGGTGCTGAAGCGAGTGCCGATGTACCATGAGACCCCAGCCGAGGCGATGATGACACGCCTCAACGCAGCCTTGACTCAGCAAGCACGTGTCCTGGGGACGCGTCGCATGATGGGGCAGATGTCCCGGGTTCGACAGGACAGCCAGTATGCCGAGGGTGTGACGGACGCGAGCTACCGCAGGTTTGCTGACGAAGTGCGTGAGGGATTCGGGGAGCAGGGAGAGGAGTTTCTTCTCATTCACCGTGCGCAGGCAGAGTCGTGGGCTCGCCAGCACAATCGCAGCCCAGATGAGTTTTTCCGTGGCGTACAGGTGCAGCAGCGTGTCGAACCCGGCATGGCGTTTGACCCTAAAAGCACGGACACGCTGGAACAGGGGGCACGCACCAGCGCAAACGAAATCCCTGGTCGCCCGACACTGCCCGGGTTCTTCTCGAAGATGGCGAACACGGTCGAGGAGAAGGTGCAGGGGAACATGGGATGGGAGCAGTTCCGTGCCACCATGAAGAAGGCTGGTGTCAAGGACGAGGAACTTGCCGACGTCAGGATGCAGGAGTTCTTCAAGGACGGAACGCGTTCACGCCAAGAGATTCAGAACTACATCGAGCAGAACAAGGTCAACCTGCGGATTGTGCCGGAATCGGAGGCAGGCAAACGCTATGAAGCATCCACGCCACCAGGAGCGATTCCAAACACCTACCGAGAGGTTGTTGTTGAAGCACCGTCTGTTCCTGGGTTTCCTGGACAGCACTTTAGTGACAGGACTCTGTTCCACATGCGACTGCATGATGTAGAGCTTCCTGGCGGTGGTCGAGGACTGCAAATCGACGAAATTCAGTCGGATGCTTTGCAGGCGGGACGAAAGCATGGTTATCGCGACACCGTGGACATGCGGCCGGTCTGGAAGACGTTAGATCCAAGACAACCACATAAGGACACTCCGTTAAAAAAGAACTGGCGTCTGCTTGCCATGAAAGAGGTGCTTCGGGAAGCCGCTGAGAAGGGATACGACGACGTGCTGCTTGTTTCGGGTCGAGACATCAGGCGAGCTGTCGGC
>PWLN01000139.1 GCA_003559375.1 Balneolaceae bacterium | reverse complement strand
CCTCATCCGGCGGTTTTCTTCGTATTCCTGATAATTACCTTCAAACCAGTAAACCTGACTATTACTTTCAAATGCAAGGATATGTGTAGCAACCCGGTCCAGGAACCACCGGTCGTGCGTAATAACAACCGCACAGCCGGCAAAGCCCAGTAACGCTTCTTCAAGAGCCCTGAGCGTATTAACGTCGAGGTCATTTGTAGGTTCATCAAGCAGCAGCACATTCGATCCCTGTTTCAGCATCTTGGCAAGATGAACACGGTTTCTCTCCCCTCCGGATATTTCATTCACTTTTTTCTGTTGGTCACTGCCGCTGAAATTAAATCTGGCTACATAGGCACGTGAATTCAGCTCCCGGTTTCCAAGTTTTACCATATCCAGGCCACCGGAGATTTCTTCCCATATCGTTTTGGATGGATCAAGTGGACGCTTTTGGTCTACATAACCGAGCTCCACTGTATCGCCAAGTATTATTTTTCCGCCATCGGGCTTTTCTTCACCTGTAATCATTTTAAACAGAGTGGTTTTTCCGGCTCCATTAGGCCCGATTACACCAACGATTCCACCCGGCGGCAAGCTGAAATTCATATCTTCTATCAGAAGTTTATCATCATAGCCTTTGGATACGCTATCCGCATCAATTACTTTATCACCAAGGCGTGGGCCTGCCGGAATGAATATTTCCATTTCATCCCTTCTCTTCTGATAATCCTCAGACAGCATTTCCTCATAGGCACTGATTCTCGCTTTGCTTTTCGCGCGCCTGCCTTTTGGGTTCTGCCGGATCCACTCGAGTTCCTGTTCCAGTGTTTTCTGGCGTTTGGACTCCTGCTTTTCCTCTTGTTCGAGACGTGCTTTTTTCTGTTCCAGCCAGGAAGTATAGTTGCCTTTAAATGGAATGCCTTCACCTCGATCTAATTCAAGAATCCAGCCGGCCACATTATCAAGAAAATACCGGTCGTGAGTAACAGCAATCACCGTACCTTCATACCTGGCAAGATGCTGCTCGAGCCAGCCTACAGATTCGGCATCCAGATGGTTGGTTGGCTCATCAAGAAGTAAAACATCGGGTTTTTTAAGCAGCAGTCGGCACAGTGCCACCCTCCTGCGTTCTCCTCCCGAGATAACAGAAATCGGCGTGTCTCCGGGCGGGCACCGCAAAGCGTCCATCGCCTGTTTCAGTTTGGAGTCTATATCCCAGGCACCAATCCTGTCAATCTCATCCTGTAAACGGGCTTGTTTGGAAATCAGTGCATCGAAATCAGCATCAGGATCGCTGAAACCTTCGTTCACTGCTTCGTACTCACTAATCAGATTAATCGTATCCTGAACCCCCTCCTCAACAATATCACGAACAGTTTTAGTCTCATCAAGATTAGGTTCCTGTGGCAAAAAACCGAAAGTAATTCCTTTCTGAACAGATATATTTCCAATATAGTCTTGCTCGTCACCGGCAATAATGCGCAATAGGGTGCTTTTCCCGGAACCGTTCAGGCCTAAAACACCGATTTTTGCACCGTAAAAAAATGAAAGATATATATCTTTTAGTACTGTTTTGTTGGGTTTGTAAATTTTGCTGACCCCAACCATCGAAAAAATTATTTTTTGGTCACTCAAAACAAGTCAGATTATGAAAATGGGTTAGTGTAAAGATACATTTGTTTTCAACTGAATTAAAAAAATACAGATTATGTTTTTATTGATTGATGAGTTGGTAAAAATATTTCTTCGACTTTTTTTTGTAATAAATGTGCGAGTACTTTCCTGTTGTTTGCCTGAACTATATCATATCCAAAATGGATAGTACATTTTATAGACCTGTTTTCTGCCATTTTAAGTATATGTTTCAAAAATGAATCCCGTGCGCCAAAAAAACAGACGCTATTTACCGCCAAATCATCATTGGGATGTGTCTCGTATTGAATGGAAGCATAACTAACCTGTATATACTCTGTTGCCGGTACTTCAAGCAATGAGGGCTTAAACTGCAGTACTTTTTCTCCTCCCGAAGTTGTGCCTTCAGGAAATACAACTATTCCCTGGTGTTCATTACATGCAGATTTTAGTTCTTCATTAACCCTGACTACATCTTTTTTTCTAGTCCTGTCAACAAAGATAATTCCAACCATCTCCATTATAAAACCAAGAAACGGCCATTTTCGAATCTCTTTTTTTGCCACAAAAGTACTTTTGGTATTCAGAAAAACAGGTATGATATCCAAATAACTCAGATGGTTGCATACTAAAAAAAATGGCGGCTCAGGTGGTTTTCCAATTACGTTCACATTAATGGTGAATATATGGGATATACCGGTAGCCCAATATCTCACCAATTTCCGATTCCATATGGTCTGTTCACGATTAAATAACCGAATGAGTGCAATAGCTAAGAAATGAATCAGGCCGCAAAAAAACGTAAAGAGTATAAAAAGAAAAATCTTGATTAATCCGATTATTGTACGCATGTGATGGAATACATACTTTTTACTGGTTTCAAAATTATAAGAAGAAAGCTCTTAATACAGAAACAGTATTCTCATAGATTAGCCGAAGAACATTTTCCTTGTTCTTTCTGATATATTTTCAATATCAAGCAGTATGAAAAAATGTATAAGCTGTAACGTAGAATCGTAAGCAGGCTTGCTGCATACCCGGGTGCCAACATCAAGATAATTTTTTAACAGAGAAGGAACTTCAACATTACCATTTCTACCAGAATTACTACTGCGCTGGCATAAATATTTTTCTCTAACCTCTACAGAGTAATCGGTATGTAAATATTTGTTTTCTTTAAGATAGTAGTATGTGTTTAGTGCAATATCCGGGTCGGATGTATCCAATGCGGAATAGCCAAACATGTACCGTTTATTGAAATGTTGAAGATATTCTGCTAATCCCTTCCACAGAAGGTATAAAACCCTACCGTTACGGTGGCCATCCTCTATACACGCCCTTCCAACTTCAAATCCATTTTTTCTAACTGAGTCTGGAAGCTGATCGATAATAAACCTGTTTGAGGTATAAAAACCATATCCTTTGGCAGCCTGTTCATACGTTTGCAGTCTGTAGGTCCCCACAATGTCAGAAGATTGTTTTTCTATCACAATTAAATGGTGGCATTGATCATCGTACTTATCGATATCCATCCCATTTTTAAAGCGGAAAGGCCTTTTTAGTTCGAGCCCAAAAACCCGGTACCTCAATTTTTGTGCAGCTATAACTTCTTCTTCACTTGCTGCAATTTTTATCGCATACTTAAAATTTTCAACACCCGAAAGAATAGTTTCTTTTACCAACAATAAATGCCACCTATTGATTATACAATATTCTTTATCACTTTTAGTGACTCAATAATGTAAATAGAGAGTTATGTTTAAATTGTAACAGTAAAGAAATATAGATGACTTAAATTTAGTGCTGTATTTGAAACCTACTTATTTTCAGAATTTGTGTCAATAATTAATTCAGCTTTTCTGGTTTGGGTGAATCAGAACTTTAAGATTATTTAATTGGTGCAAATCAACCTCATAATTTATAAAATAATCTGGTTAAGTGCATATTGATCAATCTTTTCAACAGCCGTCTCTTTTGAAAGACATAAATCTGTACATCATTTTCGGGATTACTCTTACGGCTATAATGGGAGTTACAAGCATTGCCCCTGCATTACCATCGATTTCTCGAAGCCTTGGAGTATCAACCGATCAAATCGGACTGTTAATCACTTTTTTTACAATTCCAGGTATTTTATTTACTCCTGTTTTAGGCATCATGGCTGATCGATTTGGCCGTAAACGAATTTTGATTCCATCACTCTTTCTTTTCGGACTGGCCGGAACTGCTTGTGCATTTTCAACTTCTTTTGAACAGTTACTGCTTTTCAGATTTTTCCAGGGTACAGGCGGTGCTGCACTTGGAGTTTTGAACCTTACTTTAATTGGCGATCTTTATCCCAAGAACCTCAGGGCAACCGTAATGGGATACAGCGGCGGTTTTTTAAGTGTAGGCACAGCCGCATACCCTGCCGTTGGCGGGGCACTTACTCTGCTTGGCTGGCACTATCCTTTCTATCTGGCGCTACTTGCAATACCGGTAGGTTTGTTTACTTTAATTTCATTGCATACTCAAAAACTATCCAAACCGCTAAAACTTCAATTATATTTCAGCGAGATAAAAGCGGCTTTAGCCTCACCACTGGTAGCTGGTTTATTTACCGGTATATTTCTGACATTCATCATACTTTATGGAGGTTATATTACTTTTTTTACAATATTGTTGGATGAGCGTTTCAACCAAAGTGCCTTGATGATTGGTATCATATTATCCAGTTCATCTTTTATTACAGCTTTCACCTCGTCGCAACTCGGCAGGTTAACAGCCCGTTTTAACGAAGATAGCCTTATCATTACTGCATCTGTATTCTATTTCTTCATTTTTTTGTCAATCCCACTTATAGATAACATATGGTGGTTTATAATACCAATTTCAGCGTTTGGTATTGCTCAGGGAATTAATATTCCAAGTATTTTAAATCTGATTACAGGTTATGCAAAAAAAGAATTCAGGGCTGCATTCCTGTCAATAAACTGGGTAATTATGCGGCTCGGGCAGGCTTTAGGCCCCTACCTTTTGGGAGTGATATACCTTTATTTTAATATTGATGGCACATTTTATGCTACTTCCTTTTTTGCAGCTGTCTTTGTTTGTGTTTCTGTTTTTCTTATATCACCGGGTATGAATAGTATTAAAAATCAAAACGAAGGCCAATAGAAGTAAAATTAACCATTTCTATCGCCAGCCATGGTGTTGCTTCGAATGAAGCCCTGAAATAAAATTCCCTGTTTGTTGCAAATGAATTTTGTAAAATAAGTTTTCTGATATGAATGTCGTATTGAAGAATCAGAAACGGATTTGTTTCCTCATCGCTGATTTCAAATCCGGTTCCTATCCAAAACCGGCTAAGGTAGCTTCTGAATAAATCAGCTTTTCCCCAGAATTCAACCCTGTCATAATTTGAAAGATTTCCAATATCAGAATGGTAAATGGTAGAACCAAAAAGTAATCTGTATCTTGGCGATATCCAAAAATTGGTGGCCATCCGTTTTTTTCGAAAATCATAACGCGAAGCTAAAGAGTGCCTGTCTCTTGGCGGCCTCTGATCAAAATCTACATTTTCAATATCCCTAAACAAATCTGGCAGCCAATAATAGCCTCTTTCATACAATCCGGTTACCTGCGGCCCTCTAATGAATAATGGGACAGTCATGTCCTGCGAGGTAAAACCACCATGATTCCCCATTCTGCTATAACCTGTTTGTTGATATTTATCTTCATCGAACAGGGTCACAATATCACCAGCAGCTTCATTTTTCAAGTGATAATATATATGCACCGGAGCCATCGGGTATTGTGAACCATAAGAAAGTTCAAGCCATTCATACCTTGTTAAATACTCACCTTTATATCCCAGCTCAGTAAACCCTAACACATCTTTACCCTCAAATTGATATTTGATAGTATTTGCTAATGTGTCTTTCGTAAAATAGATCTTCGCATCTATATGATATCCCTTTATTCTATTCTCTGTGACTTCATAAAAAGTGAAATCTATCTCGGTTTCATCAACCAGCCTTTTCGCATAATAATCTGATTTTGACATATCATTTATGAAAAGAGTTGGATATGAGTATAAAAGAAAGTCTTCACCCACCAGTTCTGCAATAGCTGCATCTATTTCAATTCCCTTACCGAACGTCATTCCGTGGTCGGAATAAACTATTACATTAACATCATTGTCCAAACGATTAACTAATTTGCCAAACTGTTCATCGAATTCATGAAGAGCGTTAATATATGCTTGTTTCCCGTTAAAATGGCCCTGGGTGTCAATATTGTACCAGTAAAATTGCAGCACATTATAGTCTTTCAGGTAATAAGCAGTGTTAACAAGCGCCGGGCCAGCCATCCAGTTAAACACAGGCAGGCCATAGATCAAATTAGTTGTAGACAGCCTTGATTTTGTGAATGCCATCCGAAGAAAACTCCCTACCATTCCCACTTTGCTGCTTCGCCCTTCATTTGTGTACTTCCAACCCGGAAGTGATGATTCCCTTGGTGTATCACCTTCCCTTATACTTGAAATTACCGTGGGTGTTTTACTTGGAAAATAGGTTATGGTGTAATCAATTCTGCCAGAATCACCGAAAAAATCCCGAAGATTTGGCATATAACCTTTTTCCATTTCCTGCAAAAAAAACTCAGATGATACTGCATCCAGGTGTATAAGGATATATTTCGGAGGATCACTGCTTAAAGATACCCAAGGTATAATCAGGAATAAAACTATGGCAATAAATAAAAATCTGAAGACCTTCAAAAGCCAGGAATTAAAATGTAACAGTTCGTATCAGTTAATATACGCGAATCCCCCCATTTTAACTCTCATATCTTATTGATTAGCGTTATGTTAGAAATGCAGTAAAATAACTTCTACCATCGAAGAAGATTAACTTTGGTAATATCAACCGATAAATTATTTCTGAAGATGGCCAGAATAATTGCAAGTCCGATAACAGCTTCAGCTGCAGCTACCGCAAGCGAGAAAAACACTAATATCTGCCCTGTTACGTCACCATGGTGGGCACTGAACGCAATTAAGGAGAGATTGACGGCGTTCAGCATCAGTTCAACACACATAAAAATGACAATGGCATTACGCCGTATCAATACCCCAACCATCCCGATGATAAAAATTATTGCGCTTAGCGCCAGATACCAGTCAATTCCAATCATTTCGTTTCACCTGTTTTCGTTTTTTTATACTGTGCAATCATCAATGCACCAACAACGGCAGCAGTAAGCAGAATTGCCGTCATCTCGAAAGCAAACAGATAGTCTGTATAGAGTACATCACCTAAAGCTTCAACCGTACCTGCAAAAGCCATTTCCTGCGAGATTTCCGGAAGCAAATCAGTAACGCCACCAAGGCTGTATAGTATTTGTCCCAATACAACTACTCCTAACAGGAATGCAACTATATATTTCACTCTTATTTTATCAAAAAAGCTCTCTTCTTCATCAAGGTTAAGCAACATAATCACAAACAGGAATAATACCATAATTGCTCCTGCATAAACCAATATCTGAATAAAAGCAAGGAACTGTGCCTGAAGCAGTAAGTAAACACCTGATATAGTTAGCAGGTTTAGCACCAGCAGCAATGCGCTGTTTACGGTATTTTTACTGAGTATCATTCCCAAAGCCGAAGCAATTGCCACCACTGCCAGTAATACAAAAGCGTATATTTCCATTCTGTATGATTAATTTGACGGCTTCTAAGGTACCCAAATTTAAAAATGGCTTCAAGCAATTTAGTTACCTTTTTTTCATATTGATACAATTAACTTCTTTCAAAAAAAATGTAATAGGTTACTATTACAATAATATCCTTCTTGTCTATTAATGATCAGAATCTGATCTTTAGAGCAAAACAAAATCATTTTTCATAATTGCCACAATTTCTTGTGGTTAAATCAAACAACATAAATTTTCTGTAATGAGTAATACTGTAGACATGCGGGCACTTGGTGAAAAAATTGAAAAAAACAGTGCTTTTATTGATGAGATTTATAACGAGCTGAATAAAGTTATAGTAGGGCAACGATATATGATAGACCGTTTGCTGATCGGCCTGCTTGCAGACGGTCACGTTTTATTGGAAGGCGTTCCGGGATTAGCCAAAACGCTCACTGTCTCTTCACTTGCTACGGTAATCAATACCAAGTTCCAGAGAATTCAGTTTACACCCGACCTTTTGCCTGCCGATCTGGTTGGTACGTTGATTTATAACCAGAAAGAAATGCAATTTACAGTTAAAAAAGGCCCTATATTTTCGAATATTGTGTTGGCAGATGAAATTAACCGATCACCGGCCAAAGTACAAAGTGCACTGCTGGAAGCTATGCAGGAGAGACAGGTCACTATTGGTGAAGAAACTTTTAAGCTTGAAGTACCATTTCTGGTTCTTGCTACTCAAAACCCTGTAGAGCAGGAAGGCACTTATAATTTACCTGAAGCACAGGTAGACCGGTTCATGCTTAAATTGAAGATTGGATATCCTTCAAAAAGCGAAGAGCTTGAGATCATGCGAAGAATGGCTAAAACAGGAGAGAATATTCAATTAAAGCCAGTCATCTCACCGAAAAAAATATTAGATGCACGTAAAGTAATTAATGAGATCTATGTAGACACGAAAGTAGAACGCTATATCATCGACCTAATTTTTGCTACAAGAAATCCGGAAGACTACCAGATTCCCGAAGTTAAAGACCTTATTGCGTTTGGAGCATCCCCAAGGGCATCCATCAACCTGAATCTTGCCGCCCGTGCTAGCGCATTCATGCAACATAGAGCTTATGTTACACCGGAAGATGTACGCTTTATTGCCATGGACGTTCTAAGGCATAGAATTATTCCAACCTTTGAAGCAGAAGCAGAAGATATTACCTCTGAGGATATCATTTCAAAAATCTTGTCTATGGTCCAGGTACCCTGATTTCAAAATCTTGATACATATTTGTTTCCAAGCCATCAACAAATGATATTATACTTTTACTTTGACGATACTATACCCGAATAAATAAACCGGGATATTGTCTTTTAATAAAATATTTATATCTATTCTTATAAGGTTATTTATTTTTAAATAAAAATTATATATATATAAATAGTTTAGATGTTTTGGCAATGTACATCTAATTATTTGAATCAGAATCTTGAAGATTTCATTTATCTCATCTGAAAACTGGTGATTTCAGATATTTAGGTTGATTTCAAATTGATGTCTAAATGTTAAACCGGGTTTATTTAAAGTAAACATGAAAATAAAAATTGTTCCACGATCAAAAGTTACTGTTTCAAGAAGAAGCAGATCCAAGTATGAAATATTAAAAGAGGCCATATCTAAACTGCAGCCAAATGGTGATGCAATTCGCCTCGAGTACTCAGATCAAAAGGAGCTAAACTCCATCCGAAATGTAGCCTACACATTCAACAGGGAAAATAACAGCAAAATAAAAAGTACTACAAATGCATCTGAACGAACTGTTTTTTTCTTTGTAGAGAGGTAATTTCAAGAAATAAAAAAGGCCTTTGCACATTGCAAAAGCCTTTTATAGTCAGAAACTTATAGTATTTTACTTTTTACTTTTCTTCTCCTTTTCAGCAAGTTTATCTGCCAAACCTGAAACTTCTCCAAGTGTTGGCGTACCGGTTTCTACAGTTTCTGTTGTTGGCTTTTTACCTGCTTTCGGCTTTTTCTTCTTCACATCAGATTCAAGCTGGGAGATTTCAATTGTCTTGCTGGCTTCATCAAACTCAATGACATAACCTTCAATTTTATCTCCTTCACTGAAAGAATCCTTCAGATTTTCAACTGATTCTGCAAGTTTATCTGCTGCAAGGAAAGCATCAATACCAAGAGATAGTTTGACGAACATTCCTTTATCGGTAATCTTGTTGATTTCACCTTCAACTTTTTCACCGATTCCAAATTGTTCAGCATATTTTTCCCACGGATTCTCCTGAACTTGTTTATGGCCAAGCGTAATTCGCCTGTTTTCGAAATCCACAGCAAGAATTACAACGTCAATCTCCTGCCCTTTGTCTACCACTTCATTAGGATGTTCTACCTTTTCTGTCCAACTCAGGTCTGATACGTGAATCAGGCCGTCAATTCCAGGTTCGAGTTCAACAAATACACCGAAGTTTGTAAGGTTACGAATTACTCCCTTGTGAGAAGAACCAATCGGGTAGCGATCGAGCAGATCTTCCCATGGGTCTTTTTCGAGTTGTTTCACACCAAGTGAGATTTTCTTCTCATCCTCATTGATGTTTAACACAACGCATTCGATGATGTCATCTTTTTGAACAAGCTGTGAAGGGTGTTTGATATGCTGCGTCCAGCTCATCTCACTGATATGGATAAGCCCTTCCACTCCTTTTTCCAGCTCAATAAATGCGCCATAATCAGCGATGGATACAACTCGTCCCTGTACGCGCAGGTTTTCAGGGTATTTTATGTAAATATCGTCCCATGGATGTGGCTGAAGCTGCTTGAGCCCGAGAGAAACCCTCTTTGATTTCTCATCAAAATCGATCACGGCCACATTCATTTTCTGGTCAAGTTTCACAATTTCTTCCGGATGCTCAACTCGGCCCCATGAAAGATCGGTAATGTGAAGGAGGCCGTCTACGCCTCCAAGGTCGATAAACACTCCGAAATCGGTAATATTCTTCACAATTCCTTCAAGAACCTGGCCTGCCTCGATGGTTTCGAGTATTTCCTGACGTTGATCTTCAAGATCTGATTCTATCAATGCGCGGTGTGAAACAACCACATTTTCTGCTTGCATATTCAGTTTTACAACCTGAAACTCCATGGTTTTGCCCACATATGCATCAAAATCACGTACCGGGCGTACATCAATCTGTGAACCCGGTAAAAAGGCATCGATACCAAATACATCCACAACCATACCTCCTTTAATTCGTCTCTGGATGTAGCCTTCAATCACTTCACCTGTTTCATAAGCTTTGCTAAGGTTATCCCATGCCTGCAGAATGTCGGCTTTTTTACGAGATAATATTAACTGGCCTTCTCTGTCTTCAACTTTGTCGAGAAATACTTCAACCTCATCACCAGGGGCGAGGTTGGCAATTACCTTATTTGAGAACTCGTTTACTGGAACAATACCTTCCGACTTAAAGCCAATGTCTACAATCACATATTTCTCATCAACAGAAACTACAATTCCGGTTACAATCTCTTTTTCTTCAATTTCACTCAGAGTATTCTCATACATGCCGGCGAGTTCATGAAACTCTTCATCGGTGTAATCATCCGAGGCCGCCTGGAGTTGGTCAAATGTGTAAGTTTCGCCTTCAATTTCGCCGGTAAAAGTTGGGATAACTACTCTCTCTTCAACTGTTTCTGCTGCATCCTCTGCAGCCACTTCTTCTGTTACTTCTTCTTCAGATGTGTCAGCTTCAGCTGCTGGTTCTTCGGCCTTTTCCTCTTCTTCTACTGTCGCAGTTTCTTCCTCAGCCGCCTCATCTTTTTTTGATGCGGTTGCAGCAGTCTCTGCAGTCTCAGCTTCAGCTTCAATTTCAATTGCAACATCTTCAGTTGCGTTAATTTCTGCTTCTGATTCTTTTTTTAGTTCTTCTTTCTTTACGTCTTCAGTCATTTAAGTTACCTGTTCAATACAACTACATTCCGGCTTTCGGAATGCAGGATTATGTTAATGTTATAGTTTAATATTTTCTTTGATGATCTGAGTAATTTCGGATATCTGTTCTTCAAATGTTTTCCCGGTGGTATCTATCAGTATCGCATCAGGCGCCTTTTTCAGAGGATCTGATACCCGGCTTTTATCTTTCAGGTCTCTGTCATTCAGGTTTTGTTTTACATCTTTAAATGAAACATTTTGCCCTGAATTTTCCAGTTCCCTGAACCTGCGCATCGCCCGTTCTTCAAGTGATGCATCCATATAAAATTTCAGGAATGCATCCGGAAAAACAGCCGTACCAAGATCCCTGCCATCTGCAATATAAATACCATTTGCAATAATCTTTTTCATTAAGGCATTCACATAACCTCTAACCTCCGGCAATGAAGCGATTTCACTTACATGGCTTGAAATTTCCTGGGATCTGATTTGATTAGTCAAATCTTCGCCGTTTGCTTTTACATGAAATAGATCATTTATATATTCCACCTGCAAATGCACTTCGGTCAACATGTTAAAGAACTGTTCTTTTTCCGGTTTTCCGGCATTGATCCACAGACATGTTACTGCACGGTACAACGCTCCCGAATCGAGATAATGCAGACTTAAACGATTTGCAATTGATTTTGCAGTTGAACTTTTGCCGGATCCTGCCGGCCCATCTATTACTATAATCATATCAAAGAACAGTTAAATTAAATTTTTTAATCTTAACAATCAATAAGTTCTTGTAAGTTGATTGAATAAGCATTAATTTTGATTTCTGTAAAAAATTCGATGAATTAACTGCAAATACCTTTTATAATGCCACAGCATAAATCAGCAATCAAGCGGATGCGCCAAAACAAAAAGCGCAATGAACACAACAGAAGCAGGCGATCCAAAATGCGAACGCTTATCAGAAAAGTGTCAGCTACTACAGACAAAGAACTTGCTGAACAATATTTAAAAGAAGCTGTCAGCTATTTAGACCGCCTGGCAACCAAGAGGATCATACATCCTAAAAACGCTGCACGTAAAAAGTCACAGCTTACCACCTACGTCAATAATTTATAAATGACTGTTCCCAAAGCGCTGCTCGTCATTATCGACGGTTTCGGGATTGCTGAAAATCCTGAAGTTAGCGCCGTTGATAAAGCCAACAAACCAACCTATAACAATTTAATAGCTAACTTCCCGCACGCTCAATTATCGGCAAGCGGCGAAGATGTAGGCTTGCCTGAGGGACAGTTTGGTAATTCAGAAGTCGGGCACCTTAATATAGGAGCTGGCAGAATCGTGTGGCAGGAGCTATCACGGATCAACAAATCGATCCGTGAAGAAGATTTTTTTAAAAATGATGCCCTATCCGAGGCGTTCTCGAAAGCAAAAAGTCTCGGCCGTATTCACTTTATGGGATTATTTTCAGATGGCGGGGTACACAGCCATAATAATCACCTTTTTGCGCTCCTTCAAATGGCAAAACAATTTGAAATTGAAAATGCTTTTGTCCATGCATTTACAGACGGACGCGACACTTCCCCGCATGGCGGCGCCGGATACCTGAAGGAATTTGAGGAGAAAGCATCTGAGATCGGCACAGGTATTATGGCTTCTGTAATTGGCAGATACTATGCCATGGATCGTGATAACAGATGGGAGCGTACTCAGCTTGCATACGATTTATTGGTTAACGGAATTGGAACTGAAGCTAATACCGCATCTGATGTCTTCACCAACAGTTACGCCGATGGTATTACCGACGAATTTCTGAAACCCCATATCGTAAAGACCGATATTGACAGCAGAATCAGAAAAGGTGATGTTGTGGTTTTTTATAACATTCGTGGCGACAGAGCCCGACAAATCACCAAAGCGCTCTTTGGAGTGGGGCCGCTTCCATTTGAAACTCCGGAACTGAACCTGCACTATGTTACTTTCACTGCCTACGACGATACTTTTGATTCATTTGTAAAAGTGGCATTTCCGCCGGTACGTATGACCAATACACTCGGTGAATATGTTAGTGCCAGGGGAATGAAGCAGCTTCGTATTGCCGAAACTGAAAAATACCCCCACGTAACCTATTTCTTTAATGGCGGTAACGAAATACCAAATATTGGGGAAGACAGGGTTATGGTTCCAAGCCCAAAAGTGTCTACCTACGACCTCAAGCCTGAAATGAGCGCTGTTGAGGTTGCTGACACTGTTGTTGAAAATCTCTCAAACAACTATAATCTTATCATCGTGAATTTTGCAAATCCAGACATGGTAGGCCACACTGGTGTTATGGAAGCAGCGGTGAAGGCAGTTGAAACCGTGGATAAACAGCTTGAACGGGTAGTTGAAGCTGCACGAAATCACCGATATGAAGTACTTATCATAGCTGACCATGGCAATGCAGACTGCATGATTCAGCCTGACGGAAGCGCCCACACCGCTCATACAGCCGTACCTGTCCCGGTAATACTGGTTAGTGAACAAAAGGCATCACTTAAAAACGGGGTATTGGCTGATGTTGCACCTACCCTTCTTAAAATGATGGGGCTTGAAATTCCAGATGAAATGACTGGATCCCCGCTCTTTTAGACATTATTCAGCTCAATAGGCCTTCATTTTCAGGTATATTCTTTGATTCGGCTTGCATTTACTTTGCCACCATACTACTTTCGTTTATAAGTGAACTAAAAATTCACTTCACTCGTTACGCATAGAAATTAGATAAAGACAAATTTAAGGTCCCGTTATGGAGGGTAATTTTTCAAGTAAAGTACGTGATGTAATTCAGTTTAGCCGTGAAGAGGCGCTACGCCTCGGGCACGACTATATCGGTACAGAACACTTAATATTGGGTATCGTACGCTTAGGAGATGGCGTTGCTATCAGAATTCTGAAAAATCTGAATTGTGATCTTTTTAAGCTTAAAAAAACGATAGAAGATACGGTTCGCGGAACCGGAGGAACAGTCACTGTTGGCAATATACCCTTAACCAAGCAGGCAGAAAAAGTACTACGCATCACCTACCTCGAAGCAAAACTTTACAAAAGTGATACGATTGGTACCGAACACCTTTTACTTTCATTACTTAGGGATGAAGAAAATATTGCTGCCCAGATCTTGCAGCAATTCAACATATCCTATGATGCGGTTCGGGAAGAACTCGACATGATCATTTCAGGTAACGCCCGGGATGTCGGGAAACCTGACTCAAGATCAGCTACTGCAAGTACATCACCATCGTCTAAAAGTCCACATTCATCCGGCAGCTCCAGAGAAAAGAAAATGGAAAAGTCAAAAACACCCGTATTAGATAATTTTGGAAGGGATTTAACTCAACTGGCCGAAGATGGCAAACTCGACCCCATCATTGGCCGTGAAAAAGAAATTGAACGTGTTGCACAGGTCTTAAGCCGACGCAAAAAAAATAATCCTGTGCTTATCGGCGAACCCGGTGTAGGCAAAACAGCCATCGCAGAGGGCCTTGCCTCAAGAATAATCGAACGCAAGGTATCAAGAGTACTCTACGATAAACGAGTGATTGCTCTTGACCTTGCTGCACTTGTTGCTGGCACAAAATACCGCGGACAGTTCGAGGAAAGAATGAAAGCGGTAATGAGTGAACTGGAAAAAACCGATAACGTGATCCTGTTCATTGATGAGCTTCATACCATTGTTGGTGCAGGCGGAGCTAGCGGTTCACTTGATGCATCTAACATGCTGAAACCGGCTCTTGCAAGAGGGGAAATACAGGCTATTGGTGCAACCACGCTCAACGAATACCGCCAGTATATAGAAAAAGATGGTGCACTTGAGCGAAGGTTTCAGAAAATCATGGTTGAACCAACCACAATGGATGAAACCCTTGAGATTCTGAATCAGATTAAAGGAAAATACGAGAAACATCACAGTGTGAGGTATACTTCTGATGCAATTGAAGCCTGTGTTAAACTTACCGACAGATATGTAACAGATCACTTTTTGCCTGATAAAGCCATTGATGCACTTGATGAGGTTGGGGCAAGGGTACATCTGTCTAATATTACCGTTCCAGAGCATATTCTTAGTCTTGAAGAAGAGATCGAAAAGACGAGCCATGAAAAAAATTCTATGGTCAAGAAACAACGTTTCGAGGAAGCAGCACGCCTTCGCGATACTGAAAAACGTCTCATGGAAGAGCTCGAACAAGCACAGCGGGAATGGGAGAAAGAATCTGAAAATATCGTCTTCGATGTTACTGACGATGATGTTGCCACAGTAGTAGCCATGATGAGTGGAGTGCCTGTAAACAAAATCAGCCAAAAAGAAGGCCAAAAGCTCCTGCAAATGAAGGAAGAGCTGGGTAAAAAAGTGGTTGGACAGGAAGAAGCAATCGTTAAACTTACCAAAGCAATTCAACGCACCCGCGCAGGGCTCAAGGATCCTTCCAGGCCAATTGGTTCATTTATTTTCCTTGGACCAACCGGTGTTGGTAAAACTGAGATGGCCAAAGTACTCGCGCGCTACTTATTCGACAAAGATGAAGCGTTGATCCGTATCGATATGAGCGAGTATATGGAAAAGTTCAGTGTCTCAAGGCTTGTAGGAGCCCCTCCCGGATATGTTGGCTACGAAGAGGGCGGAATACTTACTGAAAAAGTTCGCCGTAAACCTTACAGTGTAGTTCTGCTGGATGAGATCGAAAAGGCACATCCGGATGTG
>PWLN01000024.1 GCA_003559375.1 Balneolaceae bacterium | reverse complement strand
TGGCGAATCCACACGTTCGCCATCTTCATTCCAGTGCCATTTGGCAGCATCCAAGATGTTTTTATAATGGACCGGCGCCGGTGTACATACGATAACCGCATCAATATCTGAAGCGAAAAAAGCCTCTTCATCAGGATAGGCATGAGGTACGTGAAAACGTTTCTGCAGATATTTTGCCCGTTCAAAACTCTGATCATACAGGGCATAGAGTTTAAGCCCCGGCACTTGCTGAATAGCCGGCAGATGGCCTTTCTCCGCAATCATTCCGCAACCGATAACTCCCGTTTTAATCATGTCTGAAATTCTTTAATTCATAATAATAAATGATTTAAGAATCTAAATAAAATGAAAGGGATTTTCAAATTCACTTCATCACTTCATTATACAACTGCTGAAGGAGAGATAGTATTGGTGAACTATTTTCAGTAAACTTCTGAAATGATGCAGCTGAGATCCGGTATATGAGTAAAATGAACTGAAAAATCATTGAAAATGGCATTAGCAGCAGTAACATCGATTGCTTTGCCTTACTCTCAAACGTTTTCCAACGAAACAACTATAATACAGAAAAATATGTATGGACTGATTGGTAAAATAACGGCTTATCTTACAATAACAGTTAACAACCAAATATAAATGAAAAGAAATCGTATTCCCGGATTATTACTGTTTATTTGTTTTTTCAGCATTCAGGCTTGTTCGGATTCAGCTACACTATCTGAAGAAAAACGTAACAAAACAGTAATGATTCCTGTAGCCGGAAACGCATTTTTAACGGAAGGCTCATCCGGTATTATTGCACCCAATGGTATTACAGACTGGCAGGACCAGAATTCCGAATTCACTCTTTTTTTTAAACTGGATAAACCTTCGGTAGCTGAAATTGGGCTGCAAATGTCAAAAACAAGCGGCACTGCAACGATTGCCCTTACGATAAATAATGAGAATCGAAACGGTATGGTTACATCAGGATCGGTACAAACGGTTTCATTCGGGAAGTTTGATTTGCCGGGTAATGATTATATCGCAGTGAAATTACAAGGGGTTGAAAAGACCGGTTTTCTTTATGCCGATGTATCTCACCTGATCCTGAACCTGCCACAAGATATTAATCTTTCGTATGTGAAAGACAACCAAAACAACCGCTTCTACTGGGGACGCCGGGGTCCTTCAGTACACTTAAGTTTCGAAGTTCCTCAGGAACGTGATATAAAATGGTTCTTCAGTGAAATTACCGTACCGGAAGGATACGACCCGCCAGGTTCATTCTATATGGCCAACGGTTTTGCGGAGGGTTATTTCGGCATCCAGGTAAATTCTTTAACAGAGCGAAGGGTTTTGTTTTCTGTCTGGAGCCCGTATGTCACAGACAATCCTGCTGATATTCCCGAAGAATTACGAATACAAACCCTTGCACAGGGTACTGATGTGTATGTTGGCGAATTCGGAAATGAAGGTTCCGGTGGCCAAAGTTATCTGCAATATCACTGGAAAGCCGGGAATACGTATCGTTTTTTAAACAGTGTGGAACCTGATGAGGAGGGCAACACCATATATACCGCGTACTTTTACTCGCCTCATACACAACAATGGAAATTGATTGCCAGCTTTTTGCGTCCTCAGACTCACACGTGGTATCAGCGGCCGCACAGCTTTTTGGAAAGTTTCCTGACACGTAATGGCTATTTGAGCAGAAAGGCATTGTATCATAATCAGTGGGCAAAAGATACAGAGGGCAACTGGCACGAATTAAATATGGCCACATTTACCGGTGACGATATCGCCCGAGCCGGATACCGGCTCGATTTTGACGGTGGTATTGAGAAAGAAATGTTTTTTCTCAGGAATGGCGGATTTTTTGTTGGTGAAACTCCATTGGGTGAAGAGTTTGCCCGCCCGTTCTCCGGCAGTCAGCCGGATGTAAAAACAGAAAATTTGCCCCTATAAAGTGATCATTACAAATTAATCCGAAACATTTGTTTTGAGTGCCATTTCAAATTTCCGCAAATTACCGGTATTAAAAAGGCACTATACATGACTGGATTTAAACCCGCATATTTTACCGGTTACTGGTCTGCCCTGGCAACCACTGTTTTGGGTGTGATCTATTTCCTTGTACTGTTATGGATGATATTATCAGGGCAATTTACATTACCTCCACCTGCAGGCATACAGTTATTCGCAGGAATCATCAGTTTACTCTTTTGTCCATTGATAGTCATCATCATGGCAAGCCTCCATTCTATCACTCAACCCGTTAGAAAAGTTTACACTCTGGCCGGATTTGCATTTACTCTCCTCTTTGCCGCATCAGTAAGCATCAACCGGTTTACCCAGTTAGGTGCAGTTCGCATGAACATAGATGCCGGAACAACGGAAGCATTGCACTGGTTTTTACCATATGGTGATCATTCATTCATGTTAGGACTGGAAATCATGGGCTGGGGATGGTTTCTGGGATTGGCTTTTCTGGCAGCTGCTCCGTTATTTTCATCCGGAAGGCTGAATGTCTGGATTAAATGGCTGATGATCCTATATGGACTTCTGGGTATTGTGAGTTCTGCCGGTTTTTTAGCTGACAGCCCTGTTTCAGCCATTGGATTTATTGCATGGGGCCTTGTATTATTTCTGATATCAGGTTTGCTTACAGTTTATTTCCGCCACAAATCACAAGAAGATGCTTTATCATCCCGAAATAACAATTATAACGAACTCATTATTTGATTTATGAAATTAATTGCGAATCACAAATGGTGGTGGACAGTTCTGATCATTGGAACGCTGATCGTCTCAGTGATTACCTCACAGGAAGTTACAATTGGCGGCGTCATCTGGAGTATGGCAGGACACCTTTTATTTGCTGTTGCCGCGGCAATGTTGCCATGGATTATTTACCGGTTAATCAAAAAACCATTGAACACAGAACAAATGATGACTGCAATCACCATCGGCTGGCTGATTCTTGCAGTGGCAAACTTGTCTGTAATGCCGTGAACCCTATTTGCCCGCTATTGCAAACATTTATATTATAGCAAATAATATGTGTCAACTTTAAGCATCAGAATATGGAGAAAAACATGTACAAAATGATTCAATTATTGATGATCCCTCTTATGATATTCCTCACACCCGCTATCTCCGGTTCGGAACAGGATACCGGAAAAGATGAAATCAGTGAAGCGATCGGTTACTATTTCCGGGCACACGCCACTGGAAATGGTGAATATCTGCGGTACGCTTTTCACCCGGTTGCAAAACTTTTTTTTGTGCGTGATAATGCTCTTGCACAATTCACACTCGAAGAGTATATCGCCCTTTTTGACGGCAACCCGCCGGTTGATGAGGATCAAAGGATCAGAACGATCGACCAAATTGATATATCCGGAAACGCGGCTGTGGCAACAATTACACTCGATTATCCGAATGCGGTTTATACCGACTACATGTCGATGTTGAACATTGACGGACAATGGAAGATCGTGAACAAGACGTTTTATCTGGAGCCCAGATAAATATCTTATCCTTTTACCTGATTCCCATGAACAATAAATACTTTTCAATATGAAAAATCTCCATGCATTTTTCCTGTTCTTCTTATTACCAGCCCTTTCCTTGTTTTTATCAGGATGCAGTGATGGGGTTCCAAACCAGACAATTTATTTCAATAACCAGGACCGTATCCAGCCCTATCCTTCAAACCTATACTACTGGCAGTACAATGGTGAACCCGTACTGCTGATTGGTGGGGCCTGGCAGGATAACCTGTTTAACCATCCCACCAGTCTGGCAGAGCACCTTGATGCAATGGTATCAGCAGGCGGCAATTATGCACGCAATACCATGAGTCATCGCAATGTTGGGAATGTATTTGCATGGGAGCAGAATGAAGACGGACTCTTTGATCTTGACCATTTTCATGACGAATACTGGAACCGTTTTGAAAACTTCCTGGATCTGGCTTATGAACGGGATATTATTGTTCAAATTGAAATCTGGGATCCGTGGGACCTTCATGAAGATCATCAGTCGTTCGGAGGCTGGTCTTTTCATCCATTTAATCCGGCAAACAATATCAGTTATACTCCTGAAGAATCCGGATTGCCCGTCGAAGCCGACTATCCGCCCCAAACAAATCCCACCGAACACCCGTTTTGGAGAAGTGTGCCTGAACTTCACCATAATGAACTCCTCCTCTCCTATCAGAAAGAATTTGTTGACAAGCTTCTCTCCTACTCATTGAAATATCCAAACATCCTGTACTGCAT
>PWLN01000179.1 GCA_003559375.1 Balneolaceae bacterium | reverse complement strand
TCAGGATTTGCTTCCAATCTTTCCAAAACCCGGATTGCCTACTGTTCCGGATGGGCTGCTGATGAATCCCGCCTCGTTCAGTTGAATGCCGACAAACTGATACCTATCTCCGATCATCTTGACTTTTTTGAACTGATCCGGTTTTGTAAAAAAATATCGCCAGAAAAGGTTTACATCACTCATACCCCGAATCCTGCAGTAGTGGAATATTATCTTGAAAT
This sequence comes from Balneolaceae bacterium, assembly GCA_003559375.1. Lineage (GTDB taxonomy): Bacteria > Bacteroidota > Rhodothermia > Balneolales > Balneolaceae > Rhodohalobacter. The sequence goes on along the minus strand of PWLN01000179.1, from coordinate 15,778 downwards.
AGAAGGAATCAACTCATCTTATCTGAATCTTGAAACAGAACCGGAGGATTAACGGAATGACTCAATCTTTTACATTCCGCGAATATTGCTGCATTCTCCAGAAAATTCGTGAGACACGTGGTACAAACGCCAAAATCACCATTTTTGCAAATTGCCTTAACAATCTTAAACATAGTGACGAAATCTTTCTGGCTGCACAATTCATCGGAGAAGGTGCATTTGAAGAAGTTTCAGGGTTAAAAGCGTCTGTAGGCAGCAGGACAAGCGGTGTCGCCGCCGCGGCATTTTGTGAAATAGATTACGACCGTGTATTCAAACCATGCCGTACAGCCACGGGCAGCAGTTCTGAAGCGATCGAACGACTTATGAGTAATATTGATGCTGCGGTTCACAAGAGAAGTCCTCAGAAACTTTCATTGCCGGATATTCAGAACATCTTTGAACAGCTCTATCAGGCAAGAAGCAGAGTTGAGAAGGATGCCATTCTGCAAGAGACATGGAAAAAAATGACACCTGTTGAAATCAAATATTTTATCCGCATGCTCGGCCAGGGTTCGTTAAGGATAGGCTTTGAGACACGAAGCGTAATAGCATCAATTGCAAAGGCATTCGGACAGGACAAGGAGAACATCCGATACGTTCACATGATTACCGGAAGCCTGGGTAAAACCGCTGCTCTGGCCAGAGAAAATCGCCTCGATGAGGCACGATTCCACCTGTTTCATCCGCTTTCTTTTATGCTTGCTTCACCCATCGAAAGCCGTTCAGTTGAGCATCTGGAAAACTATATCGCAGAAGAAAAATTTGACGGTATGCGTGCACAGGTGCATGTTGATGCTAACCAAGTCAAAATCTTTTCCCGCGACCTGAACGACATCACCCACTCATTCCCTGACATTACCGATTTTTTTAGAATCCGGAATATACCGGCCGCTGTATTTGATGGTGAAATTTGTGTTTACAAAGACGACACGATTTTACCTTTCCAGCTTCTGCAAAAAAGGATTGGTATCAAAAAGCCTGGAAAAAAAATTCTTCAGCAATACCCTGTTCTTTTTATTTCTTACGACCTTGTTTACACGGAGGGAAAACCAATTTTTGAATACAGCCTCAAAAAACGACGGGAACTTCTTGAAAAGATTGCCGGAAAATTCCGTCTCCCGGTTACCAATCAGATGAAAATTACGAACCGTGATGAAATCGACGTCTTATTTCAGAGGGCGCTTGATCATGGAAATGAAGGCCTGATGCTGAAGCTTAAAAACAGTCCGTATCAATATGGCCAAAGGCGAAAATCGTGGTTAAAGGTAAAAAAGCCCGGCGGATCTATTGATACCGTGATCTTGTACGCTCATGCGGGGAGCGGCAAACGCGGCGGAACATATTCAGATTTCACCCTTGGGATTTCCGTTAAAGATGACGAACGGTTTGAAGAAGAATTTATCCCGATCGGCAAAGCGTATGGCGGTTACACTGATGATGAATTGAAAATGATGAACAGTAAAATAAGAGAACTTACGGCTGAACGGTTTGGCCCCACGCTCAGGCTTCATCCAAAAATTGTTGTGGAAATAGAATTTGATGATATACAGGCCAATAAAAGAACCAAAGCTGGATATACCCTCAGGCTTCCCCGGTTTCGAAGGATTCGCTGGGATTTAAGTTCAATAGATATCAATACGTTGGCTGATGTTGAAGAGCTTTACCGGCAGAAAATGATGCTGAAACCCAAACCGCAGCATGAAAACAGTTCCATTATCTTTTAGAATAATGTTTCATTTCTTGGTAAATTTTGCGCTTCTTTTATTATGTTCAGTTTCAACAATTCATTAATCGTCATCACGTGCATCAAATTGTTACAGGTATTCAACAAGTAGGTATAGGCGTTACAGATATCGACAGTGCCTGGAAATGGTACAGAACTGTCTTCGGAACAGATGTACCTGTTTTTGATGATGTGGCAGATGCCACTCTGATGGCCCGATATACCGGCAATGAAGTACACACGCGAAGAGCTGTACTGGCCCTGAATATGAGTGGAGGGGGAGGGTTTGAGATCTGGCAATTTAAAAGCCGCAAACCGGTTAAAAGTTCCACACCTCTTATACCGGGCGACTTAGGCATTAATGCTGTAAAAATTAAATGTCAGGATGTAAATAAAGCAATTGATGCCATAAATCGTCATGGTACCGATCGTGTTGCTCTTCCTTATATATTACCAAATGGCGAGACATGCTGCTGGATTCAGGATCCGCTCGGAAACAGATTCCAGCTTGTTAAGGGAAACTCCTGGTTTCAGACTGGAAAGCACTCAACCGGTGGAGTTTGTGGCGCCGTAATCGGTGTAAGTGATATTGATAGTGTGCTGCCACTTTACAAGCAGGCAATTGGTTTTGAAACGATGATCTATGATGAAACCGGACAATTTGATGATCTACACGAAAAACACCGGTTTCGAAGGATTTTGCTGAGAAAAAAGCAGAGTGATGAGGGCGCATTCAGCCGCCTGTTCGGGCATATCGACATCGAATTGATACAGGCTCTCGACCGTGAGCCGAAAAAGATTTATTCAGATCGGTATTGGGGCGATCCCGGATTTATCCATATCTGCTTTGATGTGAATGATATGGATTCTCTTAAAGAAAAATGCGAGGAATTGGGTTACGATTTTACGGTTGATAGTGCCTCCACATTCGATATGGGCGAAGCAGCAGGACGTTTCTCTTACATTGAGGATCCTGATGGTACGCTTATTGAATTTGTACAAGCCCATAAACTGCCTATCCTGAAAAAGCTGGGCTGGTATATTAATCTCAAAAAGAGAAAACATCAGAAACCACTGCCCGACTGGATGCTCAAAACGATGAGCTTTAACCGTATTAGCGACTAACACATTTACCTTATCTGAGTTCGATTATAAATCAGGGCAAAAAGCACTCCCCTCCTGTGCAGGAGGGGTTGGGGGTGGTAGTCTTAAGGTTTTTTTAAGCTCAAATAAGACTCAAAAAAACCCGTTTAAACCACCCCTAAATCCCCTCCTTGAGAAGGAGGGGACTTTTTGACTCCAAAAAAAGACATTAATAATCGAACTCAGGTTTACCTTTCTCAAAAATATCTCGGCACACTTATCCCGATAAATGTACCGGGGGCATCCAGCCTTTTTGCAAAATCGATCCGCATGATTCCAAAAATACTGTTCAGGCTGATACCAATTTCTGAATGGATGCCATCGGTAACCATCAGGCCATCAGGATAATGATTGCCTGCACCCGTATAGCCGGCACCACCAAAAATAATAATACCCCAGCCGCGATCCACGAGCGGCCGCAGGCCAATCAGTTCAAACGGGATGGTGCGGAAGTTATGTTCTGCGGTTGCCACCCAGTAATTTGGCCCTTCATAAGGAATGAACCGGCGTGTTTTCAGGGTACCGAATGGAGTAAAGTAATTCATGGATCCGTCAACAGCTCCAAAACGTTGTAACGGCAATTCACCGGTATAGGTACCCGCTGAAAAATGAACATCGAATGTATTGGCAAATAATCGGCGTTTGTAGAAAGTTTGCACATTCCAGTCGAGCCTGAAAGTAAGCTTGGTAAAATCATAGTCGCTTCCAATCGGATTGCCACTGAATTCTGCACCAAGAACTACCTGCCGCTTACCTGCAAATCCAAAATTGTTTGCTGTTACATTATATCCAAGCTCAAGACCGATGGATTGTAATCTGCCTTCATCTATTTCCCGGTTTGGGCGTCTTGGATTATGCCACCCAAACCAACTGTGGTCAAATTCAGACTCCGGTTCAAAGTTTTGATGCTGTTCGCTCCGCGCCGTTAGTGTTAGATCTGTACGTGGCAGGATACGTCTTACTTCCAGGCCGGTAAATAATTTCTCATTCCGGAAATAATCAAAGTAGTCGTCACCACCCAATACGGTTGCCACGCTATTCATGCCCATGGAATAGAATTCAGATTCATAGCGGCTTGAGGTGGTATTTTCATAACCGGCAAATCCATGAATTCCTGTGCGACCGGCTGTTGCTAACCGAACATTTGCCGAGCCTCCATAGTCCCAGTAGCCACTATGAAAACTGTATCCGCTGAATCCTTTTACCCTGAAACGGCCATCATTAAACCGTCGATCCAGGTTTAATCCGAGATGGTATCCGTCCATTCTGTTAAATCTTCCCCGAAATGAAATACCATCAGGTATTATTCCACCAACATTAAAGAAAATTCCTGAACCCTCTCTCTCTTCTGATGCCGTTGCCATGCGTGCCAAGAAACCTTCCGGTTTAAACGCATCTTCAAGGGTTGTGGTACTGTCGATCGTTTCATAGGCCAGGGTCTCCTCAAAGGTTAAAGGAATGGGTTCAATCGCTATCCGGTTATTTACTGTTGTAAGGGAGTTAACGCGCGTCAGCCATTCATTGGACTGATATACCGAATCGGGCAATTCCACATTGATCCGGTAATCTGACAGTCTGGACACCTGCCTGAACTGTATAGCGGGAAATCGAAGGCCAACCATACCGATTCGGATCAGCCCTTCTATACGCATATCAACTGGCAGCCAGAATTCACCTCCATAATTGCTGAATTGCTGTTTATAGGCGAGATTAAAATCCTGAACAGGAGGCGGGAAATTAACTACATCATTTGGTTTTAAATCAACTTCAAGCAATGCATAATCACGGCCGAGTACCCATGCGATTCCTTCAAACAAGGGCTGGCGTGTACGGCGTGGCGTCACTTCAATTTTATAGACCGGTTTTCCATCCATCTGATTTGTTTCAAGCAGCCTGAAATGATAATATCTGAGTGCATTCGGATGTGTAATACCCATCACATTATATCCGGCAATTTCGATATTGTCATAATAAAAATTTGGCAAATACCTTACGCCTGCAAAATTCTGGTCGTCGGACAAGTTTGATGTTTGCCTTCGGGAAATCTGTACTTCCCTGCTGCCTCGTTCCTTATCCCAATACGCAATTGAACTGCTTTCCGTAATGGAGACGATAGATGTATCATTACTTAGTATTTGCCGGGTATATGCGTCAACCTCATACGTTTGCATTCCGGCCCGCCATAGCTTTTTTCTCTCAATTACCAGTTCCATGATCGTAAGGCCAGGATCCCTATCTGTCACAACAATTTCATCCATTTCGGTTACCGATCGTTCAAGGCCAATATTCAGCGGTAAAACAGTTTCGGACGTAACGGGTACCTGTTTTGATTGATAACCGATATAACGTATCGTTAAGACAATGGGCAGCTCATCCGGGGTGATTGAAAATAATCCTTCCAGATTCGTAATGGTTCCACGGTAACTCCCCTCGATTAAAATGGTGGCAGCTGGCAGTTTTTCACCGGTATCTGCATCATATACAATCCCGGTGATTTCCATGTTTCCGTGAATAGGGTTTACCAAAAACAGCGAAAAAGCGAAGATGAAAGGTAAAATCATGAAACGTCAAATGTAAAACAGCAGATGATCTATGAATAGTTGTTTACGATTGAATCATAGTTTTCGTTTCATTACCAGAAAAAATATTGCAAGGATACCTATTACTTTTTTGCATTTTTTAAGGAGATCCCTCTGCCATTGTCATCCCGGCCTTCGCACCACTTGCCAGTTATCGAAGCAACTCATCTCACAACAGGGAAAAGCTCACAACGATGAGCCGGGATCTCCAAACGTGGCTATTGGGCTGCCCTTGTAATCCAGAGCGATACTCTCTGAAAAGAGGAAAACATTTTTCGAGGGATTCCTGATCAGGAACAGTGTATACGTACCAGAGGGATGAGCTTAATTCACTCTTTCAAGTACAACAGCCGGTTCAAGGGCTCTCAGTACCACTTCATCATTTTTCTCAAAGAGTATTCTATTATCTGTATGCACAATAAAGCGCTCACCGTTGCATTCAACGTGATAGGTAATGTCGTGCCCTTTGAACTCTCTTGCCACAACAACTCCCCTGGTACATCCAAGGGTCTGGCCGTTGGCTTTTTCGATGGTGAGGTGTTCAGGCCTGATGGAACAGGTGATGCGGCCTTTTGCCCTGCAGTTTAATTTGAGGCATCCAATTTGTGTAAAAATCATGTCTGAATCTTCGACATTAGCTTCAAACAGATTTGTCCTGCCCAGAAATTGGGCCACAAATTTTGTTCTTGGTTTATAATAAACTTCCTCGGGTGTGCCAATCTGTTCGATTTGTCCATCATTCATTACTGCAATCCTGTCAGCAAATGAAAGAGCTTCTTCCTGGTCGTGTGTTACCAGCACAGCACTCATGCCTGCTTTTTTCAGGATAGCCCGGACCTCTTTCCTGGTAGAATCACGCAACATTGCATCCAGGTTGGAAAAGGGTTCGTCCAATAGCACAAGTTTTGGTTCGGGAGCAATGGCCCTTGCAAGCGCCACACGCTGTTGCTGACCGCCGGAAAGTTCTGCCGGGCTTTTATGTTTGTGATCTCCCATCCCTGTTCGGCAGAGAACTTCTTCAGCAAAAACTTTTCTTTTAAATCGAGGCAGATTTGTAAGCCCAAAAGCTACGTTATCAAGAGCCGACATGTGCGGGAATAGAGCATAATCCTGGAAAACAAATCCAATTCCTCTTTTTTGGGGTGCAGCATGTGTAGATTCTGAAGAGAGCAGTTTTCCTTCAAGATAAACTTCGCCTTTATCGAGTTTCTCAAAGCCTGAAATAAGCCGTAAAGTTGTGGTTTTACCACATCCACTTGGCCCTAATAAAGCAAAAATCTCGTTTTCCTTCACTTCAAAAGATGTACTTCTGACCACTGGTACATCTTTTTCAAAGGATTTTTCAATATTTTTTACTTCAAGCAACATTTGTGTAATAACGACGAAAAAGAAAGATGTATTCTTTATTTATATTCAGTCTACATAAACTAAGCAAAAATTTCTTTCTTTGAAATTAATTACGCACATGCATATCTGATTTTTTTGGTTTAGGTTGGGGGGGGATAATATCCGGGTTTGGAACATAGTGAAAATGAAATGAATTGGTACAGCTTTTTGGTGAGTGGTCTTGAATGTGAAAGGTTAGTAAGCCACGTTAACTAAATCAGAATCTCAGATAAATACCAAACGCTAATCGGTTCACTCTGTCGAATGTTAAATCTTCAGTTCCTGTAAACTGGCTGATTCTGTATTCGATAAATGGGCTGATAACCGGTAATAGAGTAAATTCAGCTCCTCCAAAAGCATTCCAGTAAAAATTATTTTCCTTTATGTTATACTGCTCTCTTTCTGTTGTCTGTTTAAATCTGTCTAACCCAATACCGGCACCGGCATATGGTTTAACGATTCCAAGCCTGACACCTAACAAAACTGCGATGCCATAATCATACACATCCATATCGCGGCTTAAGGAAACACCTTCGCCAATGCTGAAGTTATTGGTTTCGTTAAAATAGCTGAAATGCCCCCGGACTGAAAGATCTAAAATGTGGTTTTTCCCCATTAGTCCTTTTTCAAGCCTGAACCCAAATCCATTTGTCGGGTATTCATCCCGTACTTCATAGGATGCACCGATTCCAAATTGGGCGTGTGCTGATTCTTTTAAAGGTAAATAAATCAGTAGTATCGTTCCGATCGCTATCAGGATTTTCATAATCGTATATTTAAATTTTCTGAGTAATGTAATCATTAATTAAAGGGCTTTCACAGCCTAATGCTTTAATCATATCGTATTCATAGTAAATTTGTTTCCAGATTTTTGAGTTAAACCGGTTTCATTTTTTCTCTGCCTTTCAAAGAATAACACTTTAAAATTCTATGTGATACAAAGATTTGTTAGGCAACCCGAAATTTCTGAAATAAAATGAATTGTAATATGTTTAAAAAAGATGATTTCAATACGCTGTTGAGTGCGATCTTATTCATTTTTAATTGAAGTAACAATAAAAAAAGATTAATATGTAAGCATATGAACAGTTATTGAACTGACAAATAATGCAACCTGTGTTTTCTGAATCCTTTTCTTCGAGGCTCAGATGATCAACTATGAGATACAGGGTTTTTTATTTGTAAGAGCAAAGCTTAAAATTGAATCCAAAACCTAATTATCCATATCATGAATGAATCAGGAAAAAATGAAAAGAAAAGCGGACTGTCCCGTCGTGAGTTCCTAACCAAAGCTGCAGCCGTTTCTGCAGGTTTAGGATTCACAATTGTACCAAGCAAGGTTGTAAGTGGTTTAGGCCATAAGGCTCCAAGCGATAAATTAAATATTGCTGGTATAGGCGTTGGCGGGCGCGGCTTCGGTGTGCTTCGGCAAATGGAGTCGGAAAATATTGTAGCACTGTGTGATGTTGACTGGAGATATGCACAAAACTGTTTTAACTATTTCCCGGATGCAAAACAATACTGGGACTTCCGTGTGATGTACGATGAAATGATGGATGATATTGATGCTGTAATGGTAGCAGGATCTGACCATACTCACGCGATACAGGCTGCTCATGCTATGACACAGGGCAAACATGTGTATGTTGAAAAGCCGCTTACACACACCGTCTATGAATCAAGGCTTCTTACCAAACTAGCCGAAAAATACAAAGTAGCCACCCAAATGGGTAACCAGGGCTCTTCTGATGAAGGCATCAATCTCATGATTGAATGGATCCGTGCAGGAGAAATTGGTGAAGTACGCAAAATTGAATCCTTCACCGACCGACCGATCTGGCCGCAAGGCTTGAATACTCCATCAGAACAAATGCGTGTACCTGACACCATGAACTGGGATTTGTTTGTTGGCCCGGCAAGAATGAGGCCATACCATGAAATCTACACTCCATGGAATTTCAGGGGCTGGTGGGATTTTGGAACCGGTGCACTTGGTGATATGGCTTGCCATATCCTTGAAGCACCATTCAAGGCACTTGAACTCGGTTATCCTACTAAAGTACAGGGAAGCTCTTCGATGCTGTTACGCGATAGTGCACCTGTATCACAAAAAGTTCGCCTGGTATATCCAAGAAGACAAACAAGCTTTGGCATTCAGCCTGCAGTTGAGATTGACTGGTATGATGGCGGCCTGCAGCCTGTGAAGCCTGAAGGATGGACAGAAGCACTGAAATACAAGCCGGATGCATGGCCAGGTGGCGGTAATATGAACCACAGAGGTGGTGCCGTTATATTCCACGGAACCAAGGATACCATGATTTGCGGCTGCTATGGCGCTGATCCATGGTTACTGTCAGGCCGAGTGCCGGATGTTCCGAAGACCGAAAGAAGAGTGGAAACTACCCACTACATGGATTGGGTACGTGCTTGTAAAGAGAGCCCTGAAAACAGGGTTGAAGCCAAGTCGAATTTCCATGAGTCAGGACCATTTAACGAAATGGTGGTAATGGGTGTACTTGCGGTTCGTCTGCAGGCTCTCAATAAAGAGCTCCACTGGGATGGCGAAAACATGCAGTTTACAAATATCGGGCCTAGTGAGTCACTTCGAATCATCATCGAAGACGGGTTCACGATTGAAGACGGACATCCGTCGTTCAGAAGGGATATGACAGACCCGATGAATGCACGTGAATTTGCAAACAGCCTCATTAAAACAAACTATCGTGATGGCTGGGATCTGCCAGACATGCCTGCATAGTTCATCCTTGAATCTCGATAATTATATATGAAAACCGAAATAACATTTAGAACATCTGTTCTAAAGTATGTACCAGTCATGATGATCACAGCCGCCATATTTATGGCGGCCTGTGCATCAGATGACCGGGAAGCCACACAAACCGAATCTGTTGTGGAAGAAGAAGTACCAATCAACACACTCACCCAGGCTGAAATAGATGAAGGCTGGGTATTACTGTTCGATGGTGAAACATTCAATGGCTGGCGAGGATACAATCGGGATTCATTTCCTGAGCGTGGCTGGACCATTGAAGACGGTACACTCCGTGTTATTGGAGCAGGAATGGGTGAAGGCGGAGGAGAAGGAGGAGATATCATCTTTGATGAAAAATTCCAAAACTTCCACCTGAAACTGGAATGGAAAGTCTCTGAAGCCGGAAATTCCGGAATCTTCTATCTCGGCCAGGAACTCGAAAACCGCCCGGTCTGGCATTCTGCACCCGAAATGCAGATTCTGGACAATGAAAATCATCCTGATGCAACCCGTGGAATTGATGGAAACAGAAAAGCCGGAGCTCTTTATGACCTCATTCCAGCAAACCCGCAAAACTTCCGCGGCGCCGGTGAATGGAATCAGGCCGAGGTTATTTTTTACAGAGGCAATGTGGTACATATCCAAAACGGTGTTCCTGTTGTTGAATATCAGCTTGGAACACCAGAATGGGAAGAAATGGTGGAGAACAGCAAGTTTGCCGAACTTAAAGATGTTTTTGGAATCAACGAACCCGGCTACATCGCTTTGCAGGATCACAGTGATGATGTCTGGTTCAGAAACATCAAAATAAGACGCAGATAACTTTAAATGTTCTTTTCTACTTTTAAATTAAAGTCATCATCAAAAAATGATGGCTTTTTTTATTTTCATGATTTGGAATAAGAGCTTATATAGCAATTATCAGTACTTGTTTTTACCTAATAATAAAATGAAACCCCTCAAAAAAAGCTGATTTTTCACCAACTTTATGAAACAGAGGAATTTATATTGTGTTATTACGTTCATTTTTACTAATATTAAATGCGCTCAAGTAGCGTCTCTCTTGATGAATAGTCAGGGTATCATACCGGATAGGTGTGATACCCTCTTTTTTTTCTGAAACACACCCGTCTTTATTACGTATTCTTCAAGTTGATCTATTCCTCTTTCTTTGATTTTAGATATATTTCATTTTTTGAAAACAACTCAATATTTCCATGAAAAACTTTAAAATTGATCATCGTACCAATAACGGATTTGAGGTATTAGATCTGTTTGGTGAGCTCGATGCCCATACTGCCTCAGAACTTGAGGACGCACTAAAACAACTTATCAGTCATAAAAAATCAAACATCATTGTAAACTTTCAGCAGCTCGAATACATAGCCAGTGCCGGCCTGGGAGTATTCATGGCTTATATAGAGGATGTTCGTAGTATTGGCGGCGATATCAAGCTCACCAATATGAATGATAAGGTGTTCAACGTTTTCGACCTGCTCGGCTTTCCCACCCTGTACGATATAATGGATGATGAGGCGTCTGCCATAAAAAAATTTCTAAATGAAATGTCCTGATTCATTGGAAAAGACCTCTACATATATAAAAAAGATACAAGCTTCAACAGAAAACCTGGCTGAGGTTCGTGAATTTGTATCCAAGCATGCAAGCGATCATGGTTTTTCAAAAAAAAATATTTCCGATATCAGGCTGGCTGTTGATGAAGCATGCACAAATATTATTAAGCACGCCTATAACTACGATAAATCCAAAGTAGTTTCTATAGAACTCGAGTTTAATAATAATCAATTAATTGTTGTACTATCTGATTATGGTATTGGCTTTAACCCCGATTCATACGAAAAACCCAATATTCCTGAACAAATTAAATTGAAAAAAAGAGGCGGCATGGGTGTACATCTGATAAGAAATCTTATGGATAAAGTTGTCTATCAGAAGTCAGATGGAAAAAATATTCTTTACATGAAAAAAAATCGAAACTGATCTTTTTTGGATTTGCCTTCTAAATATAAACTGCAAGATACTTTTGAACTGAAAACGGTTCTTGAAACCAGCAGGATGCTGGTAGAATCGAGAGACGCAGATTTTATTCTGAACAGCCTATTGCTCATCATCATGGGCAGGCTTCTGGTATCCAAAGCAGCAATATTTATGTACGATCCGGCAGAAGATCGTTATTGTCTGAAAAAAAGCAAAGGGTTTGACGGCCTTGCCGAAGGCCAGTTTTACAACATTATTATCAATGAAGACCAGCAAAATATTTCATTTTTAACCTTTGATTCAGTTCACGCCGATTTTCCAAAAATTATTAATCGTCCTGAACATTGTGTTTTTGTAAATCTGAGAACAAGCAACAACCATCATGGTTTTTTACTTCTTGCGCCAAAAGCCAATAATACTCCATTCAGGAAAGAGGAACTCGAGTTTGTTGAGGCATTGTGTATCATCTCTACATCAGCACTTGTAAACTCACAGCTTTTTAATGAACTTAAAAAAACCTATCGGAATCTGGATAGAAGAATTCATGAGCTGAATACACTATTTGACCTGTCCAAAGAGTTTAACTTTCTGGTTGACCGCGAAAAAATTGCACGAATTTTTAAATTTGCACTTCTTGGACAGTTATTTATCCGGACATTCTTCCTGGTGTACAAAACTCAGGATTCTTATACCCTTCTTGCTGCGAGCGGGTTATCCGGCAAACCATCTGACAATCAAATAAAGCGAATATTTGAAGCTGTTAAATCTGAAGTTATCATTCCTGACAGTGACTTTTCTGAAAAGCATCCCTGGATTAAGAAAAATAATATCGCTGCCTTTATTTCTGTATCCATCCAAAACGAAAAGGTTGCCATTATCGGTGTTGGTGAACGCGCCAATAAAATTCCATTTGGTGAAAATGATTACAATTTTTTAAAATCACTTTCTAATCTTGCCGTCATTTCAATACAGAAAACCTATTTTTTGGATGACCGTATTGATAAAGAAAGAATGGAGGAAGAGCTATCCATCGCCAAATCGATACAGCAGGGACTAATGCCAGACCCTATACCTGAGGTTGACGGAATAGACCTTGCCGCAAGAACGATACCCTCCCGTGAAATAGGTGGTGATTACTTTGATATTGCCACAACTCCTGATGGTAACACCATTTTTTCTATAGCTGATGTGACTGGGAAAGGCGTACCCGCTGCACTGCTGATGGCAAACCTGCAATCAATGTTGCATGTGTTATTGCCGGTTGACATTACATTGGCAGAAGCAACTGACAGGATCAATACCATTATTTTTAAAAATACGCCGCCGGATAAATTCATAACATTCTTTTGGGCGAAATATGTTAGCACTCATAAATTGCTGCGATATGTAAACGCCGGCCACAATCCGCCACTGTTACTTCGCCATCGAAGCGATGAATTCGAAAACCTGTCGCAGGGCGGCCTCCTGCTCGGGGCAATGGAAAGTATTATGCCTTATGTTCAGACCGATATCCAGCTAAACCCAAACGATATATTGGTTTGTCATACTGATGGTGTCGAAGAGGCCATGAACGTTGAAGAAGATGAAGAATATGGTGTGGATCGCCTAAAACAGTGCATCCGAAACAATCGGCATAAAAGATCATTTGAAATCCTTGAAGCCATTGTTGAAGATGTAAGGCATTACTCCGGTAACAAACTCGATGATGACCTTACCCTTCTGATCCTTAAGGCCTCCGATTCTGTCTCGGATTTAAGATCTGAGTAATGCCTCCATTTTGCTGCTGCTCGGCGAGGGCAATAATCGTTTCATAGGTTCTATATCGATTCAGAATTTCCTCAACATAACGTACAGGTTCAATGCCCCGTGCGAAGCCAAATCTCGCGTCCTGATAATATCGTCTCTGCATGAGTTTAAGTAAGGCATCCGCAATTTCTTCCCATTCATTTGGATTCCTGTTTCGGTCAATTGCCAGCCTTCGTGCATCCGCCATATGGCCGAGGCCCACGTTATAGGTAGCCAGAGCAAAAGAGAGCTGGTTTGTGGAATCGAGGTATGCGTAATGCTCAAGATGGCTCTTAAGGATTTGTGCACCAACCTGAATATTGGTTAATGGATCATACAAATCCTCATAAGGTACATCAACAAACTGCGGCATAATCTGCATAAGGCCCACTGCACCTGCCCAGCTTTTGCTATATGGGTTAAAACTTGATTCCTGTGCTATCATTGCAGTTAGTAAAAGCCAGTCAAGACCCTTAGATTCAGCTACGGCTTTTACCATATCATCATATGGTGATATGATGCCTATAGTCTGAAACTGCCATTCAGGATTAAAATATTCTGCCATTTGTCTGCTTTCTTCAAAATATTTTCTTCTAAGAATATTCAAAAAAGTTGACCGGCGAGGTTCGTCCCTGTCTTCAGAAAGCCTGAAATGCTTGTAAAGATAACGGTTCATCCTGGTTTCCAGGTCAGGAGCATTATTACGGATAGCCCAGGCAATTGTATCTGATTTTGAGATCACTGGCCCAGGCATCAACCCTTCCATATACCGGTTAGCGGCATGGAACATGTTGTCATCAGAAACAGTTGCCCTGAGATTTCCATTGGAAACCTGCACAAGAGCTGCTTCAGTATCCATACCATCCGACAGTACATTCATATTGATATCATATCCTTCATCAATCAAATCGAGCAGCCTGAAATAATAAGAACTGTTCCGGCGAACTGAAATCGGAATATTGGTGGCTGCAAGCTCTTTAAGTGTTGCGGGACGCCGTCTCTCACCAGAAGAGTATACAATCATCTGATCCACAATGTTATAGGGGCGGGTAAAACTCACCACGCGTCTTCGCTCAGGTGTAATTGTGTAATTGGCTGCAATTACATCGCCCACACCCTGATTCAGCAAATCAAAGGGATTCTCTTCCGGTCCGGCAATCACAACTTCAAGCGCCAAATCATTTTCCCGGGCAAATTCGCGAAGTAACTCATATTCAAATCCCACTTCAATACCCTGATTCAAAAAATAGGTATTTGAGCTATAGTATGTTATCATTCTCAAAACACCAGAGTTTTTGATGTCAGCAAAATCCCTTTCAATGGGTTCATACTGAGTAAGGAGCATATCACGGCCATAACTGTCATAATTATTTGACTTTTTTTGGCATGATGTTAGAAGCAAAGCTGCTGATAGTACGACAACAGATAGGCTCCTTGTGATTGGATTATATTTATTTACCATATATGACAGGTTCGTTCCTGTTAAGATAGCTGCCTGCTAAATGTAGAATCTAAAACTGCCTGCAGCGTTATCCTCTGAGTAAAACTCGAATCTCAAAGATTTTATGTCAATTTCGAAGTTCATTTAACGAACGTATTTGTAAGTCTCTTGAAAACCGCTGGTATAATTTGTTTGTTTGTTGTTTGTGCTTATCTCCTCAGCAATTATTAACGAAAAAGTTAGCAGTTTTGTTTCAGATCATCAATATAACTCACTCTATGTGGAAGTATGCATAACTTGCAGTACTCTAATGACTGACAATGATCCCGGTAAAAGCGGTTTTTTCAATTTTAAATCATCAATTTTCCGGTAATTCTCAGCCTCTCATTTCAAGATAGTATGATGGCAAATCACGGTTTACACTGAAAAAATGAAAAAAAAATCATTCTTTATACCTGGTTTTTGAGAGTGTAGAGCTCAGTTTGTCATTAAAAAGGTTTAATAATACATCAGCAAGAGAGGTTACCTTTTTATGCATCACTCTTTTTGAGGTAATTCACCGGAAGCCTTCTTGTCCAGCTTAAAGCTACACCAGATATTATTATAGCCATCGCGAGAATAGAAAGTGCCGCCGGTATCTCTCCAAAAATAAAATATGCTGCAATAGCAGCGAATACAGCTTCAGATAGTACAAGTGTAGACAACAGAGTGGGGGAAATATATTTAACGGCATAATTCATAGACCCGTGACCAATAATTGTTGGCCCTATTGCGAGTCCAATTCCAATGGCCAATGCTGTAACACTGATATATGGAACTCCTCCCGACCAAATGAAGGCCAACAGTGTGCAAGTTATGGCCGCATACAGATAAACATAGAAAACATAGTCTATCCATTCTGTATGCTG
>PWLN01000232.1 GCA_003559375.1 Balneolaceae bacterium | reverse complement strand
TTTAAAATTCTCTCATAGACATTCAGGTAATCTTCACGCTGTTTGGTAGCCCTCACGTCAGATTCTTCGTATTTCCATCTTTTATTGGGCTGCATTTTTCTTTTCTTAATGCGTGCAATTTGCTCTTCCTCGGATATATGGAGGTAATACTTCATAATAATTGTCCGGTTGTTTATCAATAATCTCTCAAAACAATTAATGGCTTCAATACGCTGATCAATTTGTTCCGGTGTGGCATAGTTTTCTACAGAGGGTACCAGAATGTCTTCATAATGTGAACGGTTAAACACTTTGATCATACCCCATTGCGGACAAACCGCATGCACTCTCCATAGAAAATCATGTTTTCGTTCAATTTCGGTGGGTACCTTGAATGACTGGACCCGGCATCCTGCCGGATTTACCCTTGAAAAAACATTTCGAACAGCGCCGTCTTTGCCTGAAGCATCCATTCCCTGGAGCACTACAAGTAGAGCATACTTTTCCTGAGCGTGAAGCTTTCTTTGTAAATCGGCTAAATCACCGGCCAACCTGTTAATTAAGACATTAGTATTCTTTTTGGTAAAAGTATCAGGAGGGTCTGAGGGAAGTGTGCGTAAATCAATATCATTTGTATGCATAAAACACTGAAATTCTAATGGGTTTCTCAATAATCGAGTAATATAGAACTGCTATTTGATCATTTCCAGTAAAATTCAATGTTTTTAGCAATGAGTTAAAAATCAAACTACAGAATTCTGGTTGATCTGTTTGCTATAGAAATTGTATTCTCTAATCAGAATTTTGCTTCAGGGTCAGGAAATTCTCTTTTGAAGTATTATTCTGGAGGCAGGTTAAACAACAATTTTTCAATTTCCCACTCACCATCACTATTTTTTTTCCAGTGCGCTAACACTCTTGCCTGATACGCCCAAGGTGAACCTTCATTCGTAATCCAATCTACCCTGAATTCTCCATACTCTACGGCATTATTGCCAAAGACCTGTAGGTCGTGGGTTGTATGTGTGTATACGGAGCTTTGATTATTGCTGAACAAAAATGTGTAAAATTGTTCAATCGCTTCACGGCCTTTATTGGCTTCAAACGCGTTCGGAATGTTTATGCCGGAAACCGTATAAAAAGAGGCACATGCAGCAGCATCACCGGCTTCCCAGTATGATATAAACTGATCCCATCGCAACCGAATCTGATTTTCATCACTTTGAATTTTTTCTCCGGAATCTTCAATTAGTGGAAGTGCACTTAAAACGATAATTAGTACCGATGATATTAAAGTCTTCATAAGTTATATAATATTTTACACTTAATTCGTGTTATGATTGAATGTAAAGCATGATGTAATTTCATGTTAGTAAATCATTCCTGCCCTGGCTGCTCCTGTTCATACAATAATGAATGATCATTCCGACTGATATGAATAGGGAAAAAATAACAATATATAAACAGGTTAATCTTTATTTTTTTTAAGCCAGGAAACATGTTGAGTACTCTGGTGCTCTCGTGAAATTATGTTTTTATAAAGTTCAGGCCTGCGTGCCTTTTTATACCGGTAACCGCCTGCATCTGTTAACTTTTTGGGAGAAATTGTCGCTGTAATAAGATCATTATCCAGTTTCCGGCATTCTGCAATGATTTCACCAAACGGATCAATAATCATGGAACAGCCGTTTTTCAACTGATCATGATCCATCCCGATGGGGTTCGAAAACACTACATAAGCGGCATTATCGTATGCACGGGCAGGCAGCCATTTCATCAGCCACTTCCTTCCTTTCAATCCGTCGAATTCAATTCTTAGCGATGTAGTGTCATCATGACGATTTTCCCAAAGTTTTGGATCCACAAAACCGGCACCCGGCCGTGATGACGGTGTACACATGGTAACATGAGGCATAAAAATGATATCAGCACCAAGCAGACTGGTTGCTCTTACATTTTCGATTATGTTGTTGTCATAACAGATCAGAATTCCACACTGCCACCCCTTCAGGTCGAAAACGGTATAACTGTTTCCCGGCGAAAGATGCGGATTAATAAATGGGTGTAGTTTCCGGTGGCGGGCTATCAATCCGTGCTGATCAACGCACACATACGTGTTGTAGAGCAGGCCATCTTTATCTGTTTCAAACAGACCGGCTAAAATGGTGACATTATATTTGCCGGAAATGTTGATGAGTGCCTGAACCGAAGACCCATCCGGAACCGGTTCTGCAAGGCCGGTTAATTCTTCTTTTGAGAGAGAGCTTGCCACAGTGTAACCACTGATACAGCACTCGTGAAAAGTGACAATATCAGCACCTTCAGCGGCGGCCCGTTTGCACATTTGGTCAATCACCAGAAGATTGGCTTCTTTGTCAGCACTTTTGTGCTCAAATTGTACAACAGCAATGTTGAGATGGTTTTTTATTCCCATTCCGGGAATTGTGTGGTGTTTAAATCCAGACCGGATATGGCATTCATATCGGTCGCATCAAGCTCAAAATCAAAAATATCCAGATTTTCTGTCATATGCGCTATTTGAGATGTTCTCGGGATTGTAACGATACCCCTTTGGTAGTGCCATCTCAGGCACACTTGTGCATTGGTTTTATTATATTTTTTACCTATTTCTGAGAGCGTCTCATTCGTAAACATTCCATTACGGCCTTGTGCAAACGGTGACCATGCCTGCATCTGAATTTTATGTTGATTCAGGAATTCATGAGCGCCGGGTTGCTGGAAGTAGGCGTGTGTTTCAATCTGATTTAGAGCCGGTTTAATTTCACTGTCTGCAAAAAATTCATTGATCTGGTTCGGTTCAAAATTACTGACACCGATCGCCCTGATCCTTTTCTCTTTATAAAGTTCTTCCATTGCCTTCCACGATCCTTTCACATCACCACGGGGCCTGTGTATCAGATATAAATCCAGATAATCCAAGCCAAGTTTTTCAAGAGAAGTCTCAAATGCAGTTTTTGTTTTCTCATAACCGGAATCGTCAACCCATACCTTTGAGGTTACAAACAGTTCTTCTCTGTTTACACCGCTTCGTTTAATTCCGGCTCCAACAGCATCTTCATTATTATAAATTGTAGCCGTATCAATAAGACGATATCCAACGGTTATTGCATCAGATATGCATTTTTCACCATCAGAACCGGTAAGATACAACGTGCCAAATCCCAAAATCGGCATTTTGATACCATTGTTAAGTGTAACATATTTCATTGTTCGAACTGTAGACGCTGTGTTGGCAGCGCCTAATATTTTTGATGCTCCAAATCCTGCAACCACAGTGGATGCTACAAAAGTGGCTCCTGTTTGCAGAAATTTCCGTCGGCTTATTCCATTCATTTGATTTTTCTTTTCCATGCTATCCCCCAATAATTTGGTATTCATTAAACATACTTATTTTTAACGTCTGAATCAGTACAAGCACACGCATTTTGCACCTGAATGTATTCTGTTTCATTATTTGTCAATTTTGGTTATCTACCGGAATTATTAAATGGTGGGAATCACTGCTGCTTCAGACCGTACTGATTGTTTCTGCATCTTATCGTTCTGATTCCGGTTAAATTTTTAATAAAAGGGGAAGATGGGAAAGAAAATTTTTTATGCCAATGCTTATCTGTGTTTTGGGCTGGCTTTTTTGGTGACGATTGCCGGTTTCTATCCATCCTATTTCAGCAGGCTGGCTCAGACTGGTGCTGCACATCATTTTCATGGTATTACGGCCACTCTTTTGCTGCAGAATGGGAATGGTGGCGGGTGTTGATGGACTTTTATGCCGGAATGTTCCGGTAAACATTTTCAGCCTGTTCTTTCAGTGCTTCATTCATCATTTCGAAGCCTTTTCGGGCCTGCACATTAAGCTGTCTCCAGAGGAGGGGTACGAGAATACCGCTGAAATTTTCTCTTTGTACAAAACGGGTTTTGCCATACTCTTCGTCAAACAATTCAAAAATGTGTTCTCCATCAAAAAGCCCTTTAAAACCCAGGCTTCCAAGCCAGCGGAGTTCTCTGTTTTCCAAGAGTTCAAGGCAAACAGGGGAGAAGGTCATCGGTTTGGATCCGGGCTGCTGAATTACCACTTTAAACCGTTTGCCTTTTTCAGGTTTGCCATGAAATGACCTGATAAAAGGGTTCCAGCCGGAATAGGATTCAAAGTCGGTTAATACCTGCCAAACAATTTCTTTGGGAGCATAAACAACGATATCTGTGCTAATCTGCTTCATACTGTAGTAAATATAAATTATGTTAGCAGCATTACGTATTTATTTCTGAAAAGTTCAGATTTTC
>PWLN01000336.1 GCA_003559375.1 Balneolaceae bacterium | reverse complement strand
CGGATCGGTGATTACACCGGTTACAGCTGAAGCTGCAACTGTATAGGGTGAAGCCAGGTAAACCTGGGCTTGTTTGGATCCCATTCTTCCGGGGTAATTTCTGTTTGTGGATGAAATACAGATCTCATCACTATTCAGGCGACCAAATGTATCGGAGGGGCCTCCAAGGCATGCTGCACAGGAAGCATTTCCGATATTACATCCCGCTTCCCTGAAAATCTCAATCAAAGGTACGCCAAAGATGGTTTCGGTTTCAAGGCCTCTGGCTATCTCCGTGGTTGCCGGCACAATAAATGTGTCGATTTTAACTTTGTTGCCCTGAATAATTTCAGCAGCTGCACGGAAATCGGATAGCTTGCCGCCTGTACAGGAACCGATATAAGCACGGTTAAGGTAGGTACCTTCAAGTTCTTCCGCAGTAGCCTTATTATCGGGGCTGTGCGGTTTGGCAACCATGGGTACAATCTCTTCCAGGTTGTAATAATGTTCACTGTAGTATTTTGCATCAGGGTCGCTATAAACCAGCTCATAAGGATGATTGGTTCTTGCTTTTACATAAGCCTCGGTAATTTCATCTGCTTCTACAACACCGTTTTTCCCACCTGCTTCAATGGCCATGTTGGTCAGGGTCATCCTGTCTTCCATTGTGAGTGCTTTAATTCCAGGCCCTGCAAATTCCATGGTTCTGTAAGTTGCACCATCCACTCCGATGTCGCCTATAATTTTTAAAATGAGGTCTTTCGCCATCAGATACGGGGGCATTGATTTACCATCGAAAACAAAACGCATGGTTTCTGGTACTTTAACCCACAGCTTTCCAGTTCCCATAATAAAAGCCGCATCGGTATTACCGATACCGGTAGCGAATTGTCCGAATGCTCCTGCAGTACAGGTATGGGAGTCGGTTCCGAAGAGTACTTCACCGGGACGGGTAAAGCCTTCTTCGGCGAGTGCCACATGGCACACTCCTTTATAGGTGTCTGAACCAACATCATAGAAATAAGGTAAATCCTGTTCAGCAGCAAAAGCACGTAGAATATCCACATTTCTGTTGGCATATTTGTCGGCGGTAAAGATATAATGATCAGGTATGATCACCAGTTTCTCTTTATTCCACACTTTGGCATTTTCGCCAAATTGTTTTTGAAAAATTCCAATAGTTGGCGGTCCGCAAACATCGTGGGTCATCAGGATGTCAACATCCACCCACACATTGTCTCCGGGAGAAACCCGGTCTCTGCCGCTGTGTTTTGCAAGTATTTTTTCGGTTAATGTCATTCCCATGATAATTAAAGGGGTCTATTCTATGTTGTTTTATTTGTTAAGTTTTTGTCGTTCTGTAAAAGAATCGGGCAACTGGTTCAAAATGAACAATTCATTGTCAATTTTATCCGCCAGCAGCAAGTGTTCGATTTGGATTTTGGTTTGAGTAGTTGGCAGTAGCCATTATTTTGATAAGATCCTGATCTTCAACAGTTTTTTGTTTGTCGGCCAATTCAGTGACTTTTACATACACCTCATTCAGATCGTCCTTGTCCAGGAAATATCCCAGTTCTTCAAGTTTTTTCCCAAGGGCAAAGCGGCCTGAGTGTTTGCCGATTACAATTTTGTTACTGGTTAAACCCACCGACTCCGGTGTCATAATTTCGTATGTTAATGGATTTTTAAGAACACCATGCTGATGAATTCCGGCCTCATGAGCAAAAGCGTTATCCCCAACGATAGCTTTATTTGGCTGTACTCCTTTACCGGTGATCTGAGCTAAAAGCTGGCTGGCAGGAAATATTTCTTTTGTATTGATGGAAGTGGAGTAGTGCATGGAGTTTTTTCGGGTTTCGATCGCCATTACCACCTCCTCAAGGGATGCATTTCCTGCTCGTTCGCCAATACCATTCACAGTACACTCAATCTGCCTTGCGCCGCAACGTATTGCCATCAGAGAATTTGCAACAGCAAGTCCAAGATCATTGTGGCAATGTACACTAATTACAGCACGGTCAATATTGGAAACATTCTCCTTCAGTGTCCTGATAAGTTCACTATATTCCCAGGGAAGAGCATAGCCCACGGTATCAGGAACATTAATGGTAGTGGCACCGGCATCAATCACAGCGGTAAAGATTTCAATCAAAAATTCCGGGTCGCTTCTGGATGCATCCTCAGCCGAGAATTCAATATCGTCATAGTGAGATTTGGCATATTTAACAGCATTCACCGCAGACTCAACTACTTCAGAACGGCTCATTTGAAGTTTATATTTCAAATGAATATCACTTGTGGCGATGAAGGTGTGAATTCGTGGCTTTGCGGCAAATTGTACAGCAGAAACTGCACGCTCGAGGTCAACCTGGCGGGTTCGACATAGTGCTGCTACCGAACTTTTTTTAATGACTTTACCAATTTCCCTGACGGTTTGATAGTCGCCATCCGATGCTATCGGAAAACCTGCTTCAATCACATCAACACCCAGTTTTTCGAGCTGTAGAGCCAAACGAAGCTTTTCCTGCTTGTTCATGCTGTATCCCGGCGACTGCTCGCCATCCCGGAGGGTTGTATCAAAGATGGTAATGTGACTGTCCATGATAGGGTTTATAATGTGTTTATTGTTTAATTTCCTCAAAATTGAAGAACAAAATGTTGCTGGGCGGGTTAAATAATCTTATGAGATTTAAACCTGCTGCGCTGCTTCCTTAAACAGATGGGAAGGTCATCTTGCCGGTTTCTGAAAACTGATTTTCTTTTATCTTTTTTGGTTTACTTTTTTGGTTCATAAGGAAATAGATTATTCCTTCTGATAAAGCTTTCCAGCTTGCGTCAATAATATTTTCTGATACACCGACTGTTCCCCAACTTGTACCGTCTTTGGCTGAGTCGATCAGTACACGTACTTTGGCACCCGTTCCGTCTTTTTCATTCAAAACCCTCACTTTGTAATCCTGAAGCTGCATGGATGAAATTTCCGGATAGAATTCACGCAGTGCCCGCCGCAGTGCAGCATCGAGTGCATGAACGGGCCCGTTTCCTTCGGCAGCACTGAGTTCAATCTGGTCATTCACACGAACTTTGATGGTAGCTTCAGACCTCGATTCACCATTCGCATTGCGTTCCATGATCACACGAAAGCCCTCAAGCTTGAAAAAATCAGGAGCTTTGTTTGTAATCTGCTTTACAAGTAATTCAAATGATGCCTCGGCCGCCTCAAATTGATATCCTTCGTTCTCAAGTTTTTTCAGCTCCTGAACAATCTTTGAGCTTTCTGCTGATTTTTTATCAAATTCAAATCCAAGCTCTTCCGATTTGTAAGTAACATTACTTTTACCGGAAAGGTCAGATACAAGAACTCTCCGGCTGTTGCCAACCAATTCGGGTTTGATGTGTTCGTATGTTTGCTCGTTTTTGATGATAGCACTTACATGAACACCACCTTTATGGGCGAATGCGCTTTTCCCGACATAAGGCTGTTTGTTATCGGGGGTAAGGTTTCCAAGCTCACTTACAAATTTTGAAAGTGTGGAAAGCTGGGCCATTTGTTCATCACCGACACACTGATAACCGAGCTTAAGCTGCAGGTTCGGAATAACCGAACAGAGGTTTGCATTTCCGCAGCGTTCACCGTACCCGTTGATGGTGCCCTGCACATGCACGGCGCCCGCCTGAATGGCAGCAAGTGAATTGGCTACAGCCAGTTCCGCATCGTTGTGAGCGTGAATGCCGACTGGTGCGCTGACGAATTCCCGGACTTGCTTAACAATTCCTGATACTTCATTCGTGAGAGTTCCGCCATTGGTATCACACAATACAAGGACATCAGCGCCAGCGGCCTGTGCTGCAATCAGCGTACGGATAGCGTATTCTGGATTGTCTTTATACCCGTCAAAAAAGTGCTCAGCATCATAAATTACCTCTTTTCCATTCTCTTTTAAGTATTGGATGGAGCCTGAAATGATTTCAAGGTTTTTTTCGGGTGTAATATTGAGTGCCTGTAAAACATGCAGAAGCCATGATTTGCCAAATACTGAAACAGCGGGTGTTTCTGCGTCAATTAATGCCCTGAGATTGGGGTCTTCATTCGGTTTATTTCCAGCCCTGCATGTACTTCCGAAAGCCACAATCTTTGAATGATGAAAGCTATGGCGTTTTGCTTTATCAAAAAAAGCCATGTCTTTCGGATTCGATCCCGGCCAACCACCTTCGATATAGTGAATTCCGAATTCATCCAGCCGTTTTGCAATCCGGAATTTATCTTCAGCAGAAAATGACACTTTTTCTCCCTGGGTTCCGTCCCGAAGGGTTGTGTCGAATATCTGTATAGTTG
>PWLN01000092.1 GCA_003559375.1 Balneolaceae bacterium | reverse complement strand
GAGGTATTTTGTTCAGGCCCCACTAAGAAACACCTTAGGCCACGAAGGCACAAAGGCACGAAGAAATATTTTGTTCAGGCCCCACTAAGAAACACCTTAGTGCCCTTGTGCCTTCGTGGCCTAACCCCTTCGTGCCTTCCAAAAACAAGTCCTGTCTTTATCACGGGATCTCCGTACTTTTAGTAAATAATTCACACTTGTTAGTCCTGTCAATAGGTTAATGTATGCTTAGAGTAGGTGACGTTATTTTATCTGAAGATATAGCTACGGCTAAATTTGCGTGTAACGTGAGCCGATGTAAAGGGGCGTGTTGTGTGATCGGTGATGCAGGCGCCCCGGTGAGCAGGGATGAAATTCCTGTGCTCAGAAAAGCGTTTAATCAATTAAAGGATGAGCTTTCACCGGAGGCAGCCGCTGTAGTTGAAAATCAGGGTGTTGTTCAGGGTGATGCAAAAAAGGGATTTGAAATATCCTGCATCGAAACCGGTGAGTGTATCTTTGTACTGAAGGATGATAAGGGAATCGCAACATGCGCCATCCAGAAAGCGTATGATGAAGGGCGCTTTAAATGGGAAAAACCAATCAGCTGCCACCTCTATCCGGTGCGCCTGAAACATATTGCAGGTTTTGATTATGCGAATTTTGAGTATATACCCGAACTTTGCTCGGCCGGCCGCCGCTGCGGCGAAGATAATGGAATTTATCTGGCCGATTTTTTAAAAACAGCATTGGAGCGCCGGTACGGCAAAGCGTGGTATCAGGATTTTTTGGAAGCATGTAACGAAGTTCGAAACGGGGCAGTTTGACAAATGCTTAGAACAAGACTGAACATATCGCAAAAACAAACACTACAGCAAAAACTGAGTCCGCAGCAGATTCAGTTTGTACAACTGCTGCAGCTTCCAACCATCGGACTGGAACAACGGGTAAAACAGGAGATTGAGATCAACCCGGTTTTGGAAGAGGCCGATCCGCTTCAGGATGAATTGCTATCGGATCTGGAAATAGAGACGGAAAAGGAGTGGGAAAGCACCGAAGATGAACCATCATCAGAAGAGGCTGAGGAAGGAATTGATCCCGTTGACAAAAATGAAGAGATCGACTGGGAATCGTTTATTCAGAATACCGAGTACGACGGGGATACCTATATCATGCCGCAATGGGATGAAGACCGGAAAGAACTGCCGAATCCATATCATGAATCATTTCTTGAGGAGCTCGAAAGGCATGTGCGGCTGCTCGATTTAAGTGACGATGAGAGGCTGATTGCCGACCAGATTCTCGGTTCCCTTGATGAAGACGGCTACTTCCGCCGAGATCCGGAGGCAGTGGTCGATAATATCGCATTTAACCATGGCAGGCTGGTGGACCGGGCTGCTGTGGAACGTGTAAGAAAGCAGATTCAGCAGCTCGACCCTCTTGGAATCGCATCCCGCGACTTACAGGATTGCCTGCTTTGCCAGGTAAGATATTCCGATTCAGATCCGGAAATCCGGCGAAAAGCAATCCGGCTGCTGGAACATGAGTGGGATGCATTTGAGAAGAAACACTTTGAAAAACTGAAAAACCGGCTTGATGTGGATGATGAGGAACTCAAAGAGATATTTGAACTTATCAGGGGAATGGACCCGCGTCCGGGAGCCGTGCTGAGCCCGGAGGAAGATACACAGCAATATATCGATCCCGACTTCGAGGTCTATTACGAGCCTGCCGGTGATGGCCTGTCCGGGGAAGGGGAGTTTGTGATACGCCTGAACCACCGCAATCTGCCTGCACTGCGCATTTCACCCGAATATAAGATGATGTGGGAAAACATGAAGCAGAAGAAAGGTACGGGTGGCAATGATACCCAGGCCAAAAAATTCATCAGGGATAAAGTGGAATCAGCACAATGGTTTATCGATTCCATCCGCCAGCGGCAAAATACACTGATGAAGACCATGAAAACCATTGTGGCGCTTCAGGAAGATTTCTTTAAACATGGGGAAGGCCTTAAACCGATGATCCTCAAAGATATTGCGGAAAGGATTCAGATGGATATTTCTACGGTATCGCGGGTGGTGAATGGCAAGTATGTTCAGACTCATTTCGGCGTATTTGAGCTGAAATATTTCTTCAGTGAAGGCCTTGAAACCGAAAGCGGAGAGGATGTATCGAGCAGGGAAGTGAAAAAGATTATTCAGCAGGTTATTGACCAGGAAAACAAGAAAAAGCCACTGAGCGACCAGGCACTTACCGATATCCTCAAAGATAAAGGCTATAAAGTTGCACGGCGCACCGTTACCAAATACCGCGAAAGCCTCAATCTGCCTGTAGCCCGCCTTCGCAAACAGATCCTGTGAGATGGGCCACCAAGGCACAGAGGCACGAAGATGGTTTTGTTGGGGCCTGAATAAAACACCTCATAGTGCCTTTGTGCCTTGGTGGCCACAACATCACGGTATCATTACGAGCCAGTGCAGGGGTTCGTAGATTTCGGGGGTGAAGAGGATAAAGAGTATTACCGATACTATCAGCAGGAAGTGGATGCCAACGGTGAGGAACAGATTCAGGGCCTGGCGCTTTTGCAGAAAACGGGCGCCGTCTATAGCCGCTACGTTGAAAGCGGTAAACCATACAATCACAAAAAGTGCAGCAACAATCAGAACCCAGAACAGGCTGGCATTAACCTGTACAAGCATCACAAGAAAGGCAGCGAATATCAGGTTTAGTGAAAGCGGCCACACATAAAGGTGTATCACCTGAACAGGTGATTTGAGCGATTTATTTAACAGGTAAATCCAGGCGAGTGAGATAAAATGAGCCAGGATGGCGGTGATGATACCCAGTATTATTAGCGTAAGGCCCGGAAATGTATTCCAAAAAATAGCTGGATAAAAGGTGGTGAGCCAGTTCCATCCGCTTTCACTGATAAAGTAACTGCCAAGGCAAAAGAAGAAAAGCCCGTTAAGCGCAGCATGTTTAAAGAGCATCACCAGTCCCGGGGTGGAATTTCTCAGCCGGTTTTCCATGATATCTGTTACAAAAAAGGGATGGTTGAAAAAGTATCTCACCACAAAAAATGGATAGGTTGGCTGGTAACGGTAGTGGATCACAAAAATGGCAAGAATCAAAAACAGCAGAATAACACCGGGATTTGGATCCGGAAACCTCATATCATCAACAGGCAGCGGGAAAGTTACTTCATTTCCCCGAATATGAACGGAAAAGAGCAGTGCAAGGTCGGGCTGTTTTTCAATGCGCTCAAAAAACCAGCCGGCCGGGAAAATAATGATACTGTCATCAAACTCAAGAAGCTCGTTCAGAACATCCTGAAGTGCAGCCATCGATTCAGAAGCGCTGTTTGATGGGCGGAAGTCGATTACCGGACTATAGAGCTGACCCGGAATATCAGAAGCAAAAACCGTAGATACAGTAAAGCTCAGGCTGTCGGGTAAAACCGGAATCGCTGAATGGGCCGACCTGTAGTAAAGCGGTTTTCCGATCAGTGTAGAAAGGGAGTCGCTGATTTCCGTCAGATTTCTGTGAAAACGGCTGCTGCGGTCATCGGGATAATTAAGCAGGTTTATCGCCGCGATGGTATTGCCATTCCATGATGATGCAGAATGATAATGCTGATAAATCTCATCGATGATTCTGCCGGTATCTTCGAGCTGATGGGGCGTATGATACCACAGGGGAGAGTTTAGCAGCAGGTAGAAACCGGCGGCACGGCTATCACTGAACCGGGAAGGGTGATCCACTTCGAGCAGTGTGATCCCGATAGAACGCGCCAGTTGCAACTGACTTGCATCAGGGAAACTCTCACTGCCGCCCTGAATCTGCAGGGCAATCCGGTTCGCTCCGGAAGTATTTTGCTCAACCGAAACTGCCCCCGTAAGCGGATTGAAAACGGCCCAATAAAGAAAAAAAAGAAAGATTAGCTGCAAGCCGGGGGAAAGTTATTGGTTAGGGTTAGGTTATTTGGTTGCTGGATGTTGTAGCCCGGGTCGCTGACCCGGTACGACGGATTTTGGATTAAAACGGATACTATGTGCTGGTTACTGGACTAAGATGGCGCAATCGTCTCCTGGCCGACGAAGTTTTAACGTAGTTGACCGCTTGTGCCTCCCACGACCTAAGATAGCACAAGCCCCATTGGGATAAACGGTCTATTAAGTTGAAACTTTGTCGACCAGGGGACATTTGTGCCATTATTGGCAAGCCCCGAGGGCACAAGCGGGCACAAGCCCCGTAGTTATACCGTTAAATTTCAAGTTTATTTTGAACAATTTTTATATGTTCATCATAGGCACTTTTTTCGATTTTTTGACAGGGGGTG
>PWLN01000022.1 GCA_003559375.1 Balneolaceae bacterium | reverse complement strand
TTTAACATTCACCTGAAGAGCCGATAGTCGGAATTGAACCGACGACCCCTTCCTTACCATGGAAGTGCTCTACCCCTGAGCTATATCGGCTGGTTTCAGTGAGCGGGCGACCGGACTCGAACCGGCAACATTCACCTTGGAAGGGTGACGCTCTACCAATTGAGCTACGCCCGCGTTGTGGGGGGAGCAGGATTCGAACCTGCGAAGTCTTCCGACAACAGATTTACAGTCTGCCCCATTTGGCCACTTTGGTATCCCCCCTCTCTTTAAAAGAGTAATAAAACTCAATTGTAAAAGAGAGCCAGTGGCCGGATTTGAACCGACGACCGGCTGTTTACAAAACAGCTGCTCTACCCCTGAGCTACACTGGCAATTCAAAATTTCAAATTGGTGATACCTAGTACTCACCGCGCATTTGCAGAAAAATGAAAAATACACCTTAACAAACGGGCATAATTTCCCAACAAATGAAAGACTTTAAAAGTACAGAGAACAACTGAATTAATCAACCTATATAAAAAACAAATTTTCAGAAAAGTTTATCCCGCACGATAGTATCGCTTGTAAAGTATTCGTGCCACTATAAGAATGGCGATAAAACTTAGAATAATCCATCCATACACATTCAGATAGTGTCCGATAATTTGCCAGTTTTCATGAACAAGCCATCCCATGCTTAAAAGTATAGTATTCCATAACAGTGAGCTTATTGCGGAGCTTAAAATAGTTGGGTAAAGATTTGTTTTTGTGATTCCGGCCGTCAATGAGATAACAGATCTTGTTCCTGCAAGAAACCGATTGGCAAGAATTACTTTTTGGCCCCAGCGGTCCATCCAGCGTTTGCCTTTATCAAAGTATTTCACATCAAAAAATTTCATAAGCCAGAACCTTCTTCGATGTGTTTCAATCTGGTCTCCAAAATAGGCACCTACTGCATACATGCTCATAAAGCCAAATACAGATGCAATTGTTGTTATTGCCAGAACAGGGGTAAAGCCGATAATCTGCTCCGCAGCCAAATATCCGCCAAATGCAACAAGAAGGTCTCCTGGTATGGGTGGAACAACATTTTCCAGATAAGCAATAAAAGCAAAAATCATATAAATGCTTATCGGAGACAATGTTTGAATCCATTCAACAAGATATTCTGTATATGCCTCCATAAACTATTTTTTAGAAAGTAATACGACAGCATG
This sequence comes from Balneolaceae bacterium, assembly GCA_003559375.1. Classification (GTDB taxonomy): domain Bacteria; phylum Bacteroidota; class Rhodothermia; order Balneolales; family Balneolaceae; genus Rhodohalobacter. The sequence continues at coordinate 14,988 of PWLN01000022.1, read as the reverse complement.
GGCTGCCATACCTTCTTCTCTTCCTAAAAACCCCATTTTTTCACTTGTGGTTGCTTTCACTGATATTTGTGATATCTGGCAATTCAGTGTTTCGGCAATTGATTTTATTATTGAGGGAATAAAAGGCTTTAATTTTGGTTGTTCCGCGACCACGGTGGTATCAATATTATTTATGGTATAACCCTCATTCTCCACGAGACTATAACATTTTTTAAGAAGGATAAGGCTATCGGCATTTTTATAAAGCGGATCATCATCAGGAAAGTGGGTTCCTATATCACCCAGTGCCAGGGCACCTAAAAGAGCATCTGTAATGGCATGAGACAGCACATCGGCATCAGAATGCCCCAGCAGGCCAACCTTATGGGGAATCGATATACCTCCCAGGATTAGAGGCCTGTTTTCAATAAATGGATGAACATCATAGCCCAGTCCGATACGAAAACTCATAATTTTTCAGATTTGGCAAGGTATTCTGCAATTTTCAGGTCAAGTGGATAAGTAATTTTGAAATTGATATCCGAACCTTGAACCAATACAACTTTTCCGCCAACTTGTTCTACGAGTGAAGAATCGTCAGATCCGTAAATGTTGTACTTTTCGGCATAGTCGTAAGCTTCACGAATTAGTGCAGCCCAAAAAATCTGTGGAGTTTGGGCATGCCAAAGATTTTTCCGGTCTGGAGTTTGTACGATTTCCATATCAGTGCCTGAAATTTTGATAGTATCTTTTGCCTTTATTGCAAGTACAGCACCGCCCCAGAGGGAAGCTTTTTCAACGCATTTCTCGATATCCTGAACAGTTATAAATGGCCTTACAGCATCATGAACAGCAACCAATCCTGTTTTACCGGATATTTTTTCAAGAGCATTTCTAATTGAATCTTGTCTCTCCTTCCCGCCTTTTACTACAAAGCAGCTCACATCAGGAAAAATCGTTGCCAGCATTTCTTCTGTTTGTGTAACGTACTTCGCAGATGTTGAAACGATAACCTCACCCAGCCCCGATACCTGTTTAAATTTTAGAAGCGAATGTTCCAGAATAGTTTTACCAGCAAGCTCCAGATATGGTTTTGGCACATCTCCTCCGAGGCGCTCACCGGAACCTGCAGCAGGTATGATTAATGCCAGTTGTTGCTTGTCCATAAAAACCAGTTTAAGTGGCAGCTGACATCAGATAATCAGCATGGCATCACCAAAAGTAAAAAATCTGTAATTGTTTTTTAACGCTTCTTTATAGGATTCTTTAATAAATTCAAAGCCACCAAATGCAGCCGCGAGCATCAGTAAAGTAGACTCCGGTCGATGGAAGTTTGTTATCAGGCCTTCTGTAATTTTAAACGAGTAGTCGGGATATATGAATTTATCGGTCCATCCTGTTCCTGCTTTAGACATCCCACTGGCCATTACACTTGTTTCTATAACGCGAACCGCAGATGTACCACAGGCTATTACTTTATTCTTTTTGCTTTTAAGGGCCACATTAATCCTGTCGGAAGATTCTTTTGAGATAAAATAATTCTCGGAATCCATTCTGTGCTTGGTTAAATCTTCCACTTCAACAGGCCTGAATGTTCCCCATCCGATATGAAGAGTTACCGGCACAAAATCTACACCTTTTTCTTTGATTTTTTCAACAAGCTCTTCCGTGAAATGCATACCTGCTGTTGGTGCAGCTACAGCTCCTCTCTCCTTTGCAAAGATCGTTTGATAATTTTCTTTATCAGATTCAATCGGATTCCTCTCTATATATGGTGGAAGAGGCATATCACCAATAATGTCGAGACGCCTGTAAAGCTCCTCATTTGGGCCGTCGAAAAGAAACCGGATTGTACGGCCCCTCGAAGTGGTGTTGTCTACAACTTCTGCCATTAGATCTTCACCAAAAAAAAGCTTGTTGCCAATCCTGATTTTTCTCGCCGGCTCTACAAGAACATCCCACAACATATTTTCGGGTTGAAGCTCCCGGAGCAGAAATACTTCAATATCGGCTTCTGTTTTCTCTTTTTTACCCTTTAATTTTGCAGGAAATACTTTTGTATTATTGTAGACAATTACATCACCCTTGTTCAGATATTTATGAATATCAGCAAAGGTTTCATGTTTTATAGTTTGATCTTCCCTGTTCAAAACCATTAATTTGGAACTGTCTCTTGGATGGGCAGGTTTATCAGGTATATTAAATTCTTCGATTTCAAACTTGAAATCGGTTAATTTCATCTTCAAGGATTCGGGGGTTTTATTTTTGGGATTGAAGTTTAATCAAGCCTGTAAATATAACTTTTTTTCCCTTGGCAGACAAGACTTCTCCCTTTTAGTATTCTCCAAAAATCATTTCATTACCTGAAATGGCTCTATTAAAAAACGACGATCTTTCCCCGAATACCTGTTACGGAGAAAGCCCGCTACACATGGTTAAGAATTCGTTTCTATTCATTACCCGCAGTTATCCACTGAGTTCAACAGTGCCCGATTGGCAGCCTGCATCACCAGTACATGAGTACATGCCCGGCCCAGATGAATGTAACAATTTCACTAAAACCCTGATTGCACGCTCCGCCTTGTACCCATCCAGATTCTTTGTTCTTTTCATTTTTTTGCTCACCACATTTGGATTAAATTTGGATTTGTAAAACTGTGCTCATTAATAGTATGAACCGGAAACAGCGTATTCCTTACATTTTTTTTTAATCACCAAGATTAAGCCCAAAAATTATTTACTAACTCACTGTATTTATGTATAATTATGTTGAGCTCTGAAACGTTTGAAGTAAAAATGACGATCATATGAAGCAAATATCCTTACTTGTAATAATATTTCTTGCTACCGCACTAATTGCTGAAGCACAATTCAGAAAAGATCTCAGGTATAATCCTGATGAGTATACAACCACTCTGACACATTCTGGTAATCAGGGCTCTGTTGGCAGCTGGATGAATCTGCTCAATATGACCATGTCTCATTCATATTCTATGACGTTCAGCAACTTTGGTGGCAGAATGCAGAATTTGAATGCCTATACCAACCACATGTTTTTCGATATCAGCGACAGGCTAAATGCCCAGGTTGATGTATCGCTGCTTCATGCACCATTTGGAAACAGTTTCATGAATAATGATAATCTTGGAACTCAAATCATCATTGATCAGGCACGCCTGGATTACAGGCTCTCATCCAATGCAATGATTTCATTTCAGTTTTCACAGAGGCCTGCATACCACTACGGCTTCGGACCATATGGAAGGAGTTCGTATTTTTCACCCTATAACAGAATTTCAACAGGGTTCTGATTAACCGGATGCCGGAAAACACAGCCGAAGAAAAACATAATCACCTGTTCCTGAACGCCTCACTTGGATTTCTCGGGATTTTGCTGGTCTTGTTACTTGTAGCACTGGGCACAAGAGTTATCTATCCGAGAATTGTTACCGACCGGGCAACATTCGACCCTGCACTCGTTTCAAATGTGATTCAGCTTGAAGTGCTGAATGGTTGTGGTGTACCCGGCATCGCAACAAGATATACCGACACACTGCGCCGGTATGGATTTGATGTTGTTGAAACCGGAAATTATGATCATTTTAACGTTAGTCACAGTTTTGTAATCTCCCGAAGTGGTGAAATGGAGAATGCAAAAAGAGTGGCCAAGGCTGTAGGGATCCCGGAACACCGGGTTCTTCTCGAACAATCACCCGACTTTTACCTCGATGTAACACTAATTATCGGCTCAGATTTTGAATCACTCAACCTGTAAATCCTGCCTATGAGTAAACTTACAAATACTGCACAACAGCAATTTTCAACAAACGTACCCGGAAAAACCGCTGATTCAGAAAGATTAACCGCCATTATTACAGAGGGACTTCTTGATAAAAAGGCCAGAGAGATAAAAATAATGGATGTCAGAAAGCTGACTACCTTAACCGATTTTTTTATCGTTTGCCATGGAACATCTGATACACAGATCCGTGCTATCGCAAACAGTGCAATTGAAAAGGTTAAGGAAAAAACGGGAGAATCCGTATGGAAACAAGAAGGAACAGATGCACGACGCTGGATTATCCTTGATTATGTAAATGTAGTAGTACACATTTTTAGTGAAGATAAGAGGCAATACTACGGCTTTGAGCGAATGTGGAATGATGCCATTTTTTCTGAAGTAGAAGAATCCTGATCGGAACATTTTCCGGTTTTTTGAGTCCTTTACATATCACCGGCATTATATGTATCTCGTTTTCCGTAAAATAGAACCACATACCAATCTTTTGCAGCTAATAGCTCATTTAATAGTCTGCATGTTAATTATTTAAATATACATACCATAAGATCCGATTACGTATAAACGGAGGCAACGGATAATCGGGTCTTCGGCCTTACACAAATTATTTATTCTTCTAATACTGTTTGGTGCTTTTAAATAAATATCCCGTTTGGATTTCAGGAGCGTTCACCATAATTGTGATACTGGGGTATGCACTTTTTGAATTATCAGTTAATCAAACACCCTACTCACACGATATCATACAATCTTCTATCCGGGAAAGTCTTGATGAAGGTGTTCTTTTTTTTGAAGAATATACCAAAGATTTGATCACCACTTCCGATGAAATTGCCGAACTTACAACCAGAGTTGCAGTTACTGATTCCGACAGGTTAATCCTATATCAACGTATTGAGAACCCCGATCTTTGGGGAGTTACCATTTATAAAAATGGCGTGAAATGGTTTTGGAAAGACTATGTTATTTCTATGCCCTCTGCCACTGATTTTGACGACGGAATAACAATCAGAAACCTGAATAATGTTCAAATACTTGTACATCAGCATACACTTGAATTTAATGGCGACACATATGTGATATTTGCCGCCAAACGCCTTTCACAAACCACCGATTTACCATTTATCAGAGAAGGTGATTTTGACCTGCGTACCCTGTTCCAGGACAGAGGCTTGTATCCTGTTCATTTCTATTTTTTTGGTACAATTCCTGCAGATGTGCTTTCCAGGGCACTTTATTCACCCAGCTCAGATTCAATAGGTACCATTTGGGCCACATTCGACGATGTCCAGACATATATAAATGTGATCAGAGAAAAACAAAATTTCTGGCGCCTTGTCTTTCAGATTTTTTGCTTTGCTGTGATTTTCCTTTTTCTGATCGTTCTTGCCAATCAAACCGAACAGCTAACCTTCAGTGTTATTCAGCTCACATCAATTATACTAATCTGGCCAATACTGCTTAACTCCGGAATCATTGAATACTGGCTGTCTCTATTACAAGGTAGTGTGATTCATTCAGAAAATGAAGCAGCCTATGAAATGGCAAGATATATGATGAATACCATCTTTCTTCTACTGGTATTAGTGAGTGTGCATAATTTGCTCAGATTCACACAAAAACCTATAAAAAGTGAGAATCACTTTCGAACTATCGGGTTTGCCATTCTTTTTGGTGTACTGAGTTTGCTTTTGATTCATTTCTTCCTTCATGCAACAGAAAGCCTGCTTGTTAACAGTTCCATATCTCTGATGGACCTTGAGTTGGCACCGGATACCGAATCTTTTCTTTTCTACATATTTTCCGGCCTCTTTTTTACCGCATCATCTGGCATCATTTTAACTACTGGATACCATCTCTACCTCTCTGAAGAAGATAAATATCCCGTTATGGCATTTATTGCTTACATCAGTTTTTTGATTACCTATCATGTGGTAGAATATTTCATAGATAGCCACCTTATTCTTTACTGGACACTTGGCCTGAAGACTGTTCTGTTCCTGTTATTAATTTTGATCGTACACATGCTTCACAAGTTTCCTGAAGCATTTTTTGAGATGTCGGGTTTCAGAAAATTGATGATTGCTGTATTAATGGCATCCATTACAATTTACGTGATCATATGGAGCACTAACAACGACCGGATCGACAGGGGTTTACTTGCAGAAGCTGCTGATTTCACACAGGAACAGGAGATCAGCACCCGCGACATTTTATTCGAACTGCTTTCAGACACCGAACAAGACTTTCTACAATTTTCCAGTCTGTCTCCCGCAGATCAAATTTTCAGAATACAAACTCAATTTCAACGTACTGTACAAAATAACATCAGGCATGAATGGGGCAATCACGCATTCCATATCCGGCTGCTTACCAGCACAGGAAATGAGCTCACAAGTTACTCAACTGCACTCGATACACCCATTTGGTCATCATATTATGACATCAATGTGATGCTTGGCACGTACACGGGAGAGCAGATACGTTGGCAAACCAACCGCCCTGTAATTTTTGGACGTCCGGCAAATTTATCTGAACGCTACACCAGCTTCGAACGTGGCTGGATACCCATCTACAACCTGTATAATGAAACGAACATCATTCTTTGGGTTGCTGGTGATGTTTACCGTGAAAGGGCTGATTACAACAAACCGTTACGTGCGGTACTTTCGGCAGTTACCCCGGAAGACTGGAGGAGAAGTATATATCTTGCAGAATTCCAGGATCAGCGGTTAACGCGCAGCAACGTAAGAGGTATATACCGTAATCAACCTCAATACAATCGGCTGCCTGTCAGAGAGAATGAACTTGCTTTACAAGAGAGTGTTAGCTTTTTCACAAATGTGACTTCAGAGGGTAATTTCAGGGAATTACTTGTTCAGTATGGTGACAATATTGTAAAGGCAAGTACTCCTGTTCCAGAGATTAACCATCACCTTTTTTCATTTTTCCGGCTGCAAATGGTACTGATCTTTTTTGGCCTGTTCTGTTTTTCAATCCTTGCAATGGCAGGCTTAAAGCATTATACCCTTTTTGGACAAAACCGCAGGTTCAGAGACAGATTGTTAGACGGCCTTACGCTGGCAACCATACTTTTTCTAACCGTTCTGATATTTGCAACACAATATGCTGTGAATATTCAAAATGAAAAAAATGTTCAGCGGAATCTTATTCAGAATCTGAACAGTATATCCGAGCTGCTAAGGGAAAGAAATATTTTTAGCGAAAATGCTGATGCTTCTGAAATCCTCACCGAAATCACGAACACTGCAAACGCTGATCTCATTTTATACAGGGGAACAACAGTACTTCAGTCAACAACACCACAAATATTCTCACAGTATCTGCTTCCATCGGCAATTTCTTATCCTGCTTACGATTTTCTTTTCAGCCGTGAACGATCTCATTTTTTAAACACTGCCAGAATAGGTGATGATGAGATGGTAATCGGTTACCGTGCTGTGAATGATGCGGAAGGTAACATTACCGGTGTTTTGGCAATTCCTACTTTTCTCCATTCTCCCGTATACAGTGAACAATTACTTGAAACAACCAGTTATCTTTTTGTTGTTTACCTTTTTATTTTCGCGTTATTCATTGCAGGCTCTGTTTTCTTATCCAATCAGCTAACAAAACCGTTGAAGGTGATTCAGGCTGGGTTAAACCAAATTTCACGGGGCGACATGAAGGCCAAGGTAACCGTTACCAGCCGGGATGAGATCGGTTCACTTGCCAATGCGTATAATAATATGGTTCAGCAGCTCGAGCATGCCCAAAAAGAATTGATGAAAGCGGAACGCGAATCGGCCTGGAAAGAGATGGCCCAACAGGTGGCACATGAAATCAAAAATCCGCTTACACCGATGAAACTCAATCTTCAGCATTTACAAAGGCGCCTGGAAACTGATCCCGCAAATACATTGGCACTCAAACCGGTTATTGAAAAAACAACTTCCAATATTATTGATCAAATCGAATCTTTAAATAAAATTGCATCCGATTTCTCAAAATTTGCCAAACCAATTGATGAGCCCAAAAAGAATACTGACCTTACAGAGCTTATTAAATCGGTTGGTGAATTATATGCACATGATGATACAGCAAAACTGGAAATACATCTTCCCAAAAATGAACTGATTGCCCCGATCGTAGAAGACGAACTCAGGCGTGCACTCATCAACCTGATAAAAAATGCAATCGAAGCAGCACAAAATGGTGCTGTGAAAATTGATATTCACCTGAATAAACATGATGAAGAGGCAATAATTCAGGTTAAGGATAATGGCGAGGGCATCGGGAATGATGACCGTGACAAAATTTTCCTCCCGAAGTTTTCCACCAAATCAAGCGGCACAGGGCTTGGCCTCGCTATTACCAAAAAAATCATTGAAGCGCATGATGGAGAAATCTGGTTTGAATCAGCCAAAGGCCGGGGCACATCCTTTTTTATTCGTCTCCCATTATCCTGATTTTTAACCCTATTTAACATGGAAAATCATCCCCATAGGGCATGCTGGCGAGTTGCCCTGAAATCTTTCCAAAATTTTAAAATGGTTTGTCTTCCAACTAAACCGTTAGATCACGTTCATCCCGCAGCCCGCATCAAAATACGAAAAAAATTATTGCCTCAGTTTCAAACGTAATTGGCTTATCTATAATAGAATTATGCCCCCAACTTCCCGGTTTTTTTGTAAAATCGGATGTTGTGCAATATACCCGCTACTGTTAATCCGGCAATGAGTCCCATCCAGAGCCCGGGTGCGCCGTAACCGGCGATGAAACCCATGTAATAGGATATTGGAATACCCATCACCCAGTAAGCTATCAGATTAACGATCATGGGAACAGTAGTGTCTTTTAATCCACGCAGGGCGCCGAATCCACTAACCTGCAGCCCGTCGGATATCTGGAATACCGCTGCCATAAATAAAAGCTGAACTGCAACTTCGGTTACATCAAAATCATTTGTATAAATTGAAACAATTTGTCGGGGAAATAAAAAGATGAAGAGTGCCGTCACACTCATAATGCAGCAGGATACAATGACTCCTATATATCCCCGAAACCGCGCCTCATCTGGCCGTTTTCGCCCTATAGAGTTCCCAACCCTTGCGGATATGGCAACAGACAAGCCAAATGGAATCATAAACATCATTGCTGCAAAATTGATGGCAACCTGATGTCCGGCTACCGCTACAGTACTGATAGTGCTTACCATAAGGCTCACAGCTGCAAACATGGTCACTTCCATGGAAGAGCTGATTCCAATCGGCACACCAACCTGCAGCAATTCTTTGAGATAAGCTTTTTCGGGTAACCGAAACCTGCTGAATATTTCAAATCGTTTGTAAGGTTTATGGCTGTACGTGAACCATAACATTCCCATAAACATGATCGTAAATACGATAGCTGAGGCGTACCCTGTGCCTATCGCACCCAATTGTGGGAAGCCTAACTTACCGAACATCAGGATATAGTTGGCCGGTATATTCACAAGTGTTCCTACAAGTGCTACGAACATGGCCGGGCGGGTAACACTTAACCCTTCATTAAAATAACGTAATGCACCGTATGCGTAAGCCGGAAATATTCCCCAGGAAATGGCTTTCAGATATCCGGATGCAATTGGGATGATATCTTCGGTAACTCCAATCAAAAGAAATGCCCATTCCAGGTTGCGAAGGATAAAGAAGCTGGGTAGTGCCAATATCTGGCTTAACCATAGAACCTGCCGGGCATTTTTACCGATTTTGAAGAAATCCCTACCTCCGATATTCTGTGCTACAATAGGAGTTACAGCCATCATACAACCGAGGCAGAGAACAACAAACGGCATCAGAATACTGGAACCAACGGCAACCGCGGCAAGATCTTCCGGTGAAAGCCGTCCGGCCATTACAGTATCCACAAAACTCATGCTCATCTGCAGAAGTTGTGCAAGGATAACCGGAAATCCGATTTTTAACAACACGGATGCTTCAACTTTTGACCTGGTGAGATATGTAGGTTGTCTGTTTTCCATCAGAAGGGCTGATGGTACGAATTTTTACCTTAAAAATTTGACATATTTCAACAGGTTTTTACTGAAGATTATCGGCAACATGTATGAATTTTGGATGCGGGATGAACCTCATCTGGCGAGTTATTATGGAAAATGAACACTTAAAACAATGAGATTATTTCGGGGCGCCTCGCCTGCCTGCATTTATGGGGATTACTGCAATAGTGCGGATACAGCAAAAGTTGACAGGTTACTAATCCCACACTCCGATTTAAATTGAACGATTATGTTTGTTTTCTGCTTTGTATTACTTTATGCTATATAACAACTTTCGACCCCTTCCCAATGCCTTCTTATATTAACCACATCGAAACAGCCGTTCCGGGACATTCTTACAAACAGGATGACCTGCGCGACCGGCTGAAAGAAATTGTTCAGGGATCAGACAGGGAAAACCGGATGATCCATGCCCTGTTTTCACGTTCTGGTATTGAAACCCGCCACTCAGTGGTTAACGATTTCCGTGAACATGGCTCACATACCCTTTTTTTTAACGGCCAGGGTAATTCGCCCGGAACACGCAGCCGTAACGATACCTACATCAGGGAAGGCCGTAAACTTTTCGTTGATATTGCTCAGAAACTCATCCATAATTCAGAGTTTGAGCCCGATGCCATTACCCATCTCATAACGGTTTCCTGTACCGGCTTTTATGCACCGGGGCCTGATTTTGATATCATTAATTCAATTAAATTGAGTTACAATATTGAACGCTACCATCTTGGCTTCATGGGCTGTTATGCTATGATTCCGGCTTTAAAACTGGCGGACCAGATTTGCCGGGCAAACGAAAATGCTGTTGTCATGGTTGTATCTGTTGAACTCTGCACAATACACTTTCAGGCGAGTTTATCGATGGACAACCTTCTGTCTTCCACAGTGTTCTCCGATGGCGGATCAGGTGCAATAGTCAGTAAAGTGAAACCTCGCGGCGCTGCATACCAGATTGATGGTTTTGCATCATCCCTTATGAAAAACGGGGCAGATGATATGGCCTGGTCGATCGGTGATAACGGTTTTAATATGGTTCTTTCCAACTATATTCCGGATCTCCTTAGTGATGGGCTTGAAGAGTTTCTGAATCCGGTACTCAATCGGTTTAATTTAAATAAAAATGAAATAGATCTTTGGGCAGTTCATCCCGGAGGCCGAGCTATTCTGGATAAAACGGAAAAAACCCTGAATCTTCCGGATGACTCACTAAACGCATCCCGAACCGTTTTATCGAAATATGGAAATATGAGCAGTGCCACAATTTTATTTGTCCTGAAGGAAATGCTCAAAAATTACAAGAAACCGGTACATTCACAGGCCCTTGCAATGGCTTTTGGGCCGGGACTCACAATGGAAACGGTACTACTGAAAAAAGTGTGAAGTCTCAACCCGACAAGCCTGCCCCGACCGTAACCAAAATTGTAGAATCTCATACTGACCCAGATTCTGGGATTGGAACGATGATTGTGTACTTTCCGCTTTTAGGAAATTACTACCCAGATCAACATGAGGAGATCCCGGCTTAGCTACGCAATGAAATTTTGGTCATACAAAGGAATGTCAACCATCATAAACTTAAATAATGCCAATTGCCGGGATGACGAATCGACACTTTTCACTTTTCATCCCGAGGTGTCGGGACTTACGCTCCGCTCCAGCTTTTCACTTTTCACTTTTCACTTTTCACTTTTCACTTAAAATATGCCCCTGTTTCTGAAAAAACGGAACGAAACACTTGTTGAATGGATGGATCGCGAAGACTGTGATTCACACCTTTTATTTAACACATACCAGCAATTTAGCAGCATTAACCGGCTCATATCTGGCTGGAAAAAAATTTACAGGAATCATATAAGACCGGTGATTGAAAGTAACAATGGGGAAGCCACTATTTTGGATATCGGATGTGGAGGGGGGGATATTTTGTTCAAACTGCATCAATGGTGCAGATTAGATGGGTTCGATGTACAACTTACCGGTATTGATCCTGATACCCGCTCATTCGCATTTCTTACAGAATTACAATGGCCCAACGAGGTTACATTCAGGCAAGTTAACTCGAATACACTACTGAATGAAAAAAAGGAGTTTGATATTGTGATTTCCAATCACCTGATGCATCATCTCAATGAGCCTGAACTTCGGGGTTTGTGCAGCGAAGCGGAACAGCTTGCCAAAAAACTTGTACTATTCAGCGACATAGAACGCAGCGACACAGGCTACATATTGTTTTCACTGGCAGCACCTGTGTTGTTCAGTAATAGTTATATCGTTCCTGATGGTAAAATCTCCATCAAAAAAAGCTACCGAAAATGGGAACTTCAGTCATTGGTGCCTAAATCATGGAAGGTGGCCCGGCAATTTCCATTCCGGCTGCTGGCCATTCACAGGAAAAACAAGGTGTAATCGTGGAGAATCATGCAGACGTAATGATTGCCGGTGGAGGCCCTGTAGGGCTTTATCTTGCCGGCCGTTTACTCCAAAATGGTATCTCATGCCTGTTATTGGAAGAAAAGAAAGAGATCAGTCATCATTCAAAGTCACTTGGGATTCATCCTGTTTCGCTCGAGCTTTTTTTCCAGGCCGGTATAGCAGATGCATTTATTGAACAGGGTGTAAAAATCAAAAAAGGCATAGCATTCTGGAACAGGAACAGAATTGGTGAAATTTCATTTTCCCGGTGTCCCGGCCCTTTCAGCTTTGTGCTCTCCCTGCCGCAGTGGCAAACTGAGACAATCATCGAAAATTGGGTTCAATCCCTGAACCCTGCATCCATCATTCGGGGGACAAAAATTACGAACCTGAATCAGACAGCTGATTCTGTTTCAGTCACCTATACACAGGGAAATCATGAATATACAGTTCAGACTGGCTTACTGATTGGGTGTGATGGCAAAAACAGTATAGTGAGGAAACACGCTGGAATCCCCTTCATGGGTAATCCATATCCGGATACATATATCATGGGTGACTATACCGAGAGCACCGCATTTGGGCCGGATGCAGCCATTTACCTTCATCAGGATGGTCTCATCGAGTCATTTCCGCTTCCGGGAAATTTCAGGCGATGGGTTGCTAAAACCGATTCACTTATCGAAAATCCCCAGCCTGAACATCTTCAAAACATCATTGAACAGAGAATCGGGCATTCACTGTCCTCAGCACAAAATGCAATGATAAGCAGCTTTGGGGTTCAGCATTATCTTGCTGACAGGTATTACGCTGGGCGTGTAGTATTGGCCGGGGATTCCGCTCACGTCATTAGCCCTATCGGCGGACAGGGAATGAATCTGGGCTGGCTCGATGCGGAAGCCTGTGCACAGATCATTTCTGATGCAATTGCTCAAAAACCTGATCCTTCAGCTTTGCTGGAAAAATACTCCAGTAAACAAAAGAAAATGGCTGCCCATGCAGCAAAACGCACAGAACTAAACATGTGGCTCGGCAGAAAAGAAAATTCAGGCCCTTTGGTTAAAGCAGCAGTACATCTCATTACCAAAAAACCTCTCTCCCACTTGCTTGCCCGAATCTTTACCATGAGGGGGCTGGGCCGATGGTGGGTTTGAAACGTATCAACACCCAGGATATTCAAACCAAGAATCCAAAGAGTTTCTCCATTTTTTTTCTGTACTTTCCGGTTCCATCAAACTGAAACTTAAAATTAAATCGGAGGTGATCCTGATGTGGAAAACGATGATGGTTTTCTTTTTGTCAATATTATTTATTCAGCCTGATTTCTCTTATGCCAGGCAGTCGGCCACAAAAATGTTAACATTGGATGATGCGAGGCGCATTGCCGATGCCGCCCAATTACGGGCTGAGCAGGATAACTGGACGGTAGTAATTGCTGTTGTTGATGAGGGAGGCCACCTTCTGTTACTGCGGCGGCTGGATGGCACCCAGGTTGGAAGTGTTGAAACCGCAATAAAAAAAGCACAAACAGCAGTTTTTTACAAGCGGCCGACAAAAGCCTTTCAGGATGGTGTAGCAGCCGGAAATGTTGGCATCCTGAACCTGCCTAATGTTCTTCCATTCGAAGGCGGAATTCCAATCATGCACGAAGGCAGGGCAATCGGCGCTATCGGAGTTAGCGGCGTAACAGCACAACAGGATGGTATTATCGGCCAGGCAGGGCTCGATTCACTATAAAATGGTTCAGGCACACAGAGACGCAGAGATTTTCTTTACAATCATCCCCCTCTGTGACTCTCTGTGCCAATCAGAACCAACCTGCTTCTAAACAAAAAACGAATACTCTACACCTTAAGTCCATTGTCTATTGTCTATTCTCCCCTTACTCAAACACAACCGTCTTATCCCTGAATATAAAAACACGCTCTTCAAGTACAAGTTTCAAAGCTGCAGCAAGTACATTTTTTTCGATATCCCGGCCAGCCTGTGCCATTCCATCAGCGGAAAAAGTATGGTTTACAGGAATCACATTCTGTGAGATAATGGGCCCTTCATCCAGTTGGTCTGTAACAAAATGAGATGTTGCACCAATTATTTTTACGCCCCTTTCAAATGCCTGCCTGTAAGGCGATGCCCCGGCAAATGCAGGTAAAAACGAGTGATGGATATTGATAATCCTGCTGGGATATTTTGTTACAAATTCAGGGGAAAATACCCTCATGTATTTCGCAAGCACCAGAAAATCGGGGCTGTACCCCTGGATGCATTCTGATACCTTATCTTCATGTTCTATACGAGACATCCCTTCAACCGGGATATGGTGAAATGGAATCCCGAACGATACGGCAAGCGATTGAAGAGTAGCGTGATTACTCACTACTGCTTTTACATCACAAGGGAGTTCACCATATGCATTGCGCAGAAGCAAATCCCCAAGGCAATGCGGTTCTTTTGTCGCCAGTATTACAATTGGCCGTTTCTTGATTGCGGTTAGCCTAATATTGGCACCATCAGGCAGCACAGCTTTTAAAGATCGCAGAAACGCATCGTCAAGATTATTCCCCTCAACTACTGTTCTCATAAAAAAATGGCCGGAATCTGTATCCACGAACTCCTGGTTGCTGATAATATTCAGATTCCTGCCATAAACCTGTTTGGTAATATTGTAAACAAGCCCTTTTTGATCCAGACAGTCGATCAGTAAAATCTGATTCATTTCATTTACTTTATATACTTAAAAAAT
>PWLN01000415.1 GCA_003559375.1 Balneolaceae bacterium | reverse complement strand
TTGACATCAACTTTCCACCTGTTGCTAACAGAGCCGGGTTTTTCCTTTAACTTCGGGCTTAGCAAAACCGGAAAGAAATTTGTTAATTTTAAATTCTCAAATAATAATTCTTGAAATTCTTTATGTATCTCTAGTTCTTCCAACAAAAAACCAAACCTTTGCAAGGTACTTTTATTCGGATACCATTTCAAAAGTTCAACTAAATCCGATTCATTCAATTCTTCTGATAATTCTTCAATAACGTCAAGCATTCTGTTAATTCCACCCAGTTTTGTTTGATGATGAATCAAATCAGCAATTGTCAAAGCCGGACTTGAAACTTTATAGATTCCGGCATCAGATTTCTTAATTTGGATATTCTTGTCAGTCCAATTACTTTTTGTAAAAAACCGAATATTTATTGTGCTTTTTGAGATGTCGTTGAATTTTGGTTTCTCGGTTATAATGTACTCTTTCTGGATCTGCTGGTGGCTTGCACCATAAATTTTTGCTGCAGAAAACAGAGCAACATAATAATTTCTGTCCAAATACTTAAAAAGCTTCTCGCAATAAAGCTGAATAGGCAACTTTTGCGCAGATGAATATCTTGGTGTTATAATCAGATAAAAACCTTTTCTAAGGTTTACAATTTCTTTTTTTGCAATTAGCCGGGAAAGCTCGCTTTTTATGGATGTCTCACTTTTGGGAATATTATCCATTAATTCATTCATGGAGAATGAATATTCCTCGTAGGATAATAATTGTTTTATATAATTTGCAACAGTCATTCTTAGTAAAAATTAGATAAAGATACTTAATTTCGGCAATTTTCTAAAATTATTACTAATTATTTCTGATAGGTAATTACTTTTTGCATTTTCCCGCCATCAACTATGAAAGTTTTCACCGGCCGCTTCTCTTCCCAAAAATTCCCGTAATTTCGCACAAAATTTCAGTTATGAATTATTTCCAGGCGGAAAATCTGAGTAAATCCTATGCCGAGAAGCGGCTTTTCGAAAACATCAACTTTGGCATTGAGCAGGGGCAGAAGGTGGGGATTATTGACGTTTCGTTGGTTTAAATCAATCTTTCATTAATCCACCTAATTCAATCGCCCGGATAACCCATCCTTTTCATCTCTTTCCCTGAACCAAAAACCATTCCACCCATGAATCCATATGCGAAGCAGAGTTTGGCCTGAGCAGAATCTCCATCTTGTCATTGAGCAGATATAGCGTGGGTGTGGCAAAAATATGCCAGGCTTTTACAATGGGGCTTTCCCATTTCCGGTAGTCACACATGCTTATAAAGGGAAAGATACCCGCGAAATTTCTGAATGTCTGTCTCTCTTCATCGAGTGAGACAAATACAACCTCCACACCATGCTTTTTCCATTTGTTGTACAGACCAGCAATCTGAAACAGCTCATCAGGACAAGCCGGGCACCAGCTTGCTCCGAATACCACAAGGGTATAATTACTGCTTATGTCTGAGAGTTTTAACGGTGCTGTGTCAGGTGTATAGTCGGGGGCCAGAAAATCATCCGGAAACCCGAAGTCAGGCGCCATGTTACCTGTTTTCATTGCCCTGTAACTCTCCATCTGCGCTAACAGATTGGTGTCCATTGTGCATCTTGTCTCGTTCAACATCTTCAGGGCAAGGTATTCCGAAGCTTCGAACAAGCTGCGCTTCTCAAGCAGGTTGAACAGGTAGTCGGTGATTAGATTCAGCTTCCTTTCGTTTGCAATCAGATTATCAATAAGATGGTCAATTGATATCATCATCTCGATATAGACTGAGTCCAACGCACGACCGCTGTTTTCAATAAGCCAGAAATGAGCCTCTATGGTTTCGCGCAGCAAACCGCTTTTGTAAAGGCGGGGATCGGTATAGTCCATCCCTCTGAAGGATTCAATGGCACCCGGTATCTCTTCGGTACGGTATTGGGCTATTGTGGGGACAGAACTCACCAGCCTGCGCAGTGGCAGGAACCAGCTGACATAGGTATCAGGATTCAACCCGGCCAGAAATGTTCTGTCCTCTTCCCTGATGCGATGCTTTTCGGCTTCGATATCATTCCTGGGTTTCTCGTGACCGGAGAAAAGCGGATCGAGGCTGTAGATTCTGGTCAGAAAGTCCCATGCGCTAAGGGCCTGCTCGCGGCGGGGATGTTCTCTTGCATACTGATCAAAAAGCTGGTTTTGTGTGCCGGATTTGATAATTACTGTTTCCGGTAATGAAAGCGTTTCGCCTTCCAGTATTAAGTTTTCATCGGGTGCCAGTATTACGATAAAGGGTTTATTCTCTTCGGCAACCAGGTATCCCATACCATAATCATTCTTGCTGTAAGTAAGTGTAAAGTTGCCTTTTGAACTTGCTTTCATACTGTCAATTACGTATGTATTAAACCCATCAAATCCTGCCAGTTTAATCTGTTGACCGGCAAGCGAGGTTAAGGTGCCTGTAACTGAATTTTGAGTATATGAAAGGGCACTAAAGGAAATAGCAATACTTAAAAGAAATAGGGATTTCATATGTGCGTTTGTTGCTGTTCATGTTGGCATTGCCGCTTTTGAAGTTCAAGTTGCGTGTATTGATTTTACAGAAAATTCGTTCCCGCGAAGCGGGATATTTTTAAACTCCCTGCTCTGCGGGACAAGGAGTTTAAGTGACAAAGTGTCAAATAAATCAAAGTGTCAATCCTTAAGGCAGCGGACAGAGTTTCCGCCCGCGCGAAAGTCGCTGCTCATACCGGCAGCGCCGCTACTGAAGAGCAGGCGGATGGAGTAATAGCCGCTAACCGTACTTGACCAATAGTAGCCGGCGGAACCAACACCGAGGAGCGAACCATGGACACCGCTGCGGCTGCCCGCCACGGCCAACTTTAGCGGGGAGGCAAAGGCGCCTGCTGCGTTGTTGCTGCTCCAACTCAGACGCTCTGCATTCCATTCTGCTTCTGTTGGCAGGCGATAACCTGATGGACAGGGGTTGTTGATGCCGTTTACGCCTTGCCACAGGTTATCGTTTTGCGGGCTGCGCCAATCATTAGGGGAGCCGGATGCCAAAATAAAATTCCCATGTCCAGGTGTGTCAGAGTTGCTTAAGGTTGTTGTTGTACCTGATGTCCTTTTTTGGTGCCCATCGGCCGCTCTGCCACATTGATACAAGTCACCGTATGCTTCGGCATCGGTGCTGCTGGTGGCGGCCCGGCTGGCGCCCAGGTTGCGGTCCATCCATATTTTACCGGTCGTTGGATTGTAAACATCTGTTGTTGTTTTCCATGTTGGCACTCCATTTATGAGAGTTAAAACCTCTCCGGTACTTCCCGGCGCAACACCTATCCACGCCGTGCCGTTCCAATAAAGCATTTCTCCGGCTGCGTTGCCTTCCGGCATGTCTGACCAGTCAGGTTTCCAGGTGTGAGGATGATATAAGCCATCATGATCACCCCACGAGTGAGCCTCGTCCCAACTGGCAATGGCTGAAGCTTCGATGCCGGCAGCAGGGCTGGCTTCAAACAGGGGGTCAGCTTCTGTGGTGAGATATTCCTGTAAATCCACAATCTGGCTCTCCGTAATTTCAATTCCGGCAGATTTGTCCCACGCTTCAAATACAGGATCAGTTTCTTCAGTTAAATAACCTTCTTCTGCATGATCACCCCATGAATATGCCTCATCCCAATTGGCAATGTCCGGGGTTTCGATACCGGCAGCAGGGCTTTCAAAAAAGAGAGGATCAACTTCATCTGCGGTTTTGGCATGCAAAGCATAAGGCACACTCAAAAGTTGCGTTGTACCCATTAAATTACCGTTTACACTTAACTGTATAAAATACTCGTCAGCACTCCAGTCAACAACCTCCAGCGACTGGATAGAGCCGATCTGAAGATTTACCAAGCCGAATTCATTGGTAGCAGTATTGTGGGTTTCGGTGAAAACCTGCGGGCCACCAGCATCGCCCTTCACAATATCAATCCTGATAGTTACATCCTGCAAAGCCCTGGGCTCTCCGGAATCATTTCTAAGAACTGCCTGGTAGTTGAACATTTGTGGCGCTTGCGCTAAAACGCTCAGGCTCAAAATGCCAAGTACCAGTGTGTGAAAAACCTTTTTCATCTTTTTATGGTTTTGGTTCAAAAATCTTTAATGCTCAGCAACTCTACCCCTCAACCTCAATACTCCCTTTCAATTCTTAATTACTTTAATTGTTGTTAAATGTTTGTTTTGCTCTGTTATCCTTATAAAATATACTGCAGGCTTCAGCCCTTCAAACGAAATTCTGGTGTTTTTCTCATGAATAAAGCCTTGTTTTATAAGATTGCCATTAAAATCGTAAAGCATGAAATTCATGTTTTCATACTTATCAGCTT
>PWLN01000105.1 GCA_003559375.1 Balneolaceae bacterium | reverse complement strand
TTATTTCCTTTACCGGATTAATCGTACCCAGCGCATTTGAAACATGAATTACCGCCACCATTTTTGTCTTTGGCCCGAGCATAGCTTTGTATGCCTCCATATCAAGCTCACCGGAATCGGTAACCGGAATCACCTTGATCACAGCACCTTTCTTTTGTGCGGCCATTTGCCACGGAACAATATTTGCATGATGTTCCATTTCGGAAAGGATGATTTCATCACCTTCTGAAAAATGGGTGAGTCCATAACTGTGCGCCACAAGATTTATGGAATCTGTAGTACCGGTTGTGTAGACGATTTCGTGTTCATCAGCCGCGTTGATAAACTTCTGAACTTTTTTCCGTGTCGCTTCATATGCATCGGTGGCCAGCTGGCTCAGTGTATGAATCCCTCTGTGAACATTGGCGTGTTCATACCTGTGGTAATGATCGATGCGCTCGGCAACCCTCGCAGGCATCTGACTCGATGCGCCATTGTCAAGATACACAAGCGGATGGCCGTTAATTTCACGGTTCAGAATGGGAAAGTCCTTTCTGATTTCATCAAAATCAACTGCTATATGTTTTTGAACTGCCTGTTTCATATATAGAACCGATTCAGCCGGTGCATGACCTGAGCGTTCTGTGTGCACAGGCCAAATTATTAGATTTATATTATCAGGATACGGTTACTTTCGCTTTCGGGGTACTGTTGGCCTTGGTGTACCTGTAAACTTCTTCCACCAAAAGCTTGTGTACGGAATCCACTTTTACATTTTCAATAGTCTCGAGAGCAAAAGCGTACGTTAAAACTTCTTTTGCTTTTTCTTCAGTCATTCCACGGCTCTGGAGGTAAAACACCTCTTCGGGATCAAAGTTGCCAATTGTTGCCCCGTGTGAACAAAGAACGTCATCAGCAAAAATTTCGAGCTGAGGCTTGGTATTCACCAAACCGTCTAATGATAGTAACAGGTTTCTGTTTTCCTGGAAAGAGTCGATTTTCTGGGCATCTCTGCGAACAAATATCTTTCCGTTAAAAATACTGTGAGCTCTGCCATTAACAACTACTTTATGAAGCTGGTGGCTGTTTGCATGCGAAAAACGATGATCCATCACGGAATGGGTATCGGCAATTTGTTCACCATCAATAAGAACAAGCCCATCTAAAGTAAAATCCACTTCTTCATCTTCCTGGATTACCCTTGGTTCGTTTCTTGAAAGCTTTGCTCCAAGTGTAATGGTGTATGAGTGGTATTCAGAATTTTTTTCCACATAAGCAATGGGCCTCGACATATGGATGGCCTCAATACTATCGCGCTGGATGCGAACATGATGTATGTGAGCTTTTTGCTTTACTTTAACCTCACAAACGGGGATGGTCATATAACAATTTTGGCCAAGCCCGATATGATCTTCAATAATTGTGACATCCGACTCTTCTTCTGCCACTACAAGCATTCTCGGATTTGCAATAAACGGCTTTTCAGAATCGGTATAAAGATTCAAAACCTGAACGGGAGCTTCAGCTTTGGCTCCTTTTTCAAGATGAATAAATGCACCATCTTCAAACATAAGGCCATTGTAAGCGGTAAAAATATCACCTTCATAGTTTACCAGTTTATTAAGGTAATCCTGCACTATTTTACTTTTTGGATAGTTACGCAGATTGCCTACCGTTACACCCTTTCCGAGCCCGCCGATGGATGAAAAATTTTCATAAAAGCGGCCATTAATAAAGACCAGCCTGCTTCTGTCTGATTCAGGAATGAAGTATTGTTCAATACCAGCTGCCGGCTTAATACCGGCCTTATCCATACCTGAAAATTCGGTACGCGTTATAGGTTTTAAATCAGTAAATCTCCATTCTTCGATTTTTCTGTGAGGAAAACCGGTGGAATTAAGTTTCATCATACTTTTTTCACGAATGCCTGTCCAGAGACGGTTCTCGGGATCAGGGCTGTGCATGGCAAGCCTGTGAAAGATGGATGGTTCTATCCTTGTGGGATGTGCCGCAGTCATTATTTTGCCTCTCCATTTACCGTTGCGAGTGATTCGAGCCAATCATACCCTTTCTCTTCAAGTTCAAGGGCTAATTCCTTGCCTCCGGATTTTGCAATCCTTCCGCCAATCATCACATGTACAAAATCAGGAACAATGTAATTCAGCAGTCTTTGATAGTGGGTAATAAGCACCACTGCATCCTCATTACCATGAAGTTTGTTGATGCCATCGGCAACAATCCTTAGTGCATCAATATCCAGCCCTGAGTCGGTTTCATCGAGTAGTGAGAGTGCGGGCTGAAGTACTGCCATCTGGAAAATCTCATTTCTCTTCTTCTCACCGCCTGAAAAACCTGTATTCACACTTCTGCCAAGAAAGTCAGGATTCATTTCAACAAGATCCAGTTTCTCTTTGATGTAATCATCAAACTCAAGCGGGTCGAGTTCTTCCCTGCCTCGTGATGCAGCAATGGTGTTATATGATTCCCGCAGCAGGGTAGTATTCGTAACACCCGGCACTTCAACCGGATATTGAAATGCAAGAAATATACCTGCATGAGCCCTCTCGTCGGGATCAAGTTCAAGAATACTTTCTCCATTGTATAATATATCGCCGCCGGTTATTTCATAATCCGGGTGACCGGCCACAACTTTTGCAAGCGTGCTTTTACCGCTTCCGTTAGGCCCCATGATGGCATGAATTTCACCTTTTTGAACGGTGAGGTTTACACCTTTCAGGATTTCAGTTCCCTCACTTTCTACTGTTGCATGTAAGTTTTTAATTTCTAACACGTTATTTATTCTGATTTAGTTGGTCTTATTCTTTCTTATAATTTAGCTAACCCGTTTTATTTTAAGATATTCATCATTTGGATCGGGTTAGATCGTTGAGGCATAATGCATTTATCCCACACTGCCTTCCAGTTTGATTCCAAGCAGTTTATTTGCTTCAACTGCAAATTCCATGGGAAGCTCTTTGAGAACTTCTTTGCAAAAACCATTCACGATCAATGAAATAGCATCCTGTTCGCTGATTCCCCGCTGCTGCAGATAGAAGATTTGCTCTTCTCCCACCCGTGATGTGGTGGCTTCGTGTTCAACCTTACCCGTGGGATTGGATGATTCAATATAGGGAAACGTATGAGCACCACAGGTTTGCCCGATCAGCATGGAATCGCATTGTGAGTAATTACGTGCATTATCAGCTTTCTTACTGAATTTCACTTCACCACGGTAGCTGTTATTGGAGTTTCCTGCCGAAATTCCTTTTGAAATAATCGTGCTTTTAGTGTTTTTCCCAAGGTGAATCATCTTGGTTCCGGTATCGGCTTGCTGGCGCTTGTTTGTTACAGCAACTGAGTAAAATTCACCTACGGAGTCATCGCCTTGTAGTATTACACTTGGATATTTAAGTGTAACAGCGGATCCTGTTTCAAGTTGTGTCCAGGAAATTTTAGAATTCTTTCCACGGCATGCACCACGTTTGGTAACAAAATTATAAATACCTCCTCTTCCGTCTTCATCGCCGGAATACCAGTTCTGAATGGTGGAATACTTGATTTCAGCATTGTCTAATGCAATCAGTTCGACAACGGCAGCATGCAGCTGATGCTCATCATACATGGGAGCCGTACAACCTTCAAGATAACTCACATGGCTATTTTCTTCGGCAATAATCAATGTTCTCTCAAACTGGCCGGAGTTCATATTATTAATCCTGAAATATGTGGAGAGCTCCATCGGACAGATAGTATCTTTCGGTACATAACAAAAAGACCCATCTGAAAAAACTGCTGAATTAAGTGCTGCATAGAAGTTATCACGTGCAGGAACAACAGAACCCATATACTTTTTTACAAGCTCGGGATGATCCTTCACAGCTTCGGATATTGAGCAGAAGATAACCCCTGCTTCTGCCAGTTTTTCCTTGAAAGTGGTGAAAATTGAAACACTGTCAAACACCGCATCAACGGCCACACCGGCCAGCATTTTCTGTTCTTCAAGAGGTATACCAAGCTTCTCGTATGTTTCACGGATATTAGGATCAACCTCATCGAGGCTGTTCAGTTTCGGCGTGTTTTTTGGAGCCGAATAAAATTGCAATTTGTCAAATTTCGGTTTTTCATAGACCGCATTGAACCATGATGGCTCTTCCATCTCGGTCCAAGCCCGGTATGCTTTCAGCCTGAACTCTGTCATCCATTCAGGCTCATTTTTTTTCTCGGAAATTAAACGGACAACGTCCTCATTAATTCCAATTGGAAAATCTTCATATTCAACATCAGTGGTGAATCCATATTTATACTCTTCACTGATCATTGATTCGAGAGCCTTGGTCTCACTCATATGTCATTCAGTTTAATTGTTAATTTGAAAATTACAGTAAAAGAACATTCAGAACTTCCGGCAAGTTCGATTTAATTGAACATTTAGGTCAATTATCTTTATTTGGAACAAATAAAGATAACGAAATTCGCACCTATGCCAAAAGTAACCTCAATAGCAATCCTAAAGAACGCATTATTAGCATAAAATCGCTAATTGAAAGCGGTTATCGGACTGATAGACCAGCATTGACTATTCACTTAAAAGCACTCCAACACATGCTGTATTTACAATATCATCAACCGAACAACCCCTGGAGAGGTCCATATACGGTTTGCCCAGCCCCTGTAGAATTGGCCCGGTTGCAAGGGCGCCGGCAAGCCGCTCTGTAATCTTATAGGCAATGTTCCCGGCATCAAGATTTGGGAATATAAATACATTGGCATTTCCTCCCACAGGGGATTCCGGTGCCTTGCGGCTGGCTATTGCAGGTACAAATGCTGTATCAAACTGTAATTCTCCATCCATAAGCCAGCCTGATTTCTTTTCTATCGCAGCAATGTACGCGTTTTGAACCAGCTCTACGGATTCATGTGCAGCACTTCCTTTGGTTGAAAATGAGAGAAAGGCAATCCGCGGCTCTGAACCGGTTAGCCTCCAGTGGGTTTTGCCGGCATCCAGTGCAATGGAAGCAAGCTGATTTGAATCCGGATAGGGAACAACCGCACAATCCGCATAAGTGAAAACATGCCCATCTGGCATTTCCATTAAAAATGTGCTTGACACAATAGTGGATCCTTCGGCTACTCCCACAGTTCGTAATGCTGCCCTGATAACATCGGGTGTGGAAGCTACGGAACCGGCAACAGCGGCATCTGCTTCACCTCTGTCGAGGAGCCAACCGGCTGTAAACAGTGGGCTTGAGCACATGGCAAGAAGCTGTTCTTCTGTCGGGTTTTTGTGGGAAAGCTTGTCTTTGAAATAGTTGAATTTTTCAGATCCTGAACGATCATCAGATACCGGTAAAATTCTGATTTCATCAGGAACAGCCGTATCATTCTCTTCAGCAAGTTTACGTATTCCTGCATCTGACCCTAAAAAGAGAGGCTCAGCAAGTTTGTTTTCAAATAAGCTGATTCCGGCCTTAATCACCCGGATATCTGTCTCTGCCTCTGGAAGAAGGACTCTCTTCTTCATTCCGGCAGCTTTTTCCCTGATTTTTTTTAGCAGGCTCATTTGTATATCATTTTTTGATTTATTTTTATCCAGACAAGATACCATTTTAATAAGTAAGCCGGGTATAGATTGTGGAATCGTGAAACAAAAACCTGACAGCATGCGAACGATAGTGAGCTTCTGTCAGCGTTCGAGTGGGTTCGTGCAACAGACAGGTAATCGGTAATTCAAAAAATTTGGCTTCCAGGGTTTAACCCGGATTACGCATTAGACTTCCGAAGTCTAACGGAGCATCGAAAGGAACCTTCATCGGTAAAAATATTGAAGATTTTGAAAAATTTGAAAGACTTCGGAAGTCTTTTTGGTCTTATGCGTAATTTGGGTTTAATTGATTTACAATTTTATATCATAACCATCCTATAAAGGAAATCCCCCCGACCCCCTTTAGCAAAGGGAGAGTTTTTTGCCACAATGGCACTATTACACGCCTAAATCAGTAAAATGATTGCAACCACCGTTAAACCTAACCCTGCCCATTGAAATTTTGTTAAACGGTCTCCCCAAAAGAAAAGGCCAAGCATGGCACCACCCAGAACCGTGAGTACATTGGCTGAACTGTATACAACAGCGCCATTGAGGCGTTCGAGGGCTTCAATTAAAAAAATGGCTGCCAGTAAATTGGGAATTCCAATTCCGGTTCCAAGGTACACTTCGGTTGTAGAAAATTTCCAGTTTTTGTTTACCAGCAGAGTCACTAATCCAACAATCAAAGCGGATAAGAAAACGATTCCCATAAAATGTTCTTTAACCATCACTTGTGAAAATTCGGCTTCATAAATTTTTAGCGACGCATCGCCAATACCGGTAAGGATAAATAGCAATACAAGAAGCCAGGCAGCGCTGTAAGGTTCTTTCCACATCTTCCTCTTGTCTGGTAGTAACAAAAATAGTGTGAGAAAAACCAGCATAATTCCCATCCATTGGCGTATTTCAAGGATTTCAAAGTATATCACTGTTGACAAAAGCACCGGAATGATGAGTGAAATTCTCATTGCGGCCACACTGATCCCCACTCCGTTGTGAAATACTGATTTACTATAAATGAAAAAATTAACAATGAATATCACACCTACACCTATACCAAGAAGTACGGGTAGTAACAAAGACTGTATACTGGCAGCCGGCAGTTCCGGGTGTCTCCAGGAGATAAACAAAGCAAATACTGAAGCAATCAGATAATTAACGGTTAAAACACGTATCGTGTTAAGTTTTTTATGCTCTGCTAACTTCAGAAAATGGACAAGAACTACCGAGCAGAGTGAACTCAGTAAAATGAATATCCAACCTTGCATCAATCGGCAATATTAAGGGTGAAATTACCGAAAGCAAGGATTTCCTGTGGACGGTCATGAAGCCTTCTGGATGTGTAATCTACATTATTTTCAAGATGGCGTATAATTGCAGACATACGGGTATTTCTCCTTCTTAGTGCATCTGCCCAATAATAGTTAAATATGTGATGCCTTCTGTTCTCCATACCGGCGCCTGTATAAATCGATGAAATTTGTCCTGGCCGGCTGCTGAATATAATCACCGAATTGGGAATTCTTCGCAATAGCCGGTTTGCCGTCTCCTGAAGTGCAAATGTATACGCTGTTCGTATAGGAGTAATGGTTCCGTTTCTATGTGATACGGAGTAGTGAAAGTCGCCGAACAGGTAAACCGCAGAAGGATTCAGCCGTTCGAACTCATTAAAGATAAACCCGGAAATCAGGCCTTCACCGTCGGGCTCTTCAGCATAATCAATATACATATTGCCTTCTTCTGTAAGAGTGGCGTAACCTGAAAAATAGACAAATAGACTACCGGGTGAATCCATGGCAGAAACAGACATCAATCGATCTTGCCATGTTCCATCTGAATCCATTTCAATCAGATAAATTTGGTCATTGGAAAGCTGCAGCGCATAACGCATGTAGAACTCAAACAGTTGGTGGTCTCTGTCGAGATATTGTCTCAAATCAGCACCATCGGCAAAACCATTGGTAAGTATAATCGCACGGTCGTTGGGATTATTCCTTTTTAAAATCGGAACAGAGGTCTCCACATCTACCTGTCCGAATGGGATTTCTTCGAATTCAAATATATCAGGTAAACCGGAAGAGGCTTCAGAAATCCATTTGACCTCACCACTGTTACCGGTTATAAACACTTCGGAACCACCAAAACGCACCCTGTACCATTCACCGGGGCCTTCCTCAATAAGTTGAAGTGAACTTCCTGCACCTATTTCAGTGATTACGTTTAATTCATTAACAACCGGTGCATTCCGGACTATGGCTACCGGGGTTGTAATGTGAATGTAAGGCCTCAGGAAAGTATCTGCCTGCACGGGATATGAATCCGCCTTTCCATTGTACCCTATTACTACTGTAAGTATACTTTCGCCGCTAACGTTTTCATTGATCCCATCAGCAATAGCAGCAAGATTGATTTCGACAGTTCCGTTTTGAGCCAGAAATTGATTACGTGAATAAACGGTATCCTCCTGAAAGGTAACATAAAGGGATGCCTCGAGATCACTGTCGTAGTTAACCGCCCTTACAGTGTCTAAGCGCACCTCTGTTCCACTTCTCCTCATTAATTCTGTTTCACCTGTATATATAGGTTCTCCAACCGGTTTTAAATTTGTAACTGAAAAGATGGCAAGTATACCTGCGGTAATATTCAATGCAAGTTTTTGATTTCCCGATACAGCCGGCAGTATAAACGTTGAATTGGCTGCTGCTGCTGCAAAGGCAGCACCCGCCAGGCTTAAAGCCATAAATCCCCATCTTGGCCGGTATTGTTGTATGGTCCTCTCAGCCATAATCCGTTGCTCAAACTCTTTTTCAAAAATTGTATATACAGAAAAAGACATAGTCGGATTATCTGTGTCTGCATACCGGTGAGGCAAAAGAACTTTTTTTTCACTTAGAACCACAGGTTCCTGAGTTGTATCAACGGCATTTTCATCAGTAACAACCCACCTGCTCGATGTGCAGGAAAACAGTGGTAGAACTGTCAAAATGAGTATTATGGCAGGCAGCCTGATCGACATATACCTTTTTAAAATGAAATTACTGCACCAAAACCTACAAGATGCCGCAGTTTAAAAGAATCTTCATCCCCGGGGTGTGATAACCATAAGGGCATTTCATACCTCAAGACAAATCCCCTGGGCTTTCCAAGATAATCGGGAATATTTAAAGATATAGAAAAACCTGCACCGGCATTGGAAAACGCTCCGGATGGATCCATTTCAGTAATTCCCAAACTGGTTCCTGTGTCGAAAAAGAGATAAGACCTGAAACTTAAAAACTCTGATATGTATGGAATTTTGTTAAAAGCAACTGCAACAGGATTCCAATAATCGAGTTCTGCATTTAAAGCCAGTACACTATTGAATAAAAACGGTTCAATCTGGCAGCCGGTGTTATCCTCTGCTATTCCGCATGTTTTGAATGAGTGAATATCCCTGTTTGTATATCCGCGAACATTTGCTCCGCCGGCTACCTGAATATTGCCGCTTTGCATCCAGGGGGTTGGAATGGTACCTTTTGCACGAGTAAATCCGTTGCCCATCCATTGAATGGCCGGCCTCATGCTCCTTGAAAACAGATACTCAGGATCTGTTCCTGACGATGATATTCCCGAATAGACCCTCAACCGAATTCCCCAGTAATCGTGAAATTCAGTGCGGTGTGAAGCTGTAATCGTGGCCAGGGAATAGGCCTCATCAAGAAACTGGAGTCCTGCTGTTGCCTGGAGGTTAAACCACCCCAGCGAATGGTCGTCCTGCAATTCAAATGAAGCAAAAGTGAGAAGTTTACTATGATCAGACCATAGTAAGGGAAAAGGTGCGTACTCATGAGAGAACCGTCTTTCAAAAGAATTGTGAAGTCCAAATTCACGGTACCTTCTCTCATCAAAGCCCTGCTGCCATCTTTTATTCAGCCCAATACCATGATTATGATAACCGGTTCGAATAGAGCTGATTATCTGTACACTTGCTTCGCTCCCATATTCCGACCATGCCTGAATCGGTTCAATATATGCTATATAGTAGGAAACGGGAACTTCAGGAAACCACAGGCCTAACCAAATCCCTGCATCCAGACGATGCGGCCCGTCTTCGAACGTTCCGGGCACCTGCCCTTTTAGACGAAGGCCTATGCGTATCCCGTCTACATCGTTATACCATAAATCCGGCGAGGGAAGCAGTTCATAACGAGGTGTCTGTGCTTGAGCATCGTGACTGATGACAAACTTAGCAAACAAAAAGACAGAAAAAATCAGTAAATAGATACGAGCCAATCGTCAAGAATTTTGCTTGAGGTTAGTATATGATCTGTTAGTTGTAGCAAACGCACTTGTTCCGGCCAAAGTATCATTTTTATTGCCTTTTCAATTGGAAACCAGTCAAATTCAGAATGCTCAGCGTCAAGAGTAATAATGGAGCCTGGTGATAATCTGGCTGCAAATGCCGGAATAGTGTGTATTTGATCGGTTTTTGGTTCATAAAACTGATTAACACCCGGAATTACCCAAAGTGTTTCTGGTGTAAGGCCGGTTTCTTCTTTGAGTTCACGAAGTGCGGCCTGCCAGTACATTTCATTTTCACGAACTTTCCCGCCAATCATTCTCCACTGGCCTGCATAGATATGTGCGGCAGATCTTCTGAGTAGCAGATACTCCGGTTTATCCGTATCAAGCCTGTAGGGATACAGGTCAATCAGTTTTTTTTTAATCATGGTTTAAAACCTGCTCCTTAAAATACTGCATGGTTTTAAGCAGTCCTTCTCTGCGGCTGGTTGCTGGCTCCCAATTTAAGACACGTTTCGCTTTCGAAATGTCGGGTTGACGGATTTTCGGATCATCCGCTGGCAAATCGTTGAATATGATTTCACTCTTGCTGCCTGTGATTTCGATAATCTCTTTGGCAAAATCGAGGATGGTAATTTCCTCGGGATTTCCAATATTAACCGGTTCCACTTCATTGCTTTCTGCAAGCCTGAAAATTCCTTCTACAAGATCGTCAACATAAGTAAAGGAGCGGGTTTGCGAACCGTCTCCAAAAACAGTAATCGGTTCATTGCATAGTGCCTGCCTGAAAAAAGTAGGAAGGGCCCTGCCATCACGCAGCCTCATCCTTGATCCGTATGTATTGAAAATACGTACAATACGGGTATCAATATTGTGGTAGCGGTGATATGCCATTGTCATTGCTTCAGCAAAACGTTTGGCTTCGTCGTACACCCCGCGATAACCTGTAGGATTCACATTTCCCCAATAAGTCTCTTTTTGGGGATGTTCAAGGGGATCACCGTATACTTCACTTGTAGATGCAAGCAGGTAACGGGAATTTTTTGCCCTTGCGAGCCCAAGGGTTTTATGGGTGCCGAGTGAGCCCACTTTCAATGTCTGAATTGGCATTTCAAGATAATCGATGGGTGATGCCGGAGAAGCAAAATGGAGAATTAAATCGAGCGGGCCATCAACATCCAGATAGTTCGTGACGTCGTATTTTATGAATTGAAACCCATCCTTGCCTATCAGATGGGTTATATTGGATGCAGATCCTGTGATAAGGTTATCAATGCAGATCACCTCCCACCCTTCCGCATAATAGCGATCGCATAAATGTGAGCCTAAAAAACCGGCTCCTCCGGTAATAAGGACTCTTTTTTTCAATTATCCGTATGTTTAATGATTATAATTTATGGACGAATCTGAATCAGGTATTCACACTCGGCCGTCCCACACTTATATAGATCAGTCCAGCTTCTTGTGCCCGGGTGAGATCGTAGAGATTTCGTCCGTCGAAAATAACTGGTGCTTTCATATTCTCAATAAATTTTTTCATATCAGGCCGCCTGAACTCGTTCCATTCGGTACAAATCACCAACGCATCAATCCCATCCAGTACCGAATCACGATCGTTCATAAACTCCATTTTGGCGAGTGTTTCATCAGAGATAGCCTCCCGGAAAGTGTCAACAGCTTCCGGATCATATGCTTTCATAAACACCCCCAGCTCAGCCAGTTCTTTGGTTATATAAAGCGAAGGAGCTTCACGGATATCATCGGTTTCGGGCTTAAAAGATAATCCCCAAATTCCAATGGTTTTCCCTTTGAGGTTACCGTTATAGAAGTTTTTCATTTTTTCCACAATAGAAAGCTTCTGGGAATCATTGACCTTCATCACAGAATCAAGAATTTTAAAATCATATCCGAATTCGCCTGCTGTATGATGAATAGCCTGAACATCTTTGGGGAAGCAGCTTCCGCCATATCCTATACCAGCAAATAAAAACCTCTGTCCAATTCTTGAATCGGTTCCTACCCCCCTTCGTACATTATCAACATTGGCTCCTACCCGTTCACAAATATTTGCAATCTCGTTCATGAATGTAATCTTTGTTGCAAGCATTGCATTTGCCGCATATTTTGTGAGCTCAGAACTGCGTTCATCCATTACGATGATTGGATTTCCGCTTCTAACAAAGGGTTCATATAATGCCGACATCATTTCAGCGGCCTTCTCGCTGCTGGTACCAATTACCACACGCTCAGGCTTCATAAAATCATCGACAGCAGCTCCTTCCCTGAGAAATTCCGGGTTGCTTACCACATCAAAATCTTCATCAGTCTTTACTGAAATTTTTTCATAAACCCTGTCGGCTGTTCCAACTGGAACCGTACTTTTATTTACCACTACACGATAACCGGGATATTGATTAAACAAATCACCCAGTTTATCGGCAACATTTAAAACAAAACTCAGATCGGCTTGTCCGTTAGCTCCCGGCGGAGTGGGAAGGCAAAGAAATAAAACTTCGGATTTTTGAAATGCCTCTTCGAGGCTTGTCGTGAAAGTGAGCCGGTTTTCCCTGAGGGCGCGCTCAAAAACATGATTCAGTCCCGGTTCATAAATCGGCACTTCACCTTGTCGCATACGCTGGATCTTGTTTTCATCAATGTCCACGCATATTACATCATTTCCACTGTCGGCGAAACAGGTTCCTGTTACCAGGCCGACGTATCCCGTACCAATAACTCCAATTTTCATTTGAATAGCTTTTTAATATGAGTATTTATTATCGTTCAATGTTTAAAATCTCTAACTGAAGCGTGCCTGCCGGTACATTAACTTGAACCACTTCGCCAATTTCTGTACCGAGTATCGCCTTGCCGATGGGTGAGTCTACGGAGATTTTTCCAAGTTTAAAATCTGCCTCATCTTTAGAAACCAATGTGTACTTCATTTCTTTTTTTACCTTCAGGTTTCTGATAGTAACCGTCGAAAGAAGATATGCTTTTGATGTATTGATATTTTTTTCATCAATTATTGTAGCGGTTGCCAGAGTGTGTTCCAGCTCGGCTATTCTTTTTTCAAGATGGCCCTGAGCCTCTTTAGCCGCGTCATATTCTGCATTTTCACTTAGGTCACCTTTTGAACGCGCTTCGGCAATTTCCTGTGCAATTTCCTTACGGCCACGTGTTTTTAAATCATGTAATTCTTTGTCCAGTTTTTCATAACCTTCCCTGGATAAATAATTTTTTTTCATAAATAGTTGTTTATTACGTCTTTTTCTAAAACAGAAATAGCAGATCATTCTGCTATCTAACGAGTTATATTTTTCACTTTATTTCAGAATAGTAAAAATATGATGATAAGCGCTGTTTCCCAACCTTTATTTAATGGTATTAATCTTACAGTGCATGAACTTTGTCCTGAGGCCAGCTTAACCGTACACCCAGTTCAGCCAGTACAGACTGAAATTCACGAACCCTTTCGTTGTTTTCATAAACCTGATGTGGTTCCAACTGTTGGTTTTTGCAAAACGCGATCAGCGCCCCGGCCGATTCCCCGATATTCCATTCCACCGGTTGCAACCTGTAACATCCGTTCGTAATATGAGTTGTTCCGATATTTTTGCACGCCGGTATCAAATTTCGCACCCGTTGAGGAATCAGTGAACCAAGGGGTATCTGGAATGGCAATGAACTGATGTCAATATAATTATTACCTTTTGTGCTTGGGTGCAGGTCGATACGGTAAGCACCTATTCCTACCGAATCTTCAAATTCATAAGCGCGGACATCCTGCTCACTCAGGCCGGTATCCCGCATTCTTGCTTCTGTTCCTACATGCTGCTCAAGTACGGTAAATCTCGCCCTGATTCTGCGGCTTTCACGAATATATACATGTTTGGCCATACCGTGTTCTGTATTGAAAATATCCCCCCTGAGCCGCAGCCCCGGCCAGCCGGCACCTCCGTCAGCACGCGGAGCTTCTGTTTGCAGCCAGTAGATCAGGGAGCGGTTGAGCTGTACAGCCTGCTCAAGATGAAAACGAACCACATGATCGGGTTCATCTATAAGTTTACCTTCGAGGTATGCATGCTGCGGCCAATTGATACAGGCAATTGGCCCGCGATAGAAACCGGGTTCAAAATTATTGTGATTCAAAACCTGCCGGTATGCCCACCATCCATCCTGATCGAGCGGATCAAAGGCAAGGGTACGTGGCTCCAGTGTCATGGGATGGGTGTAGGTAAAACTGAAGAGCGGACCCGGCCATGGTGGTGAGATATTGGGTGTATAATTTCGCCAGAATTCATACTGGTCCGGTTTATCAATGGTATAATCTTCACCATCATGATATTCCAGCAGGAAACAGAGATTGAATGCCTGTACGTTATCCGGATCGGCTTGTTCCGGCGCATTTGGCTCACCGGTTTCATTTCGGCCTTCAGCTCCGAGTACATACTCAACATTCCCAAGTTTCAGCAAATCACCTTTTTCTGTGGCATCGATAAACCACGATGAACGGAGGGATAACAGGTCTCCGTTTCGAAGATTTCTTACAGTAATGGATCTGAAATGGTCGCCGGATGTTTCCACAGACACCGGTTCATGTTCTTTCAGGATTCGCAGGGCACCGCTGCTCACCCATTTTGCCAGCATCGCCTCCAGTACCGCAACCGATACCTGTGGTTCATGTGCAATCCGCGATACCCACCCATCACCCGGATTCAGAAATTCTTCATTCCTGAGTGATTCAATAAGCGGGTAATTTCTTCGGTAGTAGTTTCTCACATCCCGCCGATACTGCTGGTAACTCCCGGATGCGCCGAAATCTTCCACCCAGGGATTTTCATCCGGTGGTACGGCCTGTGCTGTGAGCTGACCACCAATCCAGTCGGTCGGTTCGGTCATGATCACAGAAAGGCCCATTTTTAAAGCTGAAAATGCCGCTGCACAACCTCCGGTACCGCCTCCGATTATGATGAGATCCGCATTCAATTCACTGCCGCCCTGATAAATAGCTTTATCTTCAGTGGATGCAGATTTGATAAAACGGGCACCGAAACCTCCTGTAATTGTACTGGCTGCAAGAAGTCCGGATTCTTTTAGAAATTCTTTTCGGGTTTTGGGCATTAAAGTCTCATTTTATTATTGATGCAGCCCTATAATATTGAATTTATAGTAAAAAGGAAGGATGTTTATGTGATTTCTGCTTTCTCACTTTTTTTGTAAAATGGCGCACCAACCCGGCTGATGTGGTCAATAAACTCCTGATGGTCTACTTTTGGAAAATGTACAAGATCAATGACGTAAGGGAGGCTGCTCTCTTCAAAATCACTGCGTAATTGAGCCATTCTCTTTATAGAAACCCCTTCATTCATAATGGCAAGGTCTACATCACTTCCTAATTTATAGTTACCCTTGGCGCGGCTTCCAAATATCAGAACAGTTTCAACCTCCGGATACGACTCTAAAATCGATTGAATGGTTGTCATATCCCTTACGGTGAGTCCAAACTGATTTCTCTTTTGTTCAACCATTATCCAAATTCATTTATTTTCTACCGCTTTCTGAAACAAAAAAACGGTATAGCTTTCCGAGAGCAGGGTAGGATTCTTCTCGTAATTGTAGTTCGGCACTTTCAAACTTATCACCACTATAGTCATGAGATAATTCATTTCGAATATCCAAAGCGTCAATAAGTTCTTGCGCATAATTTATCAATCCACTCTGCTGTGCATAGCGAAATGTATCTTTGGGAGAGGGTTTGAAAACAAATCCTTTATGTTCCATATAATCTTTCATTACTTTCCATGCCAGATCAATCGAAAATTCAAATCTCTGAATCATTCCGTTTCTTTCAAGTTCATTTAATTCATCCATTTCCATCGCTTCTCTCAAGCGAAGAAAAGCTTTCTCAAAATTTTGTGCCCGCTGTTTCCACCGGATATCTTTTTCGTCCATATGATTAGTTTTTAATATAAACTAATTAATGTGGGCACAAAATGCATTGCAAATGAATCAGTTCGATCATCCATATTTGGCTTCAGCCCATTTATATCTGTAGAAATCATTGCTCTTTGTGGCTATTCATAAAAATTGTGAAATCTACTCCACCCCAACCTCAAACACATAATGCCGTGACTTATCGTCTTCGGGGATAAAATGAAAACGCAGGCCGTTTTCTGATGTCTCCACATAAAACGGGTTTTGAGTCATCACTCTGGGCCGGTCTCCTTCGGTAAAAAGCTCAACCGGCAGCTGAAATATTGGACGAAAGCTTTCCAGGTCAATCAGATCAATGCCGCCAAGCGGGTAGGTTTGTCCGCCGGGACCGGTATAGTTCGAGATCCCGGAACAAAGAGCATGCCCATCACCTAAAAACTGGCAATCCTGATAGTCGATGAAATGCTGCGGATTTGATATGTAATTCTGATG
>PWLN01000178.1 GCA_003559375.1 Balneolaceae bacterium | reverse complement strand
TGCTTCGGAGTTCGACTGAGAGATCCAGCTTTGAAGAGTTTGATTGCGGGGAATAAACAGGAACAGAAATGTAATGATCACAACTGCTGCAATAAATCCGGATGTAATCAACAGTGTGTTCCTTTTTTTCGAAACCGTGACTGGCTCTTTTTTAATTGTGTCACTGGCAGCCGGCTTTATTCCGCTAAAAGATAATCCGGCAACGTTCATTAAATCGTTTAATAACTCAGCAGATGAAGAATAGCGCTCATCTGCATCTTTTGTCAAACATCGATCAATAATACTCTCCAAACCTTCGGGTAAATCGCCAATTAAAATGTTGATAGATGGGGGATCTGTATTGATGATGGAATACATCACAGAATGTTCATAGGCACCGGCAAAAGGATTCCTGCCACTTAGCATTTCATACAAAACAACCCCAAAAGACCAGATATCCGATCGTTGATCAAGATCCTCACCACGAATTTGTTCTGGCGACATATACGAAATGGTGCCAAGTGTTGAACCTGCCCTGGTAAGCTGTTCAACACCTGCGATTTTGGCAAGGCCGAAATCGAGAATTTTTACCTCATCAGAGGTGCTTACCATGATATTGGCAGGTTTGATATCGCGATGAATAACCCCTTTTTTATGAGCTGCATTTAACCCTTTTGCAATCTGTATCGCGTAATTCAGTACTTGTTCTGTGTGTGATGTAAATGAATTATGAGTCGATTTGCTTTTTTCACCTGAAGTTTCGTTTGCTATAAGGCTACCATTATTCAGTCTGCTGATGTAAGAATCATGCAAATTTGCTCCATCAATAAATTCCATCACAATAAATTGTCTGCCATTTGAGTCCTCTTCAATACCATAAATCTGGCAAATATTGGCATGGTTGATTTGGGCGATGGAACGGGCTTCCTGTAAAAATCGATCATGCCCGTCTGTATCAGCTGTTGTATGATGAGGCAGAAATTTGAGTGATACATCACGGTTCAATTTGGTATCACGGGCTTTATATACCACACCCATTCCTCCTTCGCCGAGCTTTTCGAGGATCTGGTAATGCAGTATGTGTGTGCCCTTTTCCATACAGTCAGTTCGAAACAGTAAAGCCATGCAAGACATTTACGCCTGCACCAGGCCATTCCGGGATTTGATAATGTGATACGGTTATGCCGTTCATTGATGATATGGTTATTCTGCTCAGGTGAATTTTTTTCCGGTTATCAGTGTGAATTTACTAACCTCAATATCCTGGCTGGTTACGGCTGATTTGGTTGCTGACCGGCTTGCAAGTGCCATTTTCCATTGATAGAGGCCGCCAAGCGTGTGATCAATCTTTTCAAGGAAAACTTTGTATGGACCTGTAGTTTCATATTGATCTACAGCTTCGGCATGATCCCAGATTGATAGCGAAATCATTTCACCGCTACTGTCAGAATTATCCAGTAAAAATGCATAAAGGCATCCTTCAACCTTTTTTAATTCCGGAAGAATATCGTTGTTATAAATACGAATGAATTCTTTCTTATAACCTGTATTTATTTTTAAAGAGAGTATTCTGAGGCAACTACTGGTTGCCGGAATTTCTTCGGGCAGGGATTCGGCCGACTTCTCAACGGGGTAAGATTTAATGATGGGCTCTGCCGGAACCGGCAGATACTCTACTGTATTGTCTTTGGAAAGCTGAATTTTCCATTCACTGCCACTTTCAAGAAAATCCTGCACTTTCTCTTTATTTTTTTGGTATTCACCTGAAATTTCATAATTATATGCATGCATTTCAGATTGCCAAAGAGTGAGAGAAATGTATTTTCTGTTTTGTTCCCGGCTGTGAAGTAAAGCTGCGAAAATACAACCCGGGGTATTTTCCAGGGCAGTCAGAATTTTATCGCTGTATATTTCACCCAGCAATTCATCACCATCAATTTTGACTGTTGCTTCCACCATTCTCAGATACATGATTCCGTCCTCCGGTCAGATTCGGGTTCTTTTTAACGCCAGGGCAGTTACATCATCAAAAAGTTTTGCTTTGCCACAGTGGTTCAGGCAGGTATCAACGATCTTGTTTATCATGTCATTCGGCGACTCATCTTTTTCAATGGATTCCTGCAACAGCTGTATGAGCCGTTCCTCTCCAAACATTTCGCCATGGATGTTGGTAGCATCAGTTACTCCATCAGAAAAAACAAAGAGAAACTCACCTGGCTGTAACTCTATAAACTCTTCTTCATACTCCATTCCTTCCATCATTCCAAGTGGCAACCCAC
This sequence comes from Balneolaceae bacterium, assembly GCA_003559375.1. Classification (GTDB taxonomy): domain Bacteria; phylum Bacteroidota; class Rhodothermia; order Balneolales; family Balneolaceae; genus Rhodohalobacter. The sequence continues at coordinate 2,126 of PWLN01000178.1, read as the reverse complement.
CACTCTCGAGTCGTATATGGCTTCCATCGCTTCGCATGATAAATGGATAATCGTGGCCGGCGCTGGAGTAGTGTATTGTGTTTTTGAATAAATCAATAATAGCGATAAACAGAGTGGCGAACTTTTCTGAACTGGTACTCTGATAGAGTTGGTTGTTGGCGTGTTTCAATATTTCGCCAGGATGAGTGAGATGTAAAGCCTGACCACGCAGGATTGCCTGGAGATTTGTCATCAGCAGAGAGGCCGGCAGCCCTTTTCCACTGATATCCCCCAAACAGAGTGCCCAGCGGTGTTCATCCATTTGGATATAATCAAAATAATCGCCACCTACTTCCTGTGCGGTTATATTTTTGCCGGCAACGGCATATCTGTCAAATTCCGGAGCACTGGCCGGGAGCATTTTTTTCTGAATGGTAGAGGCCAGCTCCAACTCTCTGCGCATCAGCCTGTAAGCCTCTTCTTCTTCATACAACCGGGCATTTTCAACAATCTGTGCAGATTGAGCTGCAATGATCGATAAAAGACGCTGGTCTGACTCAGTAAATCCCGTTTTCTTCTCACCCCTTTTATTGTATACAGTCAGTATACCGATCAGCCGGGTACGTGCCATCAGAGGTGCGCTGATCAGGGAATGAATCGAGCTGTCCCATTTCACATTCCGGAAACGGGAGTCATTATCCGGTTCGTTGATCATCAGCGGTTTTTTATTGATCTGCATCCAGCCAAGCAGGTTCTGGTTCAGGTGCAGGGGAGAGTGCTCGCTGGTGCTGATCATACTGCGAACAAGTGTTTGCATCGGATTTGCCTGGTTTTCGGCAACAAGTGTGATATCTCCCTGTTCTGCATTGAGCGCACGAATAGATTTACTGATAATGGAACGCATAATTTTTTGACTGTCCAGGCTGCCGCTGATCGCTAAAGCGAGATCATTCAAAATGGCAAGTTCATCAACAGCCCTGCGCAGGCGTTGATTTTCTTCCTGTAGTCGGTTTAAATCACGTTCCAGATTGTCTGTATGGTTATTGAAAGGATTCAAGAAATGGAATTAGTTACAATTACCGATTAAGCCAAAACCAAGATTATTTTTTGCTGTGCCCTGCCGTAAAAATTATACATCATTTGATGCACAATGTAAAATTTACTTTGGAATAATAATAATAGGTTAAATGAATTGGCTCGTTGTTCGATTAAGTAAAACTTACATAATTGGAACCGGATATTTTTGGATTTTTCGATCAAATCTTTGGACTATTCAGTCATTTTGGAATTATCAGACCTGAAAACGGTCCAGACAAGTTTGCGGGATCCTTAGATATTTGGGAATCTACCGGTGACAGGTTCATGAAACCCATTAGCCAGGAACGTATACACTTCAAATGAAGCTCCGATTTTTTTCAGCAAGCTCCTTCACCTTTAACTCAGTCATAATTAAATCCGTGAAATCCTCTAATCCCTATCACGGATTGCCACGGATTGTGTTTTTATAGCACAAGCCGTTTAAAGGTGAGGCTTTTACTACCAAAATTGATTAAAAGATCAACTTCTAAACGGTAAGCCTTCAGGTAATTCAATAATGAACGTTGATCCTTTGTCTATTTCAGATTCTATTTTCAAACCACCACCATGCGCCTTCACAATATCATGGGTGATCGATAGCCCCAGCCCCGTACCCTGTGTCCCTTTCTTCGTCGTAAAAAACGGCTGCAGGATTTTGTCTTTGATCTCATCGGGGATGCCGGGCCCGTTGTCCTGCACTTCGATGATGATTTGGCCGTTTTCGGATTTGGTTCGGACGGTTAACCCTGGCCGGTAACCCTGATCCTGTAGGGGCAATTCATGAATTGCCCCTACAGGATCGTTGGAAGTGGAATTCATATGCACCTTTTCTCTCATCGCATCAAACGCATTATTACAAAGATTTAAAATCACCCGTGAAAAATCCTCTGCCACAATTGGTATTTCACCAACACTTTTGTCCAAATCAAGTTGCATATCCACTTCAATGGGGTCCTTACCGGCACGCATTCCGTGGAAAGCCAGGTTTACGTATTCTTTTACAAGGGCATTCATATCTGTTGGTTCCATCGTACCATCTCCACCCCGGCTGTGTTGAAGCATCGATTTCA
>PWLN01000021.1 GCA_003559375.1 Balneolaceae bacterium | reverse complement strand
AGGGCGCCATTGCCGGAACCCTGCTTGCAGTGGGGGTGGTGGTAAACAACTCCATCCTGCTCATCCACGAAAAACAGCGCTGCCGCGGCCTCGGCATACACGGACTGCGGAGCTGGGTGCAGGTGTACCGCAACAAAATGCGCACCGTCATGATCACCTCCCTCACCACCATGGGCGGCCTGCTCCCGCTCATCCTGTTCGGCACCAACGAATTCTGGACCGACCTGGCCATTGTGGTAATCTGGGGCCTCGGTACGAGCCTGACGCTAATCTTGCTGCTGATGGGAATCTGGGAGAAAGAACGGTCACATGTAGCCCGGGTCGTGCCAAGGCATCCCTGCGGGGCTGACATGGAAGCTTCTTTTTAAAGACGTGAAAACTCCCCCCTAAAAAGGGGGGGCGGGGGGGGTGTAAATCTCCAAAAAATGGGCATATCTGCACTACAAAATGCGAATACGTAAACTACATCGAATTGTAAACATATGCGAAGTAACGGAGCTTATAAACCACCTTATAACATCAATCCAGGTTTACTTATGAGATACGCAGAACAATAATAAATTCTGATATTCCGGGATTTCAACAGATAAAACAAAAATATAAAAGCAGAAAATTTGTAACATTTTGCCATCTCATGCATCCTGTTTTGTAACGAAGTATTTCAGATGTTTTCAGCAAACAGGCCAGAGAGGCGGAAAGTAACCGGCCTGAGACAGAAATAACCAGCTACTTAAAAAAACCATCATGAAAGAGCATGATTACCAACCAACCAACCAACCAACCAACCAACCAATCCTCTATCATATGTGGAAGCAATAAAAATATTGTCGCCAAGGGAGGTGGAAGTGTTAGATCTGATCGGATTAGGGTTAACCAGCAAGGAGATTGCAAAGAAACTGGTTATTTCAGAAGGTACAGTTCGTACACACAGGGGCAATATTCGACAGAAAATTGGGATTACCGGTCCGAATGGTACTTTAAAATGGCTATGGCTGGTCAAAATCGTTTCAAACGGGTACTAAATGAAAATTATTATATACGTTCCAGTGCATAAAATAATAAGCATATGAACGTATTTCAGTATCATTTTTTCATTTGTATTGTTAGAGTGAAACTTCACTTATAAAAAATGGAATACCTATGAAAATATTTGTATTTAACATTATACCCTTATTTTTTGTTTTAACTTTTTACAACTCAGATTTAATTACAAATAACTATCAGGATCCCGTTATAGAAAATTCAATTACATTTAAGAGTGTAGAAAAAATTCTTTCCAATAAAATTATCTTTGAATCGCAGAACTTTGAGATGACAGGTGGATGTAATTTTGGGTATTGTTCATGCATATTTTTAAATTGTTATTCAGAAACTGGAGATACTGATGGATGCTGGATGATATTTGAATTATGTATGTGTGGTGCATATGGTGAATGTCATATACAATAGAAGCAGATTAATGGATAGTATATTGTTTGGTATCATAATTCAGGTACTATTATTTTTTACTATTTTACTTTCATCACCTCAAGAGGTAAAGGATATAAAACTGATATATGAAACATCAGTTCAAGAGAGTGAACTTGAAGGAATATATTTTGGAGACATTCGTGATGCAGTTCTTACTAATGATGATAAAATATTATTTGTGTCATCTCAAAACATCATATTTATATACGGTGGAAATGGAGATTTCATTACTAAATTAGGTGGTACAGGAAGGGGGCCAGGTGAATTACTCATTCCAATGTCTGTGGCAACGAGTCCAAACGGTGATATTTTTGTCGCTGATTTGGGAAATGCAAAAATATCAATTTGGAATAAAGAATATCAATTAATCGAGGAATTAGAATCTCTATCTCCTACTGGATGGTTTGCCCATAATCGAAGTTTTCAAACGGATGGTAAAAATATATTTTTTTGGACTTTACAATCTAACCCGGCAATAAGTGTTGACAAAGTTCACATTTATAAATTCGATAGTGAATCTCGTAAAGCTAATCTATTCTATACCCTAAACGATGCTTCAACAGATGTTATCTATGAGTTCATAAGCGGTTGGGGAAGTTGGGATATTAGTGCAAAGGGTAAAATAGTAGTCTCCGGAAAAACCCCGGATTATACAATTTATAAATTTGGAATTGAAAATGGTCTTATGGGCTCTTTTGGAAATCCATTAATGCCAATAACACGGACAAAAGAAGAAATAGAAAAAAGGTTAGAATTAGCTAACAGAATATCAGAGGATGCAGCTTCATTAATTACAATTGCTAATCCGGATAAACCCCTATTTCATAATATCCAATTAGATAAGAAAAATTTTGTTTGGGCACATCGGAGCAAAGAATACGGATCTGAAGAAAATATTGATATTTATACATTGAGTGGTGATTACTTAACAACAGTTATATTGCCATCCAGTACAAAAGAATATCGATTAATGGATATTAATGGAAACAAAGCTCTATTTCGAGTAGTCGATGCTGATGGTCAACAATCAATGGAAATTTATCAAATTGAGTATAAATACAGTTGATGACAACTCCTCATTGGCTATTTTATGAAAAACTGTACAGAAAGTGTGTAATCCTCAGCTTGTTGTTTCCTGTTTTTTTGACATTTTTTACGATAATCCAACCCGGGAGAGGCTCACCAAACTCATTTTGAACCTCGTTGGTAATCGTAACCTCCTGATATAGATCTTTGAGTATATGTAGTTTACCGATGTTACTCAGCGCAATCAGGCAGCTGGTGTCCGATATGATGATATTATTCATCGATTAATTTTTCGATATCCTCTGCCGTCTCTCCAAATACAGACACCCCATACCTTCCAACATTTTCGATGAATTCCCGTTTGGATATGCCAGCCATGCCGGCAGCCTGGCCTGCGGAGAATATTCCTTTTTCAAAGAGCTGTGCCGCTAACTGCATTTTTACGTCTCTTTCATCAGACGAATCCGGTAATTTTAGAGTAACTGTTTTCATAGTGTTCACCTTTTTTCTTTCTCAAGATAATAGAATTGGTTGAAATTATCATGATTCAGATTCTTTACGATGTTGAATGACGGGGATTTGAAACCCGAAGAGTGGGTGAGGGGGAGAATGGGAGAGGAGGTGAGATTTTTAAGAACTTTCCATGAGCGTCCGAAGATCCTTTCCCAAAGTGATCGTTATATGGGAATCGTTCGGTTTAACGTGATCGTTTTTTTTGATTTTGGAAAATGATAGTCGTTAGTAATTCCCCCCTAAAAAGGGGGGCAGGCCTGCACTACGAAGCCCGACTACATAAAATACTTTGCAGTATAAACATATGCGAAGTAGTGGGGGTGTCATCCCCTAAAAACGTGAAAGGACTACTCTTCTTTAGACAATCTGTGACTGATTATCGTTAATCAAAAAAAATAATTAAATTCTACATATGAAGACATTAACAATTAACATACCGAGTACAGCCGATATCGATGACAAAGAGGCAAGAATGTCATTGGCATCCAAATTATATGAAAGAGGGAAACTTACACTGGGGCAAGCTGCCGAGCTGGCAGGCTATACGAAAGAAACATTCATGGAACAGCTTGTTGACTATAATGTGTCTCTGATCAATTATCCGGCAGACGAACTTGACCAAGATATAGAGAATGCCCAGCGTTATAGTATCTGACACCAGTTGCCTCATACTTTTCAATAATATTGGAGAGCTGGAGCTTCTGAAAAAGCTTTTCGGTATAATTCATGTATCTGAAACGGTTTTAAAAGAGTTCAATCAACCAGTTCCGGCCTGGTTTGTAGTTGTAAAGCCCAAAACAGATATGCATAGGGGCTTATCAAGTTATTTAGATCCAGGTGAAGCGACTGCAATTGCACTGGCAGCAGAACACAAGCATTCACTATTGATTATTGATGAAGTAAAGGGTAGAAGAGTAGCAAAAGAGTTGGAAATTTCGGTAACCGGGTCGCTTGGAGTGCTGGTTGCAGCAAAAAAGAAGGGGCATATAAAAGCTGTTAGACCGATTATTGAAAAAATCCGGAAAACAAATTTTCGAGTCTCAGAAGATTTAATTAAACGAGTGCTTGAGAAAGCAGATGAAGCCTAATCACGACTGTTCGCAACCATAACAACACATTTCAGTTTACAAATACTGCAAAGCTCTGCTTAATATGGAAACAGACATTAAAAACTTGTTGCATCGGCTATCGATCATTGTTTCCACGATAATACTTATCTCTTGTACGGGGGAAGATGATCAAAATGTGACGGTTGATCGGTCAAACGTTCCAAATACGATTACGATGAAGAGCAATCTGGTCATCGGTTTGGAAGATCAGCCTGCTGAGCATCAGTTTGCCCAGCCGATAGCCGTGAGAACAGATGTAGAAGGAAATATATATGTTGCTGACAGGGCCAGT
>PWLN01000135.1 GCA_003559375.1 Balneolaceae bacterium | reverse complement strand
AGTTCAGACGGAGCTGTCGTCCTGCTGGATAAACTCGAACGCAAACACAAGCTTGTTTCCCGTATCAGCGCCCACATCCCCGACCAGCGCGATCCGGCCAAGGTTACCCATTCGGTGGAAAAGCTCCTGCGCCAGCGTGTGTTTACCTTAATGCAGGGCTATGAGGACTGCAACGATGTGCAGCAGCTCAAGAACGATCCCCTGTTTGCCGATATCCTTGGCGGGCAGATGGCCTCCCAACCGACACTTTCGCGTTTTGAAAACAGTGTGGATAAACGCGCCTTATTTGAGTTGTGCTATGGGTGGCTGGAGCGCTATGTGGACTCGTTGCACGGGCGCAGCCACCTGATTATCGATATCGATGCGACCGACGACCCCACCCATGGCAACCAGCAATTGAGTATGTTTCATGGATTTTACGGGCAATTCATGTACAGTGAACTGTTTTTCCATGATGGGGATACCGGCCAGATTATTGTGCCTGTTCTTCGTCCTGGCAATAGTCATTCCAACCGCTGGTATGTGGGGATACTCAAGCGTGTGGTGCGTGCGATTCGCGCGCGTTACCCTGATATGATCCTTACCATCCGTGGGGATAGCGGTTTTAGTTGCCCGGGGTTCTACCGGCTGGCCCGGGAGTACGGATTGTATTTCGTGCTGGGTGTGGCTGGCAATGCGGTGCTCAAACGCCGCACTGCGCGCGTAGGGGATGCCATACGCCGGGGCTATGTGAGCCGGGGTGAGAAATACCAGCATTTTATAACGTTTTCTTACCAGGCCGCCAGCTGGGATAGCCCGCAGGAGTGCATTGCCAAAATTGAAAGCACCGGTAAAGGGTTAAACATTCGTTATATTGTGAGCAACCTGCCCGGCAAAACCGCACGTGAGATCTATTTTCAGGTGTACGTTCAGCGCGCAGAGGCCAGTGAAAACCGGATCAAAGAGGTTAAAAACATGTGCTTTTCTGACCGGTTGTCCAACCACAGCTATTGGGCTAATTTTATGCGGCTGCTGATTAGTTGCCTGGCCTATGAACTGTTTATCCTGTTGCGGCAGGCTATTGGCAAAACAGCGGTAAAGGCCGCTCACACTTGGCAAATCAGTACCATACGAACCCGCCTGCTCAAAGTCGGGGCTACCATCCACAAGACCAAACGTCGGATCTGCTACCGCCTGTCAAAGTCCTTTGTGCATCAACGGCTGTTTACAGAGTTGATCGGCCAGTAATTTACAGAATACATGTTAACCAGTGCCCCATCCCTGGCAACGGTGTATCCGGCAGGCAAAAAAACAGGATAGTTGTCGAAGAAAACAAGACGATTGTCGCACGATAGCAGCAACGCCTATCCAAAATGAACTCCATTTATGAAATATACCCCGCCTTTAAGCCAACGGGGGAAAATCAGTGGAAATAACAAGGCAATTAAATTAGTCATGAATAATCCGGGTTAATGTTCCAAAGCAGTGCTTCGGGATTCTTTCCTGTTTGAAATTTTGATCTTCAATTTATGTACGAATCATCGTATCATCTCTCTCATTAAAATTTCTGGCGGATCTCATTTCATGCTGCTATCGTTCAATAGCCGGAGAACCGTGAACCCTCTTGTTGAATCTTTTGGATGATATATGTTTATCTTTTCTTGTTTTAAATGCTACTCACGTTTTTTTTACCAAATTCTGACAGCTTGTGTTGCGACTGTCCTCATTACGTCAACTCCGGGTACAGTTTATTCGAATCTGGCTTCAATTGAACTGCTCACAAACTGCGAGAGCATCAGTTCCGATGTCTATGCTGCAGACTTCACTCTGGAAACGGACCGGCTGCGTATTGAGCTTGGCAGAAGCGGCGAAGTTACAGGACTCATAGACAGAAACAGCAAGATCAACTATGTACCTAATGGCCAGCCAGGCTCCTTGATGCGGATCAGAAGCGGCGGGCAGGATTTAATTCCATTGTACATGGCAGTGGATGGCACACAGCTTTCATTTGACTTCGAAAACGGATTGCATCTCGTTGTAGAAGCCATTGAATATGAACGGCATTTGCGGTTTGAACTGGTTGAGGTGAACAGTCCTGAACAGGTGGAAGCCGTCTTTTGGGGCCCGTTCAATACAACCATTGGCGATACCATTGGTGAAGTGGTTGGTGTGGTTCGAAATACCGACTTTGCTATAGGAATCAGGGCATTAAATACCAAAACAATAGGTGGGAAACTGCAAAATGAGGAGGGCTTTACAACTCCATCAGCCACAATCAGCGGTTCTGCGGCCAGTAATGAGGAGTTTGGTTCCGCCTTGCAAGCATTTATTTTGAATCAGTCACTGGATCGATCAATCCTTGTCTGGCATCATCATGAAAACGTTTCTGTTCCTGGGCTTGAGGACTATTCGCTAACGGGTACTGCCATTGCTCTGTTCGGTTCTTCTCCGCCTGATGCTCTGGGCTATATTGGCCATATCAATCAGGAAGAGGGGCTACCTGTTCCAACGATTAACGGAGAGTGGATTCGTACCTCGGGTATCACCGGACGCCCCTATCTTATTACCAGTTTTACCGAGGAGACTGCCGATGAATTTATCTCACTCGCCAAACGGCTCGGGTTTTACTCAGTCTATCATGAAGGGCCATTCTCAAACTGGGGACATTTTGAGTTGCGTGAAGACCAGTTTCCAAACGGGCTTGATGGGATGCGGCACATTGTGAAAAGAGCGGAAGAGCAGAATATCCGTATCGGTGTGCACACTCTTACCAATTTTATCACCACGAATGACCCGTTTGTAACCACAACGGCCAACAGCGGGCTGATGGCTGCAGGATATGCCACTATTTTACAGGATATTGATGAGGCCGAAACGGAAATTGTGGTTGATCGGTACGACTATTTTGCCCAGGTTTCCACTCTTAACAGCGTACGTATCGGTAATGAGATTATCCGATACGAGGATGTTTCCCGTGAGGAGCCTTACCGCCTGATGAATGTGGTAAGAGGTGCTTTTGGCACAACACCGGCGGCCCATTCGAAAGGCGAAGTTGCTGCGAAACTCATGGATTTTCCCTACCGCACACTTTTTCCCGGCTGGGATATGCAAAATGAGATGATTCAGAATCTTGTCGACTTTTTTAATGAAACCGGTGTATCGCATATGGATTTTGACGGTCATGAAGGCACCTACTATACCGGACGCGGAGACTTTGCCCTGAACCATTTTGCAGATGAGTTTTTGAACGGAACAGGCCATTTTGTAGTGAATGGATCGAGTGTAATCAATCACTTCTACTGGAACCACAACAGTTATATTAACTGGGGCGAGCCCTGGTACGCAAGCTTCAGGGAGAGCCAGTCGGAACACCGGTTTCGGTTGCAGCCTTTTTTTGAGCGTAATTACATGCCCAATATGCTCGGCTGGTTCCTGGTAACACCGGATACCCGCCTGGAAGATATAGAATGGATGATGGCTGCTGCCGCCGGGTACAATGCCGGTTACGCACTGGTTGTACGCTATAACGCATTGATGCAAAACCCCCTTATGGATGATATCGTAGACACCATTGTGAATTGGGAGCATGTGCGGCGACAAGGGCTTTTCAATTCAGGCCAGCTTCTTGCTATGCGCAATCCTGATAACGAGTTCAGGCTTCTGCAGAATGGTTCGGAACAGTGGGCACTGCAACATGTGGAGTCCTTTTCTTTTGAACATGAATACCGGATCATGCAGCCGGGTGAACCTGCCCATAGCCGCTGGGAATTTGTCAATAACCATGAAAGTCAGCCTCTTTACCTTGAACTTCACGTAACCGGAGGATCCAATGCCGAAGTGCAGCAAATTGAACTGGAGATCAATCAATTTTTTAGTCTGCAGATTCCGGTTACACTTACCCGCGGGCAAACCCTCATCTGGGACAGTTCCACCGAGGTAAAGGTGTATAGCGATCGGGGTCAGCTGCTGCAAACCATTGATGTGGGCCAATCGCTGCCTCCATTGCGCAATGGGCCGCATGTCATAGAAATTGATGCCCGAACCTTTAGCGGGGAAGCACCGGTAATCCGGGGAAAAGTAAAACTTGCAGGCGAGACTGAAACACTGCATGGTGGTTAAATTTAAACCACCTTTTCCTACCTGAATTCATGCAATCATTCCGCAAAAACATTTTAAAACTGCTTCCGGCATTTGCAATTATACTGCTTGCCGGACTGCTGTTGTCGAGGGTTTGGTCGCCCGGAATGCCTGCAACACCATCTGTATCAATTACAGCACATGAGGCAAACGGTCATATTGGCAAAACTGCTGAGGTATGCGGGTTGGTTGCGTCCGCATCATTTTTACGGCAGGTAAGAGGCAGCCCGACATTTCTGAATTTCGAAAAGCCCTATCCTGACCAGGTTTTTACAGTTGTTATCTGGGGGGATAACCGTT
>PWLN01000274.1 GCA_003559375.1 Balneolaceae bacterium | reverse complement strand
TATAGGATCATTCATTTTCAGGATGAGGTGTATCTCAGTTGACGGGATCACAGTTAAAACACTTATAAAATATCTGATAATTCGCGTTTTTAACGACTTTTCCCCCATAATTACGATAGCTGATTTATTGACATAGAAAGATACGATTTCAATACTTCCTATTCTGTACTTAGACGATCACAAATTACTGTGAATTGTCGCGGGAGAAAAATGTTATGCAGGTCTTTTTATACTCCCTGAAAATGGTGAATGCTTAAATAATCATAAAAAGAAGGTATACCATGATAAAATTATTATACAATACGCTTTTATCCTGGAGGGCGCCTCTTCGCTATTTCACGACAGCAGGGATGTGTATGTTACTTCTATTATCCGTAAGCAGTGTTGCTTACGGGCAGGATTTTGAAGTATCCGGGACCGTTACAGACGAGTTTACCGGTGAAACCCTCATTGGTGTAAATATCCTGATTGTGGGAACCACAATGGGTACCACTACCGACCTGAATGGACGATATTCACTTGTTCTTCCAGGCCCTGATGTTCAGCTACGCTTTTCATATATAGGATATACTACCCAAACCATCGCAGTTGACGGCCGTTCAACGCTTGACGTAATCATGCAGGCATCCGCGATTCTTGGTGAAGACCTGGTAGTAACAGGATATTCAGCACAAAGAAGAATTGACCTCACAGGTTCAATCAGTGTTGCGAATGTTCCGCAAATGCAAAGAATAGCGGAATCAACCGTTACAAGACAATTACAGGGACAGGTTTCCGGTGTTACGGTGACTCAGTCAGGTCAGCCAGGCGACGAACCCTCCGTTCGAATCCGTGGTGTTGCTAACTTCGGTAACGTAAGTCCTTTATATATAGTTGACGGCGTACCTACCGGAAGTATTCGTGACCTGAACCCTCGCGACGTAGAATCGCTTCAGGTGCTGAAAGATGCATCTGCTGCATCCATCTACGGTGCACGTGCCTCTAATGGTGTTGTGATTATCACCACCAAACGTGGCCGCCCGGGCTTATCCGTACAGTTCGACTCTTATGTGGGTTATGAAACACCCCGCCATCACGGAAACCCGTACAACATTGCTTCTCCTATGGAGCATGCGGAGCTGGAATGGCTTGCATTCAGGAACTCTGGCCTTACACCTTCTTCCCCGTTATACGGAAGTGGTGCATCACCAAGGCTACCCGATTATATAGCTCCGGCAGGCGCAATGATCGGCCAGGTGAATCATGATGATTACTATGTGAATCCGTTCTATACCAGTACGGCAGACCTTGCAAGTTTCTACAGAATTACCCCTGCAAACCAACAAGGCACCAACTGGTTCCAGGAAATCTTCCAGCCGGCATGGACCACAAACAGCAACCTTTCAGTGAGCGGTGGTACAGATGATGCGACCTATATGCTATCATTGAACTATGTGAACCAGGAAGGCACCCTGTTGAGAACGTACAATGAGCGTTATGCTCTTCGTGTTAATACGCAATTCAACCTTACAGATAATATCCGTATTGGCCAGAATGCTTCTTTAGCACTATGGTACAACCCACAGACAGGATCACTTCAAGAAGGATCCGCAACCGGTATGGTTTACCGGCAGCAGCCAATTATCCCGGTTTATGATATTGCAGGCAACTTTGCGGGCAACTTTGGCGCACCACTTGGAAACTCAGCCAACCCGGTTGCACAGCGTGAACGTACCATGAACAACACCGGTGAAAACAACCGTATTTTTGGTAATGTTTTTGCTGAGCTTGACCTTCATGAAACCGTTACTTTCCGAACCAACTTCGGTGGAAGCTACGGAACAAGCAACTGGAGCTGGTTCCAGTTCCCGGAATATGAAAGAGCTGAAAATGCAGTTATCAACCTGTATGGTGATGGTGCATGGAACGGCGCTGATTGGACCTGGACAAATACTCTGTCCTACACCAATCTTTTAGCCGGTGTTCATAACGTTAACATTGTTGTGGGTACAGAAGCATTTGAAAGCTCAGGCAGGGAAAGAGGCGGCACACGTACCGACTATTTCTCATTTAATCCTAACTATGTAAACCTTAGCACAGGTGCAGGCACACCAACAAACTACAGCTGGAAATATGAAAACGCACTCTTCTCATATTTTGGTCGAGTCGAATATAATTTTGACAACCGTTACCTGTTCAATGCAACCCTGAGGCGTGACGGTTCATCCAGGTTCATGGAAAACCGCTGGGGTACTTTCCCTTCAGCAAGTATTGGCTGGCGTATCTCCCAGGAATCTTTCATGCAGGATGTTGACTGGCTCGCCAACTTACAGGTTCGTGCAGGCTATGGTGTAATGGGTAATCAGCTTAACGTTGCTCCGGAAAACGCATTTTCATTATTTGCAGCGAACAGGCTGTCATCATACTATCCGATTACCGGTGGCCCAAGCATCTTTGAAGGATTCTTCCAAAGCAGAATTGGAAACCCGTATGCCCGCTGGGAAGAAGCCCATAGCATGAATATCGGTTTCAATGCCATGTTGTTTGATGCCGCAATCGAAATTGATATGGATTATTACAGAAATGACGTTCGCGACCTGCTTTACAACCCGGAACTTCCCGGACAGGCAGGCCTTGCAGCACAACCATTCATTAACGTGGGTAATGTTCGAAATACCGGGCTTGACATTTCTGTAACCGGCCGACGAAGCTTCAGCCACGACTTTAACATGAGTGCAACTGTTAACTTCACCACCTATAACAACGAAATCATTAAAATTGCTGAAGGTGTTGAAAACTTTGACGGTACAGGAAGGCGATTTGGCGGTGGAAACCCGATTATCCGTAACCAGGTAGGCTGGCCAATCTCTACATTCTTCGGTTATCAGATCGAAGGTTTCTGGAACAGTCAGGCTGAAATTGATGCAGCCAATGCATCAGCACCGGGTGGTGTATATCAGTCAGAAGCTGCACCGGGACGTTTCCGTTATGCCGATATAACCGGCGACGGACGTGTAACTGCAGATGACCGTACAAATCTTGGAGATCCGCATCCTGACTTTACATATGGTTTGGATATTAATGTGAATTACAGGAGCTTCGATTTCAGTGCATTCTTCTACGGCTCACAGGGCAATGATATCTGGAATCAAGTGAAGTGGTGGACAGATTTCTATCCGTCATTCCAGGGAGCGAAGAGCAGAACTGCTCTTTATGATTCATGGACACCGGAAAGAACCAATGCAACCGCGCCAATCCAGGAGAATGCAGGTTCAACAGCAACAAACCTTGTACCAAACTCCTACTATGTGGAAGATGGTTCATACCTGAGATTGAGAACTGTGCAGCTTGGTTATTCACTGCCGGTTGACATGCTGCAGCGTATTGGGCTGAACCAGCTAAGAGTATATGTTCAGGCACAGAACCTGTTTACAATAACCGGATATTCCGGCCCGGATCCTGAAATTGGCAACACCCAGTCTGCCAATGCCAGCACCACGAGCTTTGGTGTGGATGAGGGAGCTTATCCAACATCAAGGCAGTTCCTGTTCGGAATCAACCTTGGATTTTAATTACAGAGGTCTACTATGAAGAACTCAAGAAATATTATTTTAATACTTGTACTATTAATGACGGCAGGCGTCTTTACCAAAGCCTGCGGGGACGACTTTCTCACCCGCCCGGCCTTTGGTTCTCTTGATGAGCAGGTGCTTGCCGACCGTACCGGTGTGAATGCTCTTCTGATTGGCGCTTATGGCGCTCTGAGCCAGACCGGTAACCAGGGTTGGGGCGACGGGCTTCCCGGCGACGGCGCCTGGATTGTATGTCCATCAAACTGGCTCTACGGCAGTGTATTGGGTACGGAAGCACACAAAGGCAGTGATGCTGGCGACCAGCCACAAATGAACACGCTTGGCGGCATGAATGTATCAGCCACAACAGGTTTCATTAACCTGAAATGGCGTGGTCTGTATGAAGGTATTTCACGTGCCAACTCGGTATTAAGTGTATTACCAAATGTACCTCTTGCCGAAGGTGTGTTTTCAGAAGCCGACAGAGCCCGGATCGAAGGAGAAGCCCGGTTTATCCGTGGCCACTTCTACTTTGAACTGAGAAGGTTCTTTAACCGGGTACCATGGATCGATGAGAATACCGATGCCATTACCCCGCAGCCAAACGACCAGGAAATCTGGCCGATGATCGAAGCAGACTTCAGGTTTGCATACGAAAACCTTCCGGAAACCATGGCTCAGGTTGGGCGTCCAAATAAATGGGCAGCTGCATCCTACCTTGCGAAGGCATATATGTACCAGCAGAAGTTTTCAGAAGCTAAAACCCTGTATGATCAGATCATACCTAACGGTCGCACCTCTAATGGCTTGCCATACGATCTGGTAACCCTGGATCAGGTACACAATCCGGTTTACAAAAACCATGCAGAGTCTGTATTTGCGATTCAGGCATCAGCAAGTGACGGAACCGGCGGTATCCAGAATGCAAACCCGGGAATGATGTTGAACTATCCGTATAACAGCCCGTTCCGATGCTGCGGTTTTTACCAGCCTACACAGTTCCTGGTGAATGCTTATCAGACTGTTGACGGCCTCCCGATGGTTGACAATCATTTGGCAACCAGTGTGAGATGGGATAATGGAATCTTGTCAAATGTTCAGTTTACACCACATGAAGGCACGCTCGATCCGCGTCTCGACTGGACCGTAGGCCGTCGTGGTGTACCGTTTCACGATTGGGGTCCACACCCCGGCGAACGATGGATACGCGACCAGGCTTATTCAGGACCATATGCAGCCAAAAAGCACATATGGTGGAGAAAAGATGACCAGGATGTTAACAATCCAAGCCAATGGGCACCAGGTACTTCATACAACATCCCGATTATCCGCTTTGCAGATGTATTGCTAATGGCCGCTGAGGCTGAAATTGAAGCAGGCAGCCTTGGACAGGCATTGCAGTATATCAATCGTGTGCGTGCGCGTGCTGCTGATCCGGCAGGGTGGATTCGCAATGAGTTCAATGAGGAATTTGCCTTTGCAGTTGTAGACAGCCAGGCAGAAATGCTTGCACTGGATATTACATCAGGAAGCTGGGTTGTACGTAATGATACCGGAACCACGTTTGTTTATCTGGGTGGTGGCACTACAGATATTGCAAACTGGAACGAATATACAGTTCCTAATTACGAGATTTCACTCTACAACGACCTGGGCAGCCAGGCACAGGCAAGAGCAATTGTACGTTTCGAGCGCAAACTTGAACTGGCACTTGAAGGTCACCGTTTCTTCGATCTGAACAGATGGGGTATTGCACAAACCGAAATCAACAGATTTATGGACTATGAAGGCGCGTTCTTCCCAGCCTCATACCTTAACGAAGGAAGGTTTTCAACCAACAAAAATGAATACTTCCCTATTCCTCAGCGTCAGATCGACCTGAGTACTGTGGGCGGTGTACCTCAGTTGACACAAAATCAGGGTTACTAAGCAAGCCATACTGTTCCCCTGGTTATAACGAGAGGCACGCTTATGCGTGCCTCTTTTTTTTCGATCTAATCACATTATCCAAAAAATTAGATACCCTATTAATTCCAATGATTCTCAAGCAGCATAAACAATGGGCTGTTTTGCCATCTATTTAACAGTTCCTGATTTACATCAGACGGGCCAAATACACCGGCTGACGCATTACCCAGCAAAATATCATACCTGCCATTACCCGTCCAGTCAGCTACATCCATCGTCAGCCAGCGCCCGACTGTTGTGGAGGGATGATGATAAGGTGTAAAATTCAAACCTCCATCATTCCTGAAAAAAACAAACCCTTCTTACGGTGAATTTTCATAATCTGCAAAGTATGAAATAACAGCGATATCCGGTTCTCCATTTCCTGTAAAATCTCTCGCCTTCGCATTGTAAGCTCCATGCAACGGATAAAACCACTTTTCATCAAAGCGGTTTACTCCATTATTTCCAAAAATGTATACACCATGATAGGGTTTAAAGATCTTGGAGAAATCGGCATTGTCACCGCTGGTGTAAAGGATGTCAAAATATCCATCATCATTAAAATCTACAAGTTCGAAAGAACTTGAGCCTGCCGTGATTTCAAATTGCAATAGTGTAGATCTTTCAAACTGGTTATTCCCTTTATTTTCAAATAGGTAAATTGCCTGATCAGTCTGTGTACAAAGTGAAACAATATCATTCATACCATTCCCGGTAAAATCCAAAACATACGACTGGATGCAACCGGGTGTCTGAATCAGTATTTCTTTTTGCAGGGAATTGTTTTCATCATCCTTCTCAAGCAAGAATACACTGCCATCCCTGTGGCCGAATTCGTTGATGATGATCTCATCTATTCCGTCACCATTTACATCAGCAATCTGACTGGCAACGGGCCTGGCAAGATTACCATATATTAGGGAATCAAAATCAGCCGTTGAACGGATCGGGTCAAATATCCCCTTTCTCACTGATCCATATGGAGCATCAGATGGAAATAAATTACCGATAAAAGTCGCCAAAAAAACATTTGTGTCACAGTCAGCCTCACCTTTTATTAAAGTAATATCCGAAATAGGCGATTCAAGTATCGTATGATTCACTTTTTCCAGATTCCGGTCAAAGATGTATAAACCTAAATCTGAAGAATTGCTCACAAAAATGTAGCCTGATTGCTCATCAAACGTTACCGAAGTCACTACAGGCTCAGCTTCAGTTTCAAAAACAGGAATCTGAGAAGAAAAAAAGAGGGAATCAATAATAATCTCCGGCACAGATATTTCTCTGACCAGTTCATCAGGAGCCGTATGCCAATAAAAGTCCACGATATTTTGCCATTCTGAGGCTGTAACCATCGGCTCGGAGGGATAGATATGATCGGGAACATAGGGGTTGGTTCTGCGGGCATCCTGTATACCCTCGCCTGAAAAAGGATCAACACCTAAAAAGGGTGCAATTGCTGGCAGAGTCTCAAAACGCCATGTGGTTTTTGGCAACAAAGATGGATCAGGATAAACATGACAACTGCCGCAATAAATCAGCGAAAGTTCCTGTCCATGAAGCAAATAAGGATCCTGAAGGATATCATCATAACCGGGAAAGAAATGATCCTGATTATTCAATATTTGAAAAATCACAACAACTGCTAAAACAATTAAAACAGAAACGAATACCAGCAGTTTCGTCCTACTCATAACAAATCACCTATATCAATTAAATCTATTACAAACTGCTATTTAAAACTCAAGCAGAATGAAATTAACGATACAGCGAGATGTTTTAATTGAATTTATACATATTTAACAAATCTTGACCTAAAGGCATAATTCTATGGTAACTTATTGATATTATTATATTGTCTGTGATGATATTTGTAAATCTATAAAAGAATATCAGTTTCCAATTTCAAACTAATACACATCAATAATATTCAGGCAACCGGAACCGGGTCGATTTTCAGAGTTATCAAAAAAACTTCGAATCACCTCAATCTTGCATTCCAAATTTCCTTCACCATGCCCTCCTTCATCGAGAATAAACAGGTGCCCGTTCGTTAATCTTTCCATCAGGATGGTTATGATCTTCAGGTACATTAATAGCTCCGTAACGAACTCTATCCGTGTACTCATGATCACTGTTTTTTTTTGAATTCAGTACAATTTTGTATTGAACATGTATGAATAGAAATCAGACAGATAATAAAAAAAGTAAGCATGGTTCGGTAATCGATTTGTTCAATGTCTAATTACCGATACGAAATGGTATTTATTTGTTTCATGGCAAGCACATTTTCCTGAAACAGTTGTATCAGGAAATCATGCTATGAATAAATCAATTTTCTTAAACACTTTTTAATCGTTGACCTGAGAGGTTGAATAAAATTCAATTTTGGAAGTCGGCTGCCGCTTTCCAATATCGTATTTGTTAATCTGTGTTTTGATTTCTCTATGAGTATACCTCGGCGAAGTTCTTTCGTAAAAGTGAGCGCAATAGATGAATCAGATTTCTCCGGAATCATATCACTGATGGCTTCATCCATCAGAGTATGAAATAGTTCTTTTACAGGAGTTCGTTTTTCCTTTCTTTCGGCAATTTTTTTTGAAATTTGTTCACCCTCATTTTGCAAACCCGGATAGCGCCCAATTACAGGCAGTGTATTAATTTCCCACACCTGCAGTTTGCCATCGTTAAACCCATAATCAATACGCCCATATTCAATATTAGCTATATCAAATATGTCTCTGAGTTCTTTCTGATGAGGGTTGTTTTGTATGTAAGAAAACTCTTCCTCTATCAATTCATCAGTGTATAAGGTTGATCCGGACGGATCGGTAGCATGTTCTTTTACAACCCAGTGATAACTCAGGCTTAAATATCTTGGGATTATGGCATCTCCTACCCTGAAAGCTGAATATTTCCTGAAAAGTCCATTCTCGCCTGACGTATCAACAAACTATACAACCAAAAGTTCATTCATTCGATATCGGTCATTTTTCAGTTGGTTTATAGCCTGAGTTAATTCATCAGAATTGTTCAGTATTCCGGTCAGGCTTCCGGAATGCTTTCCTTCTTCTCTGATAAAAACCGGAAAATGCAGTTTTATACTATTATCCTGGATTTCATTAATCCTGAATGCCCTGAATTGATTAATGCCTCGCTGATGAAGTGTTTTAAGCAGCATATACCGTTCCAATACCCTGCCGGGGTGGTTCATAATCATAAATTCTGAACCGCCGCTTTCAAGCAGGTTGCTCACCTGAACAGCTGCCTCTTTCTGAATTTTGGTAAGTACTCCATATCCTGTTAAAATATAGATACCGGCTAATAGTTTGTCCTGCCTGCTAAGATCATGATATGTGATAATCTTTAAAATTGATGAGTTTTCGGCAGATACACGATTCACCAAATTTTCAAAAATCCACTTTTGGTCCCATGGAACAATAAAATTGATCATATTGATTAAAATGTTGCGGATAGAAGTATTAAATAATTTCCCATTTCTACTGAACTACGGAAGAAGTTGCTGCAATAGCAGACTCCGGTGAAAAACGTGAAACGAGTGTGGCTACACTCATATCTTCAGTTACATTTGCAAGTGTTTTGAAAATATCAGGAATCGCATCTACCGTACGTAATAGTACCACACCCTCAATCGGTAACCCCAAGGCAATATAGAGTGGTAGAGATACAAAAAAACCGCCGCTTGGTATGCCGGGCGAACTAAAACTTGTGGGAATATATGCCATAAAAAAAGCTGCAATAGCTAATGGTTCAAGCGGGATGCCATACAAATGTGAAAGAAAGAATATTTGCAGGGGACCGGATACGGCTTTATTTATTTTAAACATGGAAACTGATAGAGGCATTACAATTCCAACCACTCCTGGCGGAAGCCCAAGCCGGTCGCGGGCACCCTCAATCAGTGCTGGCAGACACACCATTGATGATCTTGTGCCCACAGCCATAACCTGAGCAGGAGCAGCTGCCCGGGCAAAACGTGATATGGAAACTCCACCCAAAATTGGTGTTACAATGTATAAAAATAGTGTGAGTATAATCAGTAAACCACAGAACAATATCACGAAATAAGCCAAAGCTGCGAATAAATCCAGTCCTGCGCGTGTGGCCATAGAAAATACAAGAATAAAAACTGCATAAGGCATCGCAAGCAAAATCCATCGGATCAAAACATGAAGAGTTTCGATGACAGCCTTAAAAAGATCGAGTATAGGTTTTCTATGGGTTTCGGATACGCGTGATAATGCCAATGCAAAAAGAAGCGTTGCTGCAAAAATTGGAAGTATATCTTCATTTGCTGCAGCCCTGAAGATATTACTCGGAATAATGTGGCTGATAATTCCACCTAAACCAGCAGATGGATCTGCATCACTTGAAACCGTTGGTGTTTGAATATTCTGGCTTTGAAGGGCTTCCCTGATTGCCGGTGTAATTTCGAATTGTGCAACCAGCGGAGGTACAATAATTAGCATAACAGCAATCCCCATGCAAAGATAGATCAGGTGTGCAAATATGGCACCTCCACCAACACGGAATGTTGATTTTACTTCAGAGAACGACGCTACTGCCATTATAATGTAGGATATGAGCAGCGGCAAAACCAGCATCCTTAATGAATTAATCCAAAGGGCACCAATGGGTTCAAGAAATGATGACAAGGAGAATAAAAACTTGAAATCGCCTTGTTGAGCAACTACACCTGCTGTAAGACCAACCAACATTGCACCAAGCGAACCGACCAGCAAATAATTTTTGGGGAGCTTGATTGTGTTCATTTATATGTTCACGCGAATCCTTGAATATAGAAACCTTCCATCAAATCCTGATGGTGAAAACGAATAATACTGAAATATTCCATTATTACTTTCACTTTGAAAAGTTTTATCAGGATAAATATCAAAAATATTATTACCGCCAAAAGCCAGGGTAACATGATCGCTGATATTGTAAGAAATTTCGAAATCAGTTAAAATCTTCGCCCCAAATACCTGGTCATTATCCTCGTTTCTCCGCAAAGCTTCTATTTCACCAAATTGTGTGATTCTTGTTAGTACATTCCAGCTATTCAATGTGTATGCAGCCATAAAATTGATCGTACTTCTGGGCTGACCCACTTCAAACCGCCCGACTTCCACCCTTCCAAAAAGTGGTGTTTCTGTGAATTCACGAAGTACAGATGGTGTCTGAATTTCGTCCGTGTTGGTTATTTCAGTCTGATTAAAATTCATACCAAGAGTAAATACCAATGTGGATTGTGCTGAAAAGTTCAGTCCGTATCGAGCAATAATATCGATTCCTTTTGTTTGAGAATTTACAGCGTTTGTAAAATACCTCCCACCAGTGGCATTAATTCCCTGTGATTCTAGAAATGCAGGAATTCCCCCTCCAAGGAAATTTTCTGTCATCACAATTCTATCCTTGATGGATATAGTATATAGATCAGCAGTGAGTAAAAAATTACCTCTTTCAAATGTTACTCCTGCACTTAAATTTACAGATGTTTCAGCGTCAAGGGGCTCAGCTCCCAGTGCAATGGCCGGTGGGGAGTTAACAGGAAAGGTGCCTACTTCATAGGCTATTCCTTCTCTGAATGTAGTTGCAATTGAAGTGAAATAAGATTGTGCCAGAGAAGGCGCCCTGAATCCGGTACTTGCTGCGCCTCTCAAAGCCAACCCATTAAGAATTTCAAACCGTGTACTGAATTTTCCGGTTAAAGTATTACCAAAGTCACTATAACTTTCGAAACGCCCTGCGAGGCCTACCGTCCACTGCTCAACAATATCAGTCTCAAGATCGGCATAAGCAGCAATACTGAAACGGTTTTCATTCTGTTCATTTCTTGGTGAATATCCCGGAAAAACCTGCGAACCCGGTGCGCCTCCCATCCCACCATCAGCATAGGAAGCTGCTTCACCACGAATTATCCTGTAGAGTTCGTAACGGTATTCTGCACCTAAAGCAATACTTAGCGGCTGGGCTGTTCCAATATTGGCAGTACGTACAAGATCGAAATTTGTGGTTGCCTGATCAAAAGCCAATGTTCCCGCCCTGAAAGTGGTGGGGCTGCTTATACCCATCGATCTGTTTAGTGAATTTGTTACTCCATATTCGATTGAATTGTGTCCATAAACCTGACTCAGATCAAATTTCCATATTCCCAACATTCCATTAAATCCCACTGCAACCGAACCATCATAAATATCAGTAGTTATCAATGGCAGAAACCCGTCTGGGTAAAATTCGGGCAGGTTTCTGTTATCACGAGCCGGGCGATAAAAGCCTCCGGATACACCATTTCTTAAACTTACTCCGCCAAAAGCGTAAAAACTTAAATTTTCGGCAACTTCCATAAAACCGTTAAAGAAACCGCTCACATCAAGCAGTTCACTGGAACCGTAACGATGATTATCTCTGTTAAAGGAAAATTCTCGCGGATCGGGTGAGCCATCTTCCAGTGTAGGATAATTTAATCTTGGGTCAAGGCCTGCGCGATTGGTTCTGCCTTTATCCCGATACTGAACTGCTGTATACAGTCTACCATTATTAGGCAGTTCAAAACCATAACCTGCGTGCAGGTTGATTGTTTTTCCATCCAGTCTCCATACATTTTCCACTCCGGGATAAAAGGGTAAACTTTGGAAGGCAGCTGTTTCTGAATTAACTCCGGTTGCCGGTAGCGCCTGATTCGGAGCATATCCCCTTTCCTGATAGCTCGCGTACTGGCCATACGAAAAGGATGCATCAAAACCGGTACTTTCTTTAAGAACAATGTTTATCACACCCGCAATGGCATCCGAGCCATATTGTGCAGCCGCTCCATCACGAAGCACTTCTATCCGATCAATCATATTGGCAGGTATGGCATTCAGGTCAACACCTGTTGAGCCCCTTCCAACCGTTGCATTAATATGAAGGATAGAACTCGTATGGCGCCGTTTACCATTGATGAGAATAAGGCTCTGGTCAGGGCCTAACCCCCTGAGTGTAGCTGGCCGCACATGGTCGCTGCCATCAGTAACAGTCGACTCCGGTGAATTGAACGAGGGAATAAGAGCCCGGATAATCTGCGTTGTTTGTGTTAAACCTGTTGTCTGAATTTCCCGGGCAGTTATAACATCAACCGGAACAGGAGATTGTGTGATAGAACGTCCATCCCCTCTGCGGGATCCAAGAATTACCACTTCATCTCCGCCAATAATTACAGATCGTAGTACTATGTGAACATCCAGTATATCACCACCTACCACCAGAACTACATTTCTGTAAGTCTGATAACCTATAAAACTTACCTGAAGTGTATATTCGCCTGGTAACACATTGAATGAGAAATTTCCATCAGCATCTGTTGATGTACCGGTTTCGGTACCGGCAAGTAATATTGCCGCACTCGGCAATACATTTCCATGATTATCTGTAACCACACCGCTAATTGTGCCGGTGTTTTGGGCTAAAACTACCGGTGAAAAGATTAAAAGAAGGAATAAGAAGAACAATAACCAATTTCGAAAATGGCCTGAAACCGTGCTGCCAGTATTTAATTTCACAGAGTAGCTCATAAAAAAACTGTTTCAATAATTGATTAAACCCAAATTACGCATACGACCAAAAAGACTTCCGAAGTCTTTCAAGTTTTTTTTAAATCTTCAATATGTTAACCGATGAAGGTTCCTTTCGATACTCCGTAAGACTTCGGAAGTCTAATGCGTAATCCGGGTTAAATAAGGTACTGTATTTTAATTGATGCAGAACTTTCAATAGGAAGTTTGTGAAAATCTCAGCGTAAATGTCGGAAAATATAATGCAAATGAGAAGAGTGTTAATGGATGCTTTTCAAATATTTCCGCATGCTTATTTGCGATTCATCAGATAGTGTTCGGGTACAATTATCCACTACCGATTCCTCAGGATGATGCACCTGTATTGAAATGACGTAATAATTAGTTTCTCAACATTCAGAATAACGTCATTTAACAAACGTCATCTTTTGAATGATGGAGGTACTTCCGCTAATAAGACGGGCAAGATATACACCGCTGCTGAGTGAATTTGCATCGAATGTGATAGTAAAAATGCCAGGGCGGTGAGCGTCTTCATTAACGAGTGTTGCCACCTGCCGGCCAAGAATATCGTAAACATTAATTCTCACACTGGCTTCAGCAGGAATTTCGTAAGTCAGGTTTGTACTTGGATTGAATGGATTTGGATAGTTTGGCCGCAGTTCAAAACGCTCGGGAAGGCCTGTGAAGCCATCTTCACCTGGCTTAAAGAACACATTCGCTTCAGCAGGTTCCACCGGGTCAGATGTATATATTCTGAATTCAGCCGGTGCCAGGCTGAATGTAACCGATGATTCATTGAACTGTTCAGACTTTCCGGTAATGAATTCATACCACTCACCGGCATAAGGTAACACTGCATTAAGCTCATGAACATCCACCCCAAAATTACCCACGATCAGTACATCCATATCATCATGCTCCAGCCGTATCCATTTGGTATCACCTCTTAATGATGAGCTGAATTCTGTTTCACTACTCGTAAATACCGGGCTGGTATTTCTCAACCGAATCAGTTCTCCCCAGGAACGGTAAAGCCGGAATCGGTTCTCATCCTCGTAGTAATCCCATCGAACCGGTTTTTCTGCAGTACGCCCTGGATCCTGAGGTCTGCAATCACCATCACTGCCATCACCAGGTTTTACACATTCACCGTCATTCCATCCATAACCAAGCTCACCGAACTGCCACAGCATTTTTGGCCCGGGAATGGTAAAAAAGAATGCTCCGGCAAGTTTCATTCTTTGCAGTGCAGTATCGAGATCTCGCACATCGTGAAAATCACGGTTGTTTTGGTTTCCAAAATTGCGGGCTTTATGCATCAGCCATTGTTCATCATGGCTCTACATATAACCCACAAGATGTGGGTTCTGAAATTGCCGGTTCCTGAAATAAATACCAGACATATCAGAGTTCCCACCCTGATTCCACCCCATTACCCCTTCTGAGTAATTATGGTTATGATTACCCCAGAGGAGCATGACATGCAACTCAAGTTCACGTTCCTCACTGTTAGCAGCAAAATGTTCCAGTATAATATAGGCGTCTTTGTCATACTCTCTTATGGCACCATACATCCGTTTAAGATTTCTGATTCTTTGCGGGTTGTTCCCATCCAGCAAAGAGCGGTTGCTTACATTGGATGCAAAACCTTTTGTAAGATCAAAACGATAACCGTCAATATTATAGGTTTCCAACCAATAGCGGTTCATACGGTCCAGCCAGTATTTGATATAAGGATGATCATGATTTAAATGAAAAAACACGTTATAGGCATGACCCGGACCAAGCAGCGGGTTGCCGGTAGAAAAACTTCCGGTTCGGTTTGTTCCAAATGTTCGAATTAGCGGGGAATCATCTTGAGCATGGTTATACACCACATCCAGAATTACAGCAATACCCCGGCTGTGAGCTTCGTCAATAAACTCCTTAAATGCCCTGCGGGTACCATACGATTTATCCAAAGCTCCGTGAAAAACCGGATTGTACCCCCAGCTAAGATTCCCGTCAAATTCTTGTACTGGCATTAGTTCTATGGCATTTATACCCAGGCGTTCAAGATAATCGAGTGTATCCCGAAGGGTTACATAGGTGCTATGCTCTACGAAGTCGCGCAGCAGCAGTTCATAGATGATCAATTCTTCCACAGGCCTGCGTTCAAACTCCGGCACCCTCCATTGATAGGCCTCTGTTCCAGGTTCGATTACACTCACATATTCCGTTGTAAGGCCATGCGGATATGGCGGCATGTTAGGATATACTGATGAGGATATCTGCTGATCTCGTGTGGGATGAAGCACCAGTTCCGAGAAGAGGTCGGCAACGCGGATTTCCCCATCAATCAGGTATTGGAAACGATAGGTTTCGCCGGGTGTAAAATCGTCAATGGTAATCCAGTAATGTACACTGTCGGCACGTGGCGCGTCTCTCTTCATGAGGTATTCTTCACGTACCTGCCAGTCGCTGTGGTCACCAATGATATGCACAAATTCTTTATGTGGTGCAAAAATTGAAAAGCTGACTTTCGAAGGATCATCATCATAATAGGTAATCCCGTCTTCAAGACCGGTTGGCCTTGGAGCGTCTGTTACATCGGGAGTCGCAATATAGGTAAATGTAACCGACAACTCTTTTCTTACTCCCTCATTTGTTACAGCAACTATCGTGAGGCTGTTTTCACCAATCATTGGGCTAACATCAAATTCCTGGATAGACGGGATAATCAACAATTGTCTTTCTGTTTCATAGAACCCTTCAAACGTGCCGGCAATCGATCCGTTCAGCATTATATGTGATTCAGTCACATCAATTGGATCGCTTGAAACAGCAGCTATCGCAGCAATAATCCCCGGAGGGGCATCACGCTGAACACTGCCTGATGAAGGTTCAACCTGAAAAATGAGTGGATGTGTTACCTCGATGAAAGAATCGTTGTTAGCCCCGATCGCTATCGGGTTGATTGGATCGGTAAACCACTGCCATTCTGTTCCGCTTTGGTTGTAGTGTTCGTGAAATTTATATCCGTAACCCGAAGCACCTTCATGACTCAATGAACCTCCACCTACAACAAGAGGAATTACCTGATAGCTGAAACCGTATTCTTCATCAACAGACAATAAAGAACCATCATTAACATCAATTCTGCCATTACTATTGTTTCCCCAGTTATTGAATGAACCGGGCACGAAACTGCGAATGGCGTTTTCGTTGGGGGTGTATCGGAACGTAACATCAATAGTTTCCTGAGAAAATAAATCTGCAGGAAAAAGCAAAATTATTGATATGAGAAAAATAGCCTTAATTGATTTCATGTAAATGGAATATGCAAATTAATTGCGTTAAGAAACGTTCAGAATTGGTCAGAGTTTCATTGTAAATTTTAAATTTCAGAAGAACTCCGGATGATCAGTTCCGGGTCGTGTACGTGATCACAAATGGGTGCCTCAGGATTATTAATCCTTTCAATCAAATGCTTGGTTGCATGATATCCCATTTCATACATAGGCTGGTGAATCGTGCTTAGCCCGGTATATTCTGATATTGAAAGGTTGTCATAACTAACCATTGGCAGTTTGACATTAAGGTCTTTTATTGCTTTAAGGGCCCCAATGGCTTTAATATCTGATGAACAAAATACAGCATCCGGAACAGGGTAGTTTGACAAAATTTTTAACATGGCCTGATAGCCGCTTTTTTCTGTAAAACCGTCTCTGTCCATCGTATCACCAAGGAAAATCCTTTCATCAGAAAATGGAATCTGGTGCTCCATCAGTGCTTTTTTATATCCCTGAAGCCTCTCTTTAACCGGTTTTGAAGATACCTTCCCGGATAGGAATGCGATATCTCTGTATCCTTTTTCCAGCAGGTATGTAGTTGCTTTGTAACCTCCGGCCACATTATCGAAACCCACAGAATCAAAGGTGGGTGAAACATCATCAAGCAAACTGAGGGGTACATTAAAGCGTTTCAGTTTCTTTAACTCCTGTTCACTTAGATGAAGCGATACCAGTAAATAGCCATCGGCCCACTGCCGCTTCAGGATTTGTTCAACTTGCCTGAAAACACCCAGCTCCTGATTTATGTTTTGGATGGTTAGTTCGATATTTAAATCAACAAGAATATCCTGGGTACCTTTGAGGATTTCAGTAAAAAAGTGGTTCGACATTACTGGTACCAGCATCATAATACTGTTTTTTCTTCTGCTGGCAAGTCTTTGTGCATAAGCCTGAGGATGATACCCCATCTCATCGGCAATTCTGAGAACTCTTTTTTTTGTAGCTTCCTTTACCGTATTCGAACTGTTAAATACCCTTGAAACAGTCGCAATACTTACATTAGCTGCTTTGGCAATATCATAGATGGTTTTTGGCAAATCAGACGGGATTAGTTATGAAATTATGAAAGACAGATTTTGCGAAAGGTATATAAAGTTATTCAACATCAGAAAAAAGTTACAACTACTTGTCTGCCTGATTATTGATTTAAAATAAAAAACCCACCCACTCAGAAGAGAGCGAGTGGGTTTTTATATTATTTATGACTGGTCATGAAAAATCAGTTGATGAAGCCTTCACCAGTCCTGAAGTTCAGGTCAATCGTATATTCTCTTGCTTCTTCAAGATTTACACGCTCCTGCTCACCTCCAGCTCCTCTGAATTCAATCTCATTATCGAGTATAATGAATTCTGATTGCCACCAGTCGGTAAACCAGCCTTTATCAAACCAGGCATACATTCTGAGCTCTTCAGCTGCAAGTTCTCTGGTAATGGTAATAACTTCATTCTCATTGTCAACCTCGAAAAGTGCATCTTCGATAGCTGTATCCCATGAACCAACTGTTTCTCCGATCAGATAAACCAGTGGTGCTGTTACAGCGATTTCCTGAGTATCCACATTTACAACAACCATATAGTAACCTGCTTCGCCTGGCGCTGGAACATTATCGCCACCGAAACTGTAGATTTCATCAACCGGATCGTTTCCGTCATAACCGAAATCGTCTTGCCATGCTCTTTGAGGTGCAAATTTGAATCCACCTTCGGCATCAATCCATACAATTTTCCAGAACAGATCGGGTTTTTCAGCTACGGGTATCATTGGAAGATTTACCTCGTCCCAGTCCCATCCTCCTACTGCATCTCCAATCATAAACAGCTCTTCAAATGCAGGTGGTTCTGGTTCTTCAATCATAGACTGATCGCCCCAAGCACTGAAATAGTCTCCACCTGAGGTAATATCAACGGTACGGTTCGGGTCACCTTCCCATTCGCCATAATCCCATGTGGCATCATTTCCAGGCACAATAAAGAATTTAAATTGCTCTGGGCCTTCTGCTACTGTTATGCCTGGCTCTGCACCTGACCTGCTTAATTGAAGATTTGCCTGTGATCCTGGCTGTGGCCAGTCTACAAATGAACCCGCAATAAATACTCTGTGATTATTCGGATTAAAAGTGAACACATCTCCGGTGAAATCATCCGGCAGATCTTCACCTTCAATGGTGGCTCCATCCATGTCTACAGAAAAGGTAAATGTACCTCCACCATCTACATTGAATATAATTGAATATACTGTTCCCAGGTCATCACCATTATCGTCACCATTGTCATCGCCATTTGGCACATCGATAATGGGTATACTGTCATCGCTGCAAGATATCATGGCAAAGGCAACGAAAACTGAAAACAGTATTATAGCATACTTTTTCATATTCTTACTCGCTTTTTTTAATTTTTATTAATGATTTAATAACAACAATTTACATGTAACTTGTAAGCGCTTACTGTAAGCGCTTACATTAATATCAGCAAAAATGAGATGTAAATCAATAGTTTGTTTGTAAAAATTTTGGATGGTTTCATCTTTTTTTTTAATCCAGAATCTGACAAACTAATGTCTGAACTTTATTAGACAATGTGTTTGATACTGGATACAGGATGGCGGTAATGCTCAATACGGGATACTTAATTCTATCCCAAACCACAAACCTGGAATCTGAAACCTTAAACCTCACCCCCATCTACATACTTACTCAGATATTTATATCCCTCTGTTAACTCCCCTTTGTGTGCAATTACTGCATTTTTTAACGGCAATGGCAAATCCAGGTCATCAAAATCTTTCGAAAAATCAGCCATCACCAGGTCTTTGATGAATGGTTTCAGTGCAGAACTAAAATGTTCGGATGCTTCTGCCGGTAATTCGCTTGGCAAGATATCAACAGCCATTACCGCGATACCCTCTCCATCAAAACCCATCAAATATGAATCTGTACGTGGATTATAAACAAAAACAGGATCCTCAATTTCTGTGGCTTTTTCGGTACACTCAATAGACCCATGTACATCACAGGTAATATCCCCGATTACTTGCAATTTTAAATTACTGTTATTGCTCAGTCTGCGCAGCCAGTTTTTTTTGATAAGCCTTGGATACCGTTCATCCCAATATATCCCGTTTACAAAAACATTTATATTACTCAAATAATACTCAATTTCTGAGTTGTATTCCTCCGGATTTTCAATATAATCATTCAGTTCAAATACCCTGCCATCCTTGCCAGACATATAGTCTTTTGGAATAATGTTCACTTTTACAATACCCGTTTCAGGTATGTCGCCATTTCTTAGTTGGTTAGCGCTTACTTCAATAGCAGGAACCAAATCAAGTATTTCAAGCGCACCGCGTGATACATTCCCATCTCCTGTAACAGCGATTACCAATGGTTGTATTTCCGAAGGAAGCTCCCCTTCAGTGATCCGTTCACCCGCTGCAAAAATCTCATTCTTCGCCTCTTCGAGTGATGAATATCGATAAGCCTGTTTAATTGACTCAAATGGGGTATCCAGTCCAAGCTTTTTAAACCTCTGCCCCATTGTCCAAAACGTATTAATCATGCCCGCAAGTCCGGCATATCGTCCAAAAAATATCAGCCGGCGTCCGGCCGGGCGTTCAATTTTTTCATAATCAATCAGCGTACTCCCTGCTCGAAGCAGGTTGCCAAGCATCGGCATGTTATAAGGCTGGCCTTTGATTACATGCGAAAAAAACAAATAGGCTTTATCCTTAACAAAATAATGTTGAGGCATCTCTTTAACACCCAGTATCACATCACAATCATCAAGATTGGATGATATTAAAGCTCCTGCCATTTCAAATTCATTGTCTGTGAAAATCCTTTTTCCACAGCTTTGAACAGTTACTTCTATTCCATGTTCTTGTACCAGTTCCCCGACATCGGATGGCACAAGCGGAGTTCTTCGCTCAAGGGCGTATTTGTCTTCATGACGAATCCCGATCTTATTCATAATGGCTAACTTTTACTATGGTTTTGTTGTGTGAATGTATACTCCCTGAGAACGCATTTAGCTAATTGATACTTGAATTAGTTGTTATTAAACACGCTTGGCACTAAGCGCATAGCGCAATGCA
Source organism: Balneolaceae bacterium (assembly GCA_003559375.1). Lineage (GTDB taxonomy): Bacteria > Bacteroidota > Rhodothermia > Balneolales > Balneolaceae > Rhodohalobacter. The sequence continues at coordinate 26,923 of PWLN01000274.1, read as the reverse complement.
GAAGTACGATCTATGTAGTTAAATTTTACTCGAAAGCCTGTCGAATCCAATGGGCTCAATTACTGGCAGAATCATCCAACGTTATTCCTTGCTGATTCCGGAATGTGTTCAAAAATTTTGCCCAGCAAATACTCATGCATCTTTTCGTTACCAGCAACCAATCTTTGGCCAAATGGCCAACCATCCTCACCATTCCAGTCGGTTACAACTCCTCCGGCTTCCCTGATGATAAGAGCCGCAGCTGCCACATCCCAGATATGAAGCGAATACTCATAAAAAGCATCGAATCTGCCGCATGCAACATTACACAGATCGTATGATGCTGCACCCGGACGCCGTATCCCCTGAAGTTCTTTCATTAATACACGAAAAAGATCCAGATATGGCTCAATAAGTGAGAGGTCATTGTATGGAAATCCGGTTGCCACAAAACCATTTCTGGGATTTGCAGTCCTGGATACATGTATTGGACTTCCATTCAGCCATGCTCCTTCTCCGGCAATTCCAGTGAACTCTTCATTCCGGTTTACTTCTATTACAACACCCACTTTAGCACTCCTGTTTTCCCATAAAGCAACTGAAACACAGTAAACCGGAAAGTCGTTTGCAAAATTCGTTGTACCATCGATCGGGTCTATAATCCACGTACGGTTTTTACTCATTGAATCATGGTTTGCTGATTCCTCAGCGAGGATTTCATCATCGGGAAAATGCTGTTTTAAAATCCTGAGGATTGCGTTCTCAGCAGCAATATCAGCATCGGTAACCAGGTCATGAAACCCTTTTTCTTTCACTTTGATACCGTTCTTTTTATACTCTTTAATAACTCTGACACCCTCTCTTGCTGCTTTTCGTGCAATTTCTAAATCATTGTTCATAAATACAATCTTCTATTTTTCGTGTTTCATTTTATATTCGAATTTTTTTGGTGCTTTTACAGCCCCACTCTTTAAGAAATCGGGATCATCAAAAAGGTCATCTGAAGCTGTTTTTTGAATGCGGGTAATCTCTTTCTGAACCTTTGTAAGTGCATCAATAAATTTTGACTTCTTTTCCGGGTCAGAATTTTTAATTTTTCCTGCCAATTCCGTTCTTTTGGTTTCGAGATAATTCAGGCGCAACGGTTTCATTGTTGATTTGGCTGTTAAAATGGGATTTCTGTCCTTTTTAAATGCACCCCCAGTTCGCCTTGCAAGGCCCTCGCTCACTGTATATCGTTCAAACAAAATATCTCCAAGTAATGACGGATATGGGCTTTCCCTTCTCATATAATGTTCTATTGTGATCTCTTCACCCCCTATATGCCGCCTCATGATATCACTGTAAAACATTCGGATATCTTCATCATCAAAATGATCCTCACCGATATTATGTCCAATAAACCGCCTCATATTTTCACCATATTGCAGCAATAAGCGAATGATTTCCATTTCATAATGAGGCCTTTTTTTTGATGAGATCCTTTTCCGGGTATTGTCAGCTCTCTCATTATTTTCTGATGATGGAGGCCTTTCTTCATATGCTTCAGCAGGCCCTGGTGCCTGTACTCTCATTCGCTCCCTGTATCTTTCCTGATTTTTTTGTTCACTACGAATGATATCTAATTGTTTAAATAATTCCCGGTCGGAACCTTTGCGGTACATTTGTGTTTTTTGATGCAGATCCTGAACATAAAACTGTCTGTCAAGCTCATCTGGAATGTTTGCAATGCTCACCAGGATTTTTTTAATGGATGCTGACCTGCCTGCAGGGGAATTCATCTTCCCATTTTTTTCAGCTTTATGAAACGAAAATGAAACAAAGTCTTCAGCATGTTCTTTTTTATAGGCAATAAACGATTCCTTTCCGAATTTTTTAACAAATGAATCAGGATCTTCTCCATCAGGCAGTTCCATCAGCCTAACCTCCATGCCCTGCTCAAGGGCAATATCCATGCCACGCTCCATGGCAGCCTGTCCTGCGGAATCTGCATCATATACCATCACAATCCGGTTAGCATATCTTTGTAATATCCTTATTTGTCCCGGTGTGAGTGATGTGCCACTGGATGCCACCACATTTTTGATTCCGAACATATTCAACGTAATCACATCGGTATAACCTTCTACCAATATCACTTCTTCTTCTTTCCTGATATCGTTTTTTGCAAAGTTAACCCCATAAACAACTTCGCTCTTGTTATAGACCGGCGTTTGTGAGGAATTAATATACTTGGCTGTTTTTAACTTATCGTCCAAAACACGTCCTGCAAACGCGATTACTTTCCCCGAGGGATTGAAAATCGGAAATATGAGCCTCTTGCGGAACGTGTCATAATAGTCGTCATTACGGGTACCCGGTTTGATGAGGTCGGCTTCATGAAGGTATTCCTCACCAATACCTTCATCTTTAGCTGCTTTTAACAGTGCTGAATTCGATGGGGCATAACCCAAGCCAAAAGAGCGCCATATTTTTGTGTCGTACCCCCTTTTCTCAAGATATAATCTTGCGATCTCTGCTTCTTCGTTTTCAAGAAGCTGACGATGAAAAAATAATCCTGCAAATTTCAGGGCATGATAAATCCCCTCCCTTTTCCTTGTGCGTTCATCCTCTCCCTCCGCATGTTCATCGGGTAGCTCTATTCCATAGCGATCGGCGAGTGTTTTAAGGGATTCCGGAAAACCGACACCTTCCATTCGCATCACAAAACTGAAAATATCTCCGCTTTCACCACAGCCAAAGCATTTATAGATACCCAACCGGGGAGTTACATGAAATGATGGTGTTTTTTCCTGATGAAATGGACATAGGCCGATAAATCCGCTGCCTGATTTCTTCAGCTTTACGTAGTCTCCAACTACTTCTACGATATCTGCTGCAGCCCGGACTTCCTCTTTTTTATCTTCATTCATCATACAGAAAATGATACAGAAAAGTGGACTGTTCAACAAAAGGTATAAGCGGAGTTTTCAAAAAGTTTACCTCACTTCTGGACATGGTATTTTTCTTCGATGATTTGCTGCTATGAACCCCTGATCTCTTTTTCAATACCTCTAAATCTACGGAGCAGGTACAAACACAGGATGTTTCAACAACCCTATTCCACATCTTAAACAGGGTATCTCTGTCATTGCAGCAAGAACGCTTTTACCACATCAGCTTGCGAAGATTCGTCAGATACTACTGCTGACAGAAATACCGTATTTCATTAATACTACTTACGCACGATCAACAATACAACAAGCAGTACAATAACGGCCATACTTATCAAAAATAAAATAAACATAAGGTTGGAGGTTGGTTGTGCCGCCTCGCCCCAGTCATTCAGCTTTATGTCGATAGTAGCTATTTGTGCCGGAGAAAGTATATTGCCTGTTATCAGTGCTTCTCCCCAGCTTGCCTTTACGGTATTATTCCAAAAATCACGGAAATTCCTGAAAACTTCATAATCAGCTTCATTATTACTCTCAAGACTGATTTCGTAGGCCCTGTCTACAAAAGTATTCAGTGCAGTATTAAAATCATCAGGTGTTGCAAATGGCTGCAGATTGATTCCGTTCTGGTTAAATGCGGTTGTAAGAGAGCCCCACAGTTTGTTATCGACCGATGCAAGCCATGCAGCAAGCATATCAGAGATTTCCTGCCTCACCTGAACCGGGCTGTCGGGAGCAAAAGTAGTTGTTAAACGTTCACCTATCTGGCTCCAAACACTTTCGAAGTATCCATGCTGTGCTCTCATAGCCACATAATCCGGAGTTTGTAATCCGGTGGATTGGTCAGCAATTTGGATATATTCCGTAATTATGGTTCTGATCATATCAAGAGGATTCTGATCAAGCCGGTCGATTCCTTCTGCTATCTCTTGTTGAGTTGCTGAATCCATTCGCTGATATTTTGACAGTAGCTCCTGCAGGAATTCTGAAACGAAATTGTCCCTTTGCTCTATATTTTGCCTGTACTGGCGAATAAGGGATGCCTGCCTTCGTTCATTGGCTTCTGCACGTTCAATTTGTTGCTGCAGGGATGTTGTTTCCTGGGTCATTTGTGCAAGCCTGTTGCGAAACAGATCCATTTCTGCTGAAAGGCCTTCTATCTGCTCATTCAGCTGCTCAATCACTGCCAGGTTATTAAATGCCGACAGCCGGATTTCCCTGATATTGGTAATTGTGCTTTCAAAGGTTTCCGGATAAAGGGCAGCATCAATTATTCCCGAGTGTTCAGAATACTGCTGTTGCAACGCATCTATTTCAGAATTGATGGCGTCAAGCTCTTCAGCTGTCACAGCAAGCTCCACCCTGCTGAGCAGTTCTGTAAGCTCAGCTCTGAAATCCTGCTGAATCTGATAATCCGATTGCTGAGCATAAACGGACGAAGCAGCAAACAGTAAAAAAAGAGTCAGAATTGATATGTATGTTTTATATAGATTTCTCATTTTTTTGCCTCCTATCGTATACCGTTTTGATCAATATTGTATGTTCGCCCGCTCGCCATATCAACCAATTCGATATGAGTATTACGTTGATTAAATGCGGGTTGCCCTAATCCGTCTCCGGTAATTTCAATTTTTCTCTTGAGCTTAAGCTCGCCATCGTCTGGTTCAAATACATAGACGTGTGAAAACCGGGATGCAGTAATAAAGTAGAAACCTGCCCGGTTTCTGATAAGCCGGATTTCATCTACGCCACTAATTCCCTCCTCCTGTAGTACCGGAGTAATGGAAAGTTTTATGGCATATCGCTGGTCATGTACCTGGTTATTCGCATCAGGAACAAGTACACTTTCAAGTGGTTGTGAATAATCCACATCTTCAATCACAAGCGAGGTACCGCACGCCAGTGTTCCTGCAACTAAAACTAATATCATGATTGAATGTAAAAAAGTTGTTCTCTTCATAGCTATTCAGAAAGTTATTGGTTCGTTATTTAAAGGCCACTGCTTAAAAATTGTTTCATCACACCCTTATTAATGAATAACAAGGAGCAACCTTCAGTAATTCCGATGTTCCTTTAAGTGCTCCTATTTCCATTACAAAAGAATATCCGATTATATTTCCTCCAAGTTTTTGTACAAGTTTTGTTGCAGCGAGTGCACTGCCACCGGTAGCAATAAGGTCGTCATGTATTATAACGTTAGCACCCTGTTTGATAGCATCTAAATGTATTTCGAGCTTATCACTGCCGTATTCAAGTTCATAATCAACTGATTCTTTTTCTGAAGGAAGCTTATCAGGCTTCCGTATGGGTATGAAGCCTGCATGCAGGTCTTGTGCTAGGTTTGTTCCAAATAAAAACCCTCTTGATTCGAGCCCTGCAACATGATCCACTTTCAACCCTCTGAACGGTTCCGCAAGCAATATGGATGTAAGTTCAAGAAGGTGCTTGTCATTTAATACAGGTGTAATGTCTTTAAAAATAATTCCCGGCTTCGGAAAATCTTTTACTGACCGGATTTTTTCTTTAATAATCCGCCTTATTGATTCTTCGACTTCTTCTATTTTCATGAAAATGTACTTTCTTTTTTTCGTTGTTTACTTACTATCCATACATGATTGTATAGACTTTTGCTAACGTTTCAGCTTTTCACTGTATATTCTATTAAATTTTCAGTGCAACCTATTTATAAACATAACATTTTAAAGCGAATGTTTAACGGTAAATCAACCGGACATATTGAACAGCACCGTAATTTCATGCTTCAGGCGTTGAAGCTTGCAGAACAGGCATACCGGCAAAATGAAGTACCTGTTGGCGCGGTTTTAGTCCATGAGGGGCGTATTATCGGCAAGGGATTCAATCAGGTGGAAATGCTTAAAGACCCCACCGCACACGCCGAAATGCTGGCAATTTCTGCAGCTTGTGCCACTCTTCAGAATAAATATCTTGGCGGCTGCACACTTTATGTTACACTTGAGCCTTGCCCTATGTGTGCAGGTGCAATAGTTTTGTCAAAAATTGATCGGGTGGTTTTTGGAGCACTCGATGAGAAAGCCGGTGCATGTGGCTCAGTTTTTAATCTGATAAACAATCAAAAGCTAAATCACCAGGTTGAAACCATTCACGGTGTACTGGATACAGATTCTGAATTTTTATTAAAACAGTTTTTTTCTGAAAGAAGGTAAATTTTAATACTCACCTCGCAGACATTCAGAGAGGACGATTAAAATTTGCTCCAAAATATTTCTCTCTGAATCGGCCCCATCGAACCACCAGTTTCCTGCGGCCGCTTACTGTGGCCAATGGAATAAAAAGCCTGATCAGCAGATAGATAAATGCAATAATGATGAAAAATACCCATAAAGCATAATCCTGGTATATTTCGATATACTTCAGCATTGGCTGACCCACGAGTGCTGATACCCCTACCATTAAGGGTATCCATACAACAAGCGATAATAGAAAATAGACAAGAAACTGTAAAAAGCTGGTTTTCAATATACCTGCAGCGAGATAGGCCGGCAAACGGGTGCCGGGGATGAATCGGGTAACAAATATGATTTCCATTCCTCTCATCTCGAACATATTCTGTGCTTTTTTCAGATCGCCTGGATTGATGATCCATTTAACAGGTTTTTTGTCCAGAATTGGGCTCCCGGCTTTTCGGCCAATCAGATACACTCCGATGTTTGCAATGATAATCCCGATAAAACAACCAAAAACTGCGAACCAGAATGGCAAAACACCGGTCGCTACAATAATTCCACCAGCTATACAGGCAATATCCTCACTCACAAGTGTAAAGAGCGCCAGTAGCAGCACCACGATTAGCAGTGTTGTGCCGCCAATTGATCTCATACTTGCAGCATCAAATTCTTTGTTCGATAATTCAATTCGTAAGATGTGGGCATTTTCCCTGCGGTTAACATCACTGGTTTTTACTGCTTCTATAAACCAATGAAGATGCACAGCCCATTTTTCAGGATTTTTAAAGATAGAATGTTCACTGGCTTCATGTGTTAACAGGTAGCTTTGCGGCAGCAACCGGTGATTTTCTTCCGCTACTGAAAGCGATACAATATTATCATTTAGCGGGTGCAAAATAAGTACCGGAATATCGATATTCTCAAGCTGTTCTCTTACCGGCCTCTGATCTTTTTGGCGCAAAGCCCTTATGTATGAATTTTTTACAGGCTGTAAATCAAAGTATCCAAAATGAGGAACCGCCCATTTATAAAGCCATGATATTGGATATAGAAAGGAATAAATAGCACGGTTAAAAGTATGATTCCCAAGAAACTGTAATTCCACTACACCAAGCGATGATAACAAAGTTAAACTTCGCATCTTTGTACTCTCTTTCATATTACCTGAGGATAGGTCTATTGCTACCAGCCCTCCGTATCCATGGCCGATCAAATCAACCTCGGTAATGGATAGCGAGTCGAGTAACTGATCAATAAAATTTGCCCTCCCGGATATTGAATGACTGATTCTTCTTCCCATGCTGTTTTTTTCAGGGTAAAATGGAATGATCACATTTTTTTTGAGTTCATTATGTATATGTGATCCAAAAGGAATCAGAAATTCAGGGCCAAAATAAATATCGGGTAATAAAACAACTTCACTATTATTATTTCCGGTTTGAAAACGAATATAATTGATAGGTACTGTCGCTTCATCATATGTAATGAATACAGATTCTTCCCCTGAAAATAACTTGCTAACAAATGGTAAACGATCTTGAACTAACCAGGATAATCCTAAAAGAATAAAATAGAACAAGACAAAAATGTGCCATTTTTTTATCATCAGCAGGCTCTATTTAACTGTATTAAAAATCAGGAGGTACAAATTCTTCATCAAGAACTTTAGCCATTGGCAAAAAAATGCCGCTAACTTTTTGATAAAGTTTTTCAGCGAGGATTTTACGGTCGGCATTGCTGAGACGGTCGTCGCCAAAACGAATAGTAACCATGATTTTTTTATTCGATGCCAATAAATACAAATGTTTATGCAGAGGAGTTCCACCCCACCAGCTTACTGATTTGTACGCCGGTTCCTTTCCCTTCAGAGCCCGATAACGAATAGCAGAATAGGATACTTCAATATTCTCTGAAGCGGCATGTTCAAGTAGTGGAGGACGAAATTGAAGTACTTCTAATCCGGGAGAAGTCATTCCTTCGGGAAAAAGTACAACACCCTGATGTTCATTTAACTGTTCTGATATTTCCCTGTTTACCCGGGCAACATCTCTTTTTTTCCTGCGGTCAATAAAAATGATGCCAAGTGTGCTGGCCATAAATCCAATTAATGGCCAGTGTTTCACTTCCATTTTCGAAACATATGTGGTTTTCAGCAGAGATGAATAGACGGGAACATCAATATAACTAAGATGATTGCTTACAAGAAAAAAAGGCGGTTCTGGCGGCGTTCCTTCAACTTTTATTTCCATTGAAAGTATTTTTGCAATCCCTTTACCCCACCATTCCATTATGATATTGCGCCATGGCTCATATCGCAGCCGAAATATTATCAAAAATATCAGAACAAAAGCATAAAGCGTATACAATGCGAATGTATTAGCCAGTAATAGAATGATTTTCATAACAACAACAAGACGATACATACTCTGCTATTTTTCTGTTTTTATTTTTCTTTGATTATGAATTCACCTGCGATATTTGGGAATCTTATTGTTATTTTCTTTTGTTTGTGAAATGTAAGCATAACAATTTAGATGATGATATATATGCTGGATATTTAAAGTATTCAAAATAAAACTCCTGTACCTTCGCCTTAAAATTCTATTTACATTATACAAATTTGTAATCCACTAAATGTTATTTACCCGCACATATCATCATTCTCCTGAAAGCGACTGGGTTGTATTTGTACATGGTGCCGGCGGTTCCTCGAATATATGGTACAGGCAATTGAAAGCTTATACCGAAGAATTTAATGTACTTCTTGTAGATCTTCGCGGGCATGGGAAATCCAGGGAGATGAGTACATTAAAAGAGTACTATAAAGAAAAGTATACATTTAAAACTGTGAGCAGGGATATTATCGAAGCCCTGAACCAAAATGGTATTGATAGGGCACATTTTGTTGGAGTTTCTCTGGGAACCATACTTATCAGAATGGTTGCAGATATGGAGCCAGACAGGGTAATCTCAGCGGTAATGTGCGGAGCAATCACCAAGATGGACGTCCGTTCGCGGGTTCTTGTGTGGCTGGGTAATGCTTTTAAGAAAATTGTCCCATTCATGTGGCTTTATAAATTGTTTGCATGGATCATTATGCCTAAGAAAAATCATGAGGAATCGAGGCTAATGTTTGTAAATGATGCAAAAAATCTTGCCAGGAAAGAATTTTTAAAATGGTTCAGGCTAACATATGATGTAAATCCGCTCTTGCGGCGTTTCAAGGAAACGGAAATGAGAGCACCCACACTTTACATAATGGGTGAAGAAGACCACATGTTTCTTCCTCATGTTCAAAAAATTGTGAAAGATTTTAAGCATTCGAGTCTTGAAATCGTGGAAGGAAGCGGGCACGTTGTGAATGTTGATAAACCCGATGAGTTCAACAGGATTTCACTCAACTACCTGGCCAAACACAGAGCACGAGTGCCACAAACAGCATGAAAACTATAGAGGTTAAGGCAGATTTCATTGTAATTGTTTCTCAAATCAACTTATTGACCACCATTATTTTCTTCAGCAAATTTTTTTCCGGTAGTCGAATCGCCTTTTTAAAACTATCTGCTCCGCTTGAACAATTAAATTTAAAAAACCCGGATAAAACGTTTTTTCTGCACTGATTTTTTCGAGATATTTGATATTGTCAAACTTTTCAGGAAAAATACCATGATCATACCGATTGCAAGTGACCATGCCGGTTACGATGCAAAAGAAGCTGCAAAGAAAGCGATTGAAAAACTTGGTTATATGCCAATTGATTTCGGTACACATTCACCAGAATCGGTCGATTATCCCGAATTTGCTGTACAGGTAGCGAAAAAGGTTAATGCCGGTGAACACGATTTTGGTGTTCTGATTTGTGGAAGCGGACAAGGCATGTGTATGACTGCCAACAAATATCCGAATGTGAGAGCAGCACTGGTATATTCAATGGATGTAGCCTCAATGTCAAGAAAACATAATAATGCGAACATCATATGCCTGCCCGGCAAAGAATTGAACAGCGATCAGATCGAAGCAGTCTTAAAAGTCTTTTTTTCCACTTCATTTGATGGCGGAAGACATGAAAGACGGGTAGAAAAAATTCAGACTTTAACAGAAAAACAGAGTATTTAATGCAGCCATTACATGAACAGGACCCCGAAATTTTCGAAATCCTCGAACTCGAGAAACAACGTCAAAATCTCAATTTTGAACTGATCGCTTCTGAGAATTTTGCCTCAAGGGCAACCATCGAAGCTATGGGGTCTGTTCTTACAAATAAATATGCTGAAGGCTATCCAGGTAAGAGATATTATGGCGGTTGTGAATATGTTGATGGTGCCGAAGAACTCGCAAGAGAGCGTGCCAAAAACTTGTTTGGTGCCGAATGGGTAAATGTTCAACCGCATTCCGGGGCAAGTGCCAACGCAGCAGTCTACCTGGCATTTATGAATCCGGGAGATACCCTCTTAGGGCTTGATTTGGCACATGGAGGCCATCTTACCCATGGATCTCCGGTAAATTTTTCCGGAATTACATACAACGCAACGTTTTATGGTGTAGATAAAGAAACCGGGCGAATTAATCTGGACAAAGTTCGGGAAAAGGCAATAGAAGTTAAGCCACGCATGATCTCTATTGGTGCCAGTGCTTATTCCCGTGATTTCGATTATGCTTCATTCCGTGAAATTGCAGATGAAGTGGGTGCTTTCTTATGGATGGATATGGCGCATACAGCAGGCCTTATTGCTGTTAATGAGCTGAACGACCCGCTGCCCTACTGTGATGTTGTTACAACCACAACCCATAAAACCCTGCGTGGACCACGTGGCGGCATGATCTTGGTTGGAAAAAATTCTGAAAACAAACTTGGAGTAGTTGCACCCAAATCGGGCAGGGTTAAAACAATTGGAGAAGTTCTTGATTCTGCTGTATTTCCCGGAACACAGGGCGGGCCACTCATGCACGTGATTGCAGCAAAAGCCGTTTCATTTGGCGAAGCATTGAAACCCGCTTTTAAAGATTACCAACAACAGGTTAAGTTGAATGCCAAAAAAATGGCAGAAGAATTCTTAACACTCGGGTATAATCTTGTGAGCAGTGGCACTGACAATCACCTGATCCTTGTAGATCTGAGAAATAAGGGCCTAAATGGAAAAATTGCTGAAGAATCATTAGACCGTGCCGGAATCACAGTAAACAAAAACATGGTACCTTATGATACCGAAAGCCCATTTATCACTTCCGGAATCCGAATTGGTACACCGGCATTAACTACAAGGGGCTTTAAAGAAAACGAATTTGTAGAAGTTGTGAGACTGATAGATACCGTTCTTCGAAATCCTGAAGATGAAAAGGTTATTGAATCCGTTAAGAATGAAGTGCGTTTAATGTGTGAACAATTTCCTTTATATGATTTTGTAACAGTATCCTGATCTATATCCATTACTGATAGTATCATCAGCAGAAGTACTAAAATATTTATAATAAAGACCAATGTAAGCGGTTCTGATAGTCAATGAGCGAAACAACAAGCACCACCAAGCGAAGTATAATGGGAGCTATCCTGCCCAGGGCTAAAAAACCAAAAATAGACCCTTCCGCTTCAATGTCATTTCTCGATCACCTTGAAGAGTTGCGATGGAGAATTTTAAAAGGGCTTGCGGGTATTTTAGCAGGAATTATTGTCGCATTTATATTTTCAGACTTTTTTATTCAGGAGTTTATTCTTGGACCGGCCCGGTCAGATTTTTTTATGTACCAGATAATGCCAATCAACGCTGTTGACCTTTCCCTGATTTCGAGACGTCTTACAGGACAATTCTTTACTTATTGGGGAACCCTTATCATTATTGGCACCATAATCGGCTCACCATACTTCATATATCAATTGTGGGCATTTATTGAACCTGCCCTTGAAGCGGGAGAAAAAGTAAAGACATTTTTAAATGCAATGTTTATCAACGTTTTCTTTCTGCTCGGGATCTCTTTTGGTTACTTTATTCTTGTTCCATTTGCTGTTCAGTTTTTTACTCAGTTCATCATTTCAGACATTATCAGTAACGAATTTGATATCCATGAGTATTTTATTAAAGTTGCTGTATGGACTCTTGCATGCGGCATTGTTTTCCAGGTGCCCGTTGTGAGCTGGTTTTTGTCTAAAGTAGGCCTTGTTACGCCGGAAGGTATGAGAACATATCGGCGTCACGCCATTGTAGGTGCAATGATACTTGCCGCATTCCTCACCCCTCCAGATCCCGTCTCACAAATAATGATCGCAGTTCCGCTGATCGTACTCTACCAATTCGCTATATTCCTCAGCAAGATTGCCGTAAAAAGACGCAAGAAAGAACTGGAAGCTGCGTTTACAGATAGTTGAAAATAATGTTTACAATAATGATGCTGTTATTGTGGAGAATGAACCGTAACTTTAAGGCTGAAAAAATCAGGCTTTTTTAATCAGAATGATTCATTTTTGATGTTTAGATCAGTATACAAATATATAGTTGTTTTAGTCACTTTTTTCATCCTTGGAACAGGATGTAATACGGATGATCCGTTCAGAATACCTCCGCCAGACCTCTCAACAGTACCTGCACCTTTTGATTTGCAGAACCTTCAACCTGTTGAGGTTATTCCTGGAGTACAGATTTTTATCCATGAAGATGGTTTTGGGCCATATTATGTAACCGCAAGAGATGAAGTCTGGATTTACAAAACACTACGCACAGACGAGGGAGATATCATATACAGCACTTTCTCAGATAGCCGGGTGGACCCGATACCGATTTCCATGAGTATTGCCGGTAGTTATCAGAATGTTTTTAATTTTACTATACTGCTCGGTTATAATCCAGGTTTTAAAGCCGGAATGCTTGGAATGAGAGAGGGAGAAAAACGAACAATTGTGGTACAGCCGGAACAGGGCTTTGCAAATGTGCCTTCAAGCAGCATGAATGCAGCATACAGAAATAGCACTCTTATATACGACATTCGCGTTGCCCGCATTGAACCCAGTTAAATGAGTTAAATATATAATTTTTCGACTCTTGAGGTAATATTGGTCAGTATTTCATGCACGTTGGTCTGCCCGTGTTCTGCCCATTCATAGGCGTTCCAAGCTGCTCCGCCGAGAAGTGTAACCTCACACCTCTCTTCTATTTTATCCCCCCCGAGGTATATCATCGTCATATCCATCGTAACATTTCCCACCTGCCGGTAAAACCTGTTACTAATCAAAACCTGCAATTTATTGCTTAATGAACGTGGAACCCCATCTGCATATCCAACCGGTAATGTTGCAAGGAAACCATCTTCCGGGCATACCCAGGTTGACGAGTAACTCACTACATCGCCTTTTCTGATCGGTCGTACCTGGGCTGCTTTTGTTTTCCATGTCAAAGCCGGTGATAACCACGAATGCCGGGTATACCCGGCATTATATCCCATCATACCCAGGCCGGTGCGAATCATGCCAAATTGATCGATATCTGAATAGTTTGTCGCGGCACCTGTATTACTCATGTGCACTAACGGTACTTCAGTAAAATGAGCCAGTATATGTTTGAATCTTTGATGTTGTATGTATACGTAATCTGAACCGGGATCATCTGCTGTGGCATAATGGGAATAGATGCCGCTGCAAAGCAACCTTTGACTGGCAACAGCATATTGCCTAACCTCACTTGCCTGAGCAGGGGAAAAACCCAGCCTGCCCATACCCGTATCAAAATTGAGATGATAAGTAGTGCCATCTACTAAAACAGAAAAATGTGAAAGATCACTGATGGTAGCCGTAAGATTATGAGTTTGATAGGCCGCCGCATTTTCATAGGTAGGCACACCAAAAACAAGAATCGGTTTTTTTATCCCACCCATTCTCAGCTCTATCCCTTCATCAACCGTTGCTACTGCAAACCAATCAACAAAATTTTCAATAAACCTTGAAACCTTAACAGCCCCATGCCTGTAGGCATTACATTTCACAACTGCAAGTACCCGTTTAGCTGATGCTTTTTCTTTAATAAGGCTGAGATTTTTTCTGATCGTTTCTAATTGGATCTCGGCAATGGAGATTGGAAAATGATTCCTCAACGATAACCTCCGAATAATTTTTTTCTTTTTTTCAATATCACATGGGCAGCATTATAACCGGCAGCGCCAAAAACACCTCCACCCGGATGGCAAGATGCGCTGGAAAGATAGAGATTTTTAATTGGTGTTTCGTAGTTGCTGAGTTCAGGTATTGGGCGAAACATAAACATTTGGTCAAAATTCATTTCCACATGCATCACATTCCCCCTTAATAATCCGTGTTTACGTTCAATATCAAGTGGCGACTGAATATACCAGTCAATCAATTTTCCCTTCATATTGGGAGCATACCGTTCAACTACACTGTAGATTTTTTCAGCTTCCCGCACCCGGATATCATCCCATTTTTTTCCATTCGCAAGCTCATAGGGATGCCACTGCGCCCATGCAAATAGTGTATGTTTGCCATCTTTTGCCACTTCGGGATCAATTTTAGAAAAGGTCATAGCCAAAACTGCAGGCTCTTCCGGCGGATTACCTTTCATATAGTCTGCAATTGCTCGGTTCATATAATCCAATGATGGAGCTAAAAGCTGCATTCCATTATGAATCAAAGGATCGCCCGGTGCAGCAGTGTACTGCGGCAATTCTTCAACAGCGCACCTGATAACCATCCCAAAACCATTACCCACCTGAATATTTTTAACTTTCACCAGCATGGAATCATCCAGATGCTTTCTTCCAACCAATTTTAGCATTGTTGTCTGAACATGTGCATTAGATACGATAATGCCGGCCTTATAATAATCATCATTATCTGTTATCACCCCCCTGGCAATTCCATCTGCGATATCTATACTCTTAACCGGGCTATCTGCAATCACTTCACCTCCATGCGCCTCAACGAATTTTTTCATGGCCTGGGTAAGCATCCCGCTGCCTCCTTTAGGATGTTTTGCTCCGCTTTGATGAAGCATGGATTGCCAACCCACAAAATCTCCGGTAGCGGCCTGGTCGGGAAGCGGGCCGGATTGTGCGGCAAACCATATCAGTGCAGCCTGTAAATATGGGCTTGAAAATGCATTTTTAACAACATTGCCATAGCTGCCAAATATTTTTTGGAGCCCGGTAAGCTGTTCTCCTTTTTTAAACATGGACCCGTCCCGTATCTGCCCCTTTGCCATCTCCATAAAAATATTCCTGCCGGATGGCGGCACCATGAACGCCTTTAAAACACCTTTGTTTATCCTTTCCCAGAACTCAATGAAATTCCGGTAATTATCAACATCTTCAGGAACAGTTCGGGCAATGGACTCAAGGGTCTGATTAAGATCTTTATGGAAATGAATAACCCCTTTTTTATCCGGAAGAGGATAACTCATAAATGGATCCATTTCGATATATTCCAACCCGTAATTTGTAAGCCCCAGCTCTTCAATAATACCGGTCTGGTGAATCATAATGTGTACGGATGATCCAACATCCATCCTGAAACCGTTCGGGTTTTCATCTGTTTGAAACATGGTTTCAGTACAAACTGCCCCGCCTATAGTTTCCCTGCGCTCTATAACCCCGACTTTCATCCCTGCTTTGGCCAGGTAGCAAGCAGTTACCAAGCCGTTGTGGCCTGATCCTATAATTATTGCATCAAATTCTTTCATACTACGTAACAGATAGGTATTGGAATTCTGTTTATTTCAGAACTGGTTTAACATGAAATCCGGCTGACTCATTCATGACAATATATAATTAATGAATTTGATGATATTTTTGGCACTTTGATGATTAAATATGAGTTATGGATACTGGATGCAAGATGCTGGTTTACGGATCAATAACACGTTTAAACAAACTGTATGTATTCGTTACTTTGAATCGGATAGTAAAAATTGTTTTCGATACCTGTACCCAGCAACCAGTATCTATTTCTAATTGACTGAATTATAAACTGAACAAATGAAGATTGTAGCCATTTTTTAACAATAGACTCAAAACCCCTTTCTCTAATAAGCAGAAAAGGGTACCTTTTTAACAATCATCCAGACATTGTAAAATACTAAGTAACAACTATCAAAATGCAATTTTTAAAAACCTTTTTTGCCTCACTGTTAGGAACCATACTCGGCATAATGCTGCTCATTGTTATTCTTGTGGCAGCGTTGGTGAGCAGTTCATCCGAACCGGAACCTTACATCCGGCCCAATACGGTGCTCACAATAAATTTGTCAGGTGATATTCCTGCCAGAGCTGCAGTTGACCCATTGCAGGAGTTGTTAAATCCCCGCCTGGGTGCACGTGTTTCTGTAGAATCCTTAAAAAGCAACCTGAAAAAAGCAGCATCTCATGATAATATCGCAGGAGTCTGGGTAACTGCAAATCAGGTCACTGCATCATGGGCTGATCTTGAATCGGTATACAATGCATTACAGGAATACAGGGAAAGCGGAAAATTTCTCTATTTCAGTACAGATGATCTTGGAATGAATGAAAAAGCATACATGCTTGCAAGTGTAGCCGATTCGATATTTTACAATCCCGAAACCATGTTTTTTATGGAAGGCTTTGTTGCCCAGATAACGATGTATAAGGGAATGCTCGACAAAATTGGCATTCAACCTGATATATTTCAGGCAGGTGATTATAAAGGTGTTGCCGATCCATTTATGAGAGAAACAATATCTGATGAGCTCCGTGTGCAGATTGATGAGATTCTGGAAGCTTACACAACTACTTTTATACAATCGGTTATGGAAAGAACCGGAATGACTGAGGCTGAAGTGAATGAGTTTATGAATACACCTCCTGTCAACAGAACTCTGCAAGCCTATGAGAAAGGGCTAATTGATGTACTCGGATATCAGGACGATGTAGAAAAAGCTATCAAAAACCGGATGGGAATCAGTGATGATGCACAATTCAGAACAGTATCACATGGACGATATTCCAGGGTATCAAACAGACGTGCAGGCATTACTGAAACTACAACTTCCAACAAAATTGCGGTTATTTATGCATCGGGAATGTTTCTGCCTCAAATAGCTGAATCCCCTTTTGGCCAAACCGGAAACATTACATCCGAGAATTTCAAAAAACAGATTGATGCTGCTCTTGAAGATGATGACATCAAAGCTATTGTTGTTCATATCAACAGTCCCGGCGGTGTTGCAACCACCTCCGACCTTGTTTGGAACCATATGAGGCGCGCTGCCAACAAAAAACCTCTTGTGGCATCCATGGGTACCGTAGCAGCTTCAGCGGGCTACTATATGGCCGCAGCCGCTGATACCATCGTTGCTCAAAATAACACAATCACCGGTTCTATTGGTGTGGCTTTCCAGTTCTTTAGTGCTGAGGAATTATTATCGGATAAACTTGGATTGAAATTTGAAACTATTAAAACCCATGAATTCTCCGATCTTTTTGATCTTTCAAGGCCACTAACTTCTCAAGAAACCGAAATACTAAATCAACGTATGGATAACTTTTATGAGCGGTTTCTCGAAGTCGTAGCCGAATCACGTGGTATGACAAGGGATGAAGCACATGAAATTGCCCAGGGCCGGGTATATACTGGTGCACGTGCCTTTGAACTTGGACTGGTGGATATATTGGGTGATCTTGATACTGCCATTGAGATTGCCGCAGAAATGGCAGAGATTGACGCCTATAAGATCGATGTATTCCCCAAACGTGAAGATTTTTTTCAGCAGCTTTTTGGCTCCGCAGAGGCTAAAATGAGAAATATGCTGTTTGGCTGGCTGCCCGAAAATTTACGTAACGATGCAAATACCGTCAATCAAATGATTACACATCGTGATCTTACAGCATGGAAATTAATGCCATTTTCTATACAAATCGATTAGGTTTATGCAAATCGGAAGTTTCATCGTTGAACAATTAAGTGAGGGCTTTTTTGAGGTTTTCAAAGATGGAACAATACAAAAAACCAGTCCCGCAGCCATTGATACTGATCAGAATCAGGCAGAACAATTAAAAAGCACGCAGGCTGTGGGAATCGACCCGCTGTTTATTTCCGGTTATGAGATGAATATCATCGTAGATCCTGGCCTTGGCTGGGGACTCGATTTTAAAAGCCGTTTTAAGGATACTTCGAATGTTAAAACCAATCTCGACATATTTGGTATTCGCCCCGAAGATATTGATTTTGTTGTTTTGACACATCTTCATTTTGACCACTCCGCTGGCTGTACATTTGTTTCAGATGAGATCAAAACAAACCCTACATTTCCTAATGCCCGTTATATTGTTCACAGGTTGGAGTGGGAGTTTGCAATTTCACAAATTGAACAAAAATCAGGTTCTTATGGAGAAATGTACAAGATTGATGAACTATATAAGCTCGCTGCAGATAACAGATTTCGATTTATTGACAGAGAAATCTATTTTCCTGTAAGAGGCCTGGAGCTTATTCATACCGGTGGTCATACACCCGGGCACCTGGCAATCCGGATTCATGACTATGGAAATACTGCATGGTATACCGGGGATCTAATTCCCTCAGAAAACCAACTGAATCAATCCTCCAGCCCAGTGGAGGATTCAGATCCCATTCGTGCTAAAAAAATGAAAACCCGGATTCTTAACAGGGCTTATAACGAAAAGGCGGTACTATTTTTTTATCATTCCCTTTATAGAAAAGCAGGAAAGTTATCCCTGAATGAGAAAGAACAATTTGTTCTGAATGAGATTTGATAATCAGCCAATCACAACTTACTCAACATGATTTACAGTATTCTGGCTGATGTAGTGATCGCCGTTCACTTTTTGTTTATTGTATTTGTGGTAGTCGGCGCATTATTGGTGCTGAAATGGCGGCGTTTGGTATATATCCATTTGATTGCAGCTTTCTGGGGTGCGCTGATCATGTTTCAGGGCTGGATTTGTCCGTTAACACCACTTGAAAACCGACTGCGTCGCGCCGCCGGACAGAGCGGATATGATGGCGGCTTCATTGAACACTATCTCCTTCCGGTTATCTACCCATCTGGGTTAACACGTGAGATTCAGATCTTCTTAGGTATTGGGGTTATTATCATCAACCTGATTCTGTACGGAATCATCATATACAGGTCAGTGAAAAAATGATCAAGAGTTGGGGCCTCAGATTTCCTGTTACCTGATGGATTTGGGAATAGCCATATTTATCATTATCTGGGAAAAACGAAAATATCTTAAATGAAGAAAAGTGTGAAAAACACCATGAAATCTCAACCTATTTCATTCACCCCAAAAACAATTATTTATTCATCGAAATCAGAAATTCCTCATTCGACCGTGTTCCTTTCATTTTGTCGAGAAGAAATTCCATGGCTTCATAGGCATTGTGGTTATTGAGGTAACGCCTTAGTAGCACTACTTTCTCTCTTTCTTCTTCAGAAACGATCAGCTCTTCCCGGCGTGTGCCGCTCTTGAATACATCGATTGCCGGGAAAATTCTTCTTTCAGCTAATCTGCGGTCCAGTACAAGCTCCATGTTTCCAGTGCCTTTAAATTCTTCAAATATCACATCGTCCATTCGCGAACCGGTTTCGACCAGGGCAGTTGCAATGATAGTAAGGCTTCCTCCATTTTCAATATTTCTTGCTGAACTGAATAACTGCCGCGGGGCTTTAAGCGCCTCAGAATCAACACCACCGGTCATCGTTCGCCCTGAACTCCCGCCTGCAACGTTGTAAGCCCTGGCCAATCGTGTAATTGAATCCATCAACAATAAAACATCATGGCCGCTTTCAACCAGGCGTTTTGCCTTTTCAAATACAATTTCAGACAGCCCGATGTGGTTCTCGGGTTTCTCATCGAAAGTAGAGGCAACAACCTCGGCTCTGGGGACTGTACGTTGCATTTCGGTTACTTCTTCGGGACGTTCATCAACCAGCAGGATGATGATTTTTGTTTCCGGATGGTTTTTGGTTACAGCATTTGCCACATTTCTAAGAATGGTAGTTTTCCCTGTCTTGGGCTGAGCAACAATAAGCCCGCGTTGTCCCTTTCCAATTGGAGTGAAAAGATCCATGATACGTGTAGAGTACTCCGCAAAACTATTCTCAAGTTTAAATCTTGATTCAGGGTAAATCGGAAGCAAATCTTCAAAATCCTGGCGATTATCCATATCACGTGGAATTTTTCCATTAACCCCTTCCACCCTCAAAAGAGCAAAATAACGCTCACCAACTTTTGGCGGCCGTATAATTCCAATTACACAATCTCCCTGTTTTAACCTGAATCGTTTTATTTGCGATGGTGATACGTAAATATCATCGGGACTGGCTTTATAATTGTAATTTACGGAACGCAAAAAACCGTATCCGTCAGGCAAAATTTCCAGTGTCCCTTCATTAATAAGAAACTTTCCAAGTTTGGGTATTATATCAGCAAGGCGTTCATCAAGGGTTGCTGCATCAGATTCTGGCAGCACGTTGCTAACATGTTTTTTATTCTGTTTTTTTTGTGGATGGCGATGCCTTCGTTTTCCATCCCCATCATCTGAGTCCGGCATATCATAAGTTTGAATATGATCTTTCTTTCCATATTCAGCATCCTGAAGGGCCAATCCATTTTCTTCTGACTTTTCAGGCTTTGAACCTTCTTTTATCCGGTTAATTAGATCCTGCTTTTTAAGCGTGGATATTCCTTTTATTCCAATCGCCTTCGCAATGGTTTTTAAATCGTTTACAGTCTTTTGATGTAACGTATCCAGGTCAATATTCAGATCGTTATCGGTTTGATTCTCCGACATAGTAAATATTAGTTCTTAAGTTCATTCCTGTAGAAAAGCGAACAACCAAATTGTAGTAGTACGCTGTGGGGTTATTCTTTGAGTGCGGAAAGATTATCTTCTATAGCAAGTATGGTACCCATCCATTTGCAGACTTCATTATAAAAGTAAAAACTTCCTGTAAAAATTACTAATTCTGTTTCAAAATCATTTTTTCTGTTTTTTTCATTCAAAATCAATTCTGTTGCATGTGGAAAAAATTGTTTCATTTCAGCTAAAGTTGCCGCTCGTTCAAATTTCATTCCAGCCAATTTGATATTTGGAAATCTGCTCCATAAGCTTGCGATTTCTGGATTAAGCTTATCTTTCATAAAACTTAAAACAGCTGTCCAGCAATTTGGTGGTGCTATTTCTTCAAGGTGGCTTATGAGCTGTTCAATAGCTTCAGTATTATGCGCCCCATCAAAATACCATTCTTTGTTTTGGGCCAGTTTTTCAAAAGTACCCCTTCTTTGATAATTCTGCGCCATTTGTTCAATTCAGGAAATAAACTTTTCGGGCGCAATAAATAATCTGTCACTCAATATTCTTGTTATATCATACGAAACAGCAACATTTACTGCATCAATCTTTTTTAGGAATGTTTTTTTTAGTCTGATTTCCGTATCACCATCCATTAACACAATAGAACCATTCAAATATCGGGGTTGATACTTCTCAGCCTCAGTGAGTTTGCTTTCATGTTTATCTGCAATTTTTTTAATCACATTTTTTGCTTCTGGTAATAAATTACCAACTACAACCGGAATTTGAGGTTTAATAATACCGGCCTTCTCCCCTGCAATAGATTCAAGAGTGGTGCCAAGCAGGTCGGTATGATCCATACCAATGGATGTTATAACAGATATCTCCGGAAATATTACATTCGTGGCATCAAGCCTGCCTCCAAGTCCGGTTTCTATGATCGCAATATCGACCTTATTCTTGCTGAAGTACCAGAATGCGATTGCTGTAGTAATTTCAAAATAAGTATAAGCTTGCCCTCTGATGTGTTTCGCATGCAAATTAAAAAAATCAATGAGATCACATTCATCAATCATGTTTCCATTAATCATGAATCGTTCCCTGAAGTTGACCAGATGCGGTGACGTATACATTCCCGTTTTAAAACCGGCAGTTTGATACACCGATGCCAGCATTCGGCACACAGTTCCTTTTCCATTTGTACCGGCAACGTGTATCGATTTGAAGTTTATCTGCGGATCTCCCAATGCCCTGCAGAATTCTTTCATCCGGTCCAGATTAAAATTTGCAGCTTTTGTTCCTCTTTGGCTAAACATCGGAATGGAATTCAGAAAATCTTCTACATCCAAAAAAGACTGAAAATTACTTGCCACTGAATCTTTCAACTTCTTTTAATTTATTTAATTGATCTCTCAAATGATCTATGAAATGTTTGTCAACCGGAATGATATTACCATTAATTGATTGAACCTCCCTAATTTCTATCACACTGTTTGTGAGCCAGATTGAATCAGCATTCATCAGATGATTTGTGAAAAATTTCCCTTCTTTCAAACTGTATATGTCATCGCTTTCAATGATTTCAATGACGGCCTCCCTCATAATTCCAGGCAGAATATCGCATAATCCTGATGAGGTATAAATCGTATTTCCCTTTTTCCAGAATACGTTCGCAGTTGCCGTTTCAGCAATGAAGCCATTCGTAGTTAGCATAAGTGCATCATCGGCACCTTCTCGTTTTGCTTTTCTGAAAGCATTTCGATAGTGAAGCATGTTACTTAGTTTAAAATGCGCCGGACGGCATACATCGGGAACTACTCTTGTTTTTGTCTGAAACAATCTGGCAGGGTTCGTCTTATTGGTAACTGGCGATACAGTTATCAATGTTACTATATCAGTCGGTTCATTTGAGTCATATCCATAATTCTCGTTTAGTGAAGCCTGAATTCTAACTCTGACGCGATCATTATCGAATCCGCTATGCAATATCAGTTTATGAATCTGCTTCAGTATATCGCCTTTATCAGGAAAATGAATCTCTGATAAACCGAGATACCTTAATGCACCAAACATTCTTTCCAGGTGCTCATTGTAACGGAAAATAAATCCTTTTTCGGATACCATGGTTTCAAAACAGCCTGCTCCATAAAATAGTCCGGATTGTACTGCAGGTATCATTGCTTCCGTTTCTCTAATAATTTCACCGTTTAACCAAACCCACCGGCTATCATTCATGAATTATCAAATGGTTTAATTTATTTTTCAATACCTGTATTTCATCACCTATATGTGTGTCAAAAAGCTCACCATCCCTGCCAATCAAGATTTGTGCCGGAATTCCAGGTACATAAATTTGCTGGTAAAAAACAGTGCCCTCAACAAAATCAAAATGGAAATTATTTTCTTGTATGTATTCCATAATCTGCTCTTCCCCATCCCGCACAGCAGCAGCAACAACAGTCAAATCCGGATGAGCTTTCTGATATTCATTCAAAAAGTGATTTACCTGGCCCGATTTGCCTGACCATGTAGCCCAAAACTGAATTACAACAGGACTCCCTGCCAGCTCTGAAATTCGAAGTGAATCCGCTTGCAGATATGTTCTGAATGCAATAGTGTTTAAATCAATTTCAGATAAATTGTTTTTGAATTCCAGCACCTGTTTTTGAGAATACCGTATAGTGGTGAGTGCGATAACGATAACTGCTATCGCAGCACAAATGATGATAAAAAGGTTAAAATATTTCTGGGCAATTCTCATGTTACATTTCTTCCTTATTCAATTTGCAATAGCATATCATACAGACCCAAATTGATGTACTCTTAATATCTGAGTGATCTACAATCCCATCAATTATCAGGTAATTTATGGTCATAAATCAGGGCTATAACGGATCTTTTACTTCATCAACATCATCTACTAAAAACATGGATAGCGCGGCAATTATCATCGCTCCTCCCCCAAGCATCAATGAAAAAATGGCTTCACCATTAAACCAGTTTCTTGTGATAAAACCTAACATACTGGCAGCAATAATCTGGGGTATCACTATAAAAAAGTTGAAGATCCCCATATACAAACCCATTTTTTTTGCAGGCAAAGAACCGGCAAGAATGGCATAAGGCATTGCTAAAATACTTGCCCATGCGAGTCCCACTCCAATCATGGGGATAATCAAAAGACTGGGTGAGGGTATAAAATAAATGGAGAACAATGATAATCCGCCTGTAGCCAAAGCGATACCATGCACAGTTTTTCGGCTTGTTGCCCTGGCCAGTGGTGCCAAGGCAAATGCAATAAGAGCAGCAAAACCATTATAGATAGCAAATAAAATCCCAACCCAGTCGGCGCCTTCGTTGTATAAAAGTGAAGTCGGATCACTGGTGCCATATATGTGAGAGGTCACAGCAGCAGTAGTATAAATCCACATAGCAAAAAGTGCGAACCAGGTAAAAAATTGTACAACTGCAAGTTGTATCATGGTTTTGGGCATGGTAAGAAAATCATGGACTACGATTACCAGGCCTTGTTCCGTTTTGCCCGATCGCTGAAGAAATCCTGCTGTCAGGGAGATAATACCGGCCAGTATGAGTCCGGCAGAGATCACATAGAGCTCTGCATCATAGTTACCGAAAAAAATGATGGCTGTTGCTGCGATACCGGAAATTGTAAAAATATAACCCGATGTGATTTTATTTTTCCCTTTACCCGCTTCAATTGGAATATCACGTTTTACCTCTTCGGGATCATCAAGCAAACTATTCTCATATTTTTCGAATGCCTCAAGCTCTTCCGGCGAATATTCCCTTGAACGCAAAACAGTCCATAAAACCGCAAGAAAGAAAACGGATGCCCCTATATAAAATGACCATTTAACTGAAGGTGGAATCATACCTTCCGGTGCAGTATTGGGAATTCCAAGAAGATTCGTCATCATCCATGGAAGTGCAGAGGCTACAACGGCACCGGTTCCGATAAAAAAGCTCTGCATGGCGAAACCTTTTGTCCTCTGTTCGGATGGAAGCATATCTCCAACATAGGCCCGGAAAGGTTCCATTGATATATTAATCGATGCATCAAGAATCCACAGCATTCCTGCTGCAACCCACAGAACCGGAGAATTTGGCATAATTACAAGTGCAACTGATGCAAAAATTGCACCCCATAAAAAATAAGGCCTGCGTCGGCCTAGGCGGGTCCATGTACGGTCACTGAAATAACCGACAATGGGCTGTACCACTAGTCCTGTTACAGGTGCCGCAAGCCACAGTATTGGAATGGTGTCAACATTTGCCCCAAGAGTTTCAAATATTCTACTGACATTTGCATTTTGTAAAGCAAATCCAAACTGGATTCCAAGAAATCCAAAACTCATGTTCCAGATCTGCCAGAAACTGAGTCTTGGCCGCTGTTGTGGATTTATGCTCATGAAGTGCCTGTTTGGATATAGGGTTAGTGGCTCATGTAAATTCGTTCAAGAAGATAGAAGCTGTTCGCGGCTATGGTGTTTTCTTCGCCGATTTCAAATTCGCCACCAGTAAAGACATCGTTCCATGTAGCCATGTGGCCATCATTGAATGTAAAATTTTCCTGGTTGTCAGAGAAATTTATAATTACCATTACCTGTTCATGATGTCCGATCCGTTTATAGGCAAAAATATTTTCATCATTATCGGTTGGCATCTTTCTGAAATCACCGCCAATCTCACCATTAAAAAGAGCCTGATTTCGTGTATTCAGGTCGAGAAGTGTAGTGTAAAAATCCTGATATGGATAATCCCGCCATTCAATCTCGTCTTTTTCAAAAAATTCAAGTTGTTTGTTCAGCCCTGATTCCTGACCGTTATAAATAAGGGGCATACCCCAAACCGTAGCAGAAAGAACGGCAAAATTTTTAAAATTATCTCCATATAAGTCCGGATCACTCCCCTGCCATGAATTTTCATCATGATTGGTAGTGAAAAACATTCTGTAATGTTTCTTCTCAAACCTTTCAAAATTGCGGGTCAGAGCATTATCAAGATCAGCCGTGGTTGCCCGACCGGCACCCATATCACGGATTGTTTGTGCGTAATCCCAGGCATATGTCATATCGAAAGCAAAGTGTAATTCAGGATCCTCGGCTTCGGCCAGCATGAACAGTGGCTTTATCTCTTCAAGCTGTTCTCTTGCCTGAATCCAGAATTCAACAGGCACCATATAGGCAACATCCGCCCTGAAGCCGTCAATATCGTACTCACGCACCCAGTACTCCATCGCAGCGATCATTTCTCTCCACATGTCACGATTGTTAACATCAAGCTGAATCACATCACTCCAGTCATCTACAGGAGGGAAGAAATTTCCATTCTCATCAGTAAGATAAAACTCCGGATTAGTTTCTGTCCAAACTGCATCCCAGGCAGTATGATTGGCTACCCAATCGATGATAACTCTCATACCATGTTCTTTCGCCTTGTTTACGACAAACCTGAAATCGTCTTTGTCTCCAAATTCCGGATTAATAGCTGTATAGTCCCTGATACTGTAATAACTGCCAAGTGTACCTTTTCTTTCTTTTTCACCAATCGGGTGAATGGGCATAAACCACAGGATTCTAACTCCCATATCCTGTAAACGCGGAATGTCTTCTGCAAATGCTCTGAAAGTACCTTCCGGAGTATATTGGCGAATATTCACTTCATAGATATTGGCATTCACAGCCCATTCGGGTGGCAAAAAAACCGTTCGCGTTTCTGAATAATCAGCTTCACTGCCAGTACATGAAACCAGGAACTGTGAGAACATTACTGATACAATGAATAGTATCAGGCAATTTTTTAATGCATTGTTTATTGATGCCATACTTACTTTTATTGATAAATTTTGTCTTTATTTGATCATTATTTTTTTGAAAAACTGAAAGATCTTACAGTGAGCCTGATGAATAAACGAGTGAAAGTACATCTTGTAAAAAGATGCCTTTTAAAAAAATACATCTGTTTCAGGGGAAGATAATAAGATATAAACTGTAAATACGAACCTTGAT
>PWLN01000004.1 GCA_003559375.1 Balneolaceae bacterium | reverse complement strand
GTTTTCCAGAATTCTGCGCGTATCACCTGAAAAAGATTTGGAGTTAACGTTTACCAGTCCGGTATCTATCGCATACACCTTTCTTGGATTGATGGATTGCTTTCGAGCTGAGTAACTGAACTTTGGAATAAAATGTAGCAGCCAGGTTTGTTCAAGGTGAGAAAAGTATTCCATAACCGTACTTGTGGCACCAATTCCAAAAAGTGTTTTGAGCCTGTTTCCGGTAACAAGGTTACCTACATTGGATACCAGGTAGAGTGCCAGCCGTTGCAGCGATTTTACGTCTCTTACACTATAACGAACAGCAATATCCCGCAACAGGATGTCCTCAAAAAGCTGATGCAGGATATCATCATTTTTTGTTTTAACAAATTCAGGAAAACCGCCGGTTTGCATGTACTCTATCAAGGTTGTTTCCGTGTGATCAAGTGACCTGAATTCACAAAATTCACTCCATGAAAAGGGGAAAAGCTCTTTCATAATATGTCTGCCTGTAAGTTTGGTGCCTAGTTCCCGACTTAGTAGTGTGGCGCTTGACCCGGTAATAACCAGTTTCAGGCCTTCATCCAGCTTTTGGCGTACATAGCGTTCCCATCCTTCAATAATCTGTATTTCATCAAAAAAAAGAGTTTTATAATCGTTCTCTTTTATGATTTCATCAATACGGCTGAAATCATTTATTTCCATGTCATATAAACGCGGATCTTCAAAATTCAGGTAAAAAGCATCTGAGTGCCTGCTTTTCAACCATTGGTGTAATAATGTACTCTTTCCGCACCGCCTAACCCCGGAGATGATCAATGCATGGGATGATAAATCGGGCAGCTTTTTTGCGTCATGTCTTAATAGCCCGGTATCCAGATTCCGCAGATTGATTCTTTGAGACTCCCCAACTTCTTCCAGTGTTGATCTTAATATCATAAATTAATTGTTTGATGCTAAAATACAAAAATGTTGTTTACCAAACAATAATAATATATTTTATTAAACAACATTATTGTTGATTTGGGATTTAACTCATTCAATTGTTATAAACCCTTCGAGGTTTATATATAAGCATTCACTCCATTCTAATAGATAACCAATAGATTGCAATTGAACACTTTGCATGCAAGTTCTGTTTAGCCTTCATGGGTAAAGAAAGAATAAATGCGGTCCAGAGGGGACTGATGAACAGAAATGGCTGGAGAAAGAAATGGAAGTCGATCATGGATCGACCAACCGAAGATCCGGATCTTGACCAGCTGAAAACTATTCCAATTGACGATCGCCTGACAAAGGAGTTGAATATTGAGATTCCGAATCGGTTTAAGATTTCGGATAAAAATTTTCAAAAGGGCGGGGAATCGAAAGCGTGGGCCTTGCTGGGAAGTTTTATGGAAAAAAGGGAGCAAAGAGGTAAAAGATGAGAACAAGTGGATACTTAAAAAGCATGTAAAAAATCGGTAGTAAGTAAGAATGTCAAAGAATAACCTTCCATCAAAAATTTGTCCGGTTTGTATTAGGCCCTTTACATGGCGTAAGAAATGGGAGCGTGATTGGGAGAATGTGAAATATTGTAGTGAGAAATGCAGAAGAAATAAAAAGAATTTATAGTGACTAATAAATGTGAATAGTCATACAAGGTGTAGAACTGTCTTACAAGTACTTTTTTCTGCTCAAATTGCAGTGTTGGATTGGATTGCAAACCGTATCTACATTGGTTTAAGACGTCCTGCGGACGGTATCAACTGGGTACGCATCGACTGCAATCATGTTCCCGGTTCCGATGAATCCGGTTAAGGAAGATGTTGTTGGGAGGCCTGCTTATAAATCAAGATAAGACTTAAGTGCCTCGGTGTACTCTTGCATCGCCTGCATCCCTGATGTTGTAATACTGGCCGAAGTCTGCGGCTTTTTGCCCACGAATCTCTTCTGAATCTTAATATATCCGGCTTCTTCAAGGTTGGTGAGTTGTACGCTGACGTTGCCCCGGCTGGCACCGGTTTTCTCTACGATATAGGGGAAGGTTACCGACTCGTTTTGTGCCAGCAGTGCCATAATCGCCAGTCGAAGCTGGTTATGAAGTAGCGGATCGAGTTCTTGCATCTCATGCCTGTTTCATCATCATATGGCCCGGTATAAGATAGCTAAAAAGGATAGCAACAGACATCAGGAGCAGTAGTTCTGGTCCTGTAAAAACCAACATTAAGACTCCTGAAATCCAGGCGGCAACACCTCCCCAAACCAAGGGTTTAAACTTCAGCAAGCCACCGCTTATGAATGAACCCCAGCCCAAAATTGTCGCAAACATCGGGTAGGCATAGATCCAGCCATACATCAAGCCAATACCACTTGCAATGATAAACGGAGCCAGTGAACCGAGCCACAGATAGCGGTTTATTTTATCGACATAGGATGTAGACCTGGAGTACTTGCCCTGCTGCCATCCGGTATAAAACGATGAAATGATCCCGATTGTAATCACGACCGGCCAAATATAGACTCCTTGATGAAACTGCAGTAAAAAAGAGAGATAGTGTACAAGGCAGCCGGCAAGAATTACCCACCCCCAAATGAGGAAATGAACAGCATCTTGTTTTAAGTTGTGTCGCCCGGCAGTTACCATCTGCTGAATTACAGCGACAGCTTCTTTTTCGTTAAAAATTTTGTCTTTCATTACTTGGTATGTTGTCTGAGTTTTAGATGTGATTGTCTAGTGATAATATAAACATGTTTAAAATATAAACAATAATATTTTCATTTATTTCTCTTAGTAAAAGGAATTTCCCTTTCAATTCGTTGTCCTTTCAGGGCATAAAGTGCTATTATTATAGGTCAGCCAATCAACTTTATTGTTAGAGTAAATTATTATGATCACATCATTTCCTGTTCGAGGTTTAGCAGCTATTCTTTTATTATTTTGTATTTCAAGTTCTGCTTTTGCGATCACTTCAGAGGATACAGGCCGTTATCATACCGACAATGAATACACCCCGCTATCCGTTGAAAAGCTTTGGGAAATGAAGCGCATTGGTGCACCCGTCATTTCGCCAAATGGCGACTGGGTGGTAGCACCTGTTACACGCTATACTGTGGATGATGACAAAAGCCACACCGACCTCTGGCTTTTTAAAACCGATGGCAGTGTAGAGCGTAAGCTTACACAACACGGTTCGGCAGACGGTCAGCCCGTTTTCAGTCCGGATGGCTCGCAACTGGCGTTCGTAACCCGCAGAGAAGGAGATGATGCATCTCAGATTTACATTCTCCGTATGGATGAACCCGGTGAAGCAGTACGTCTGACTGAAATACCCACCGGAGTAAGTGCCCCGAAATGGGTTGGAGAACACATCTATTTCATCAGCCGCATTTTTCCGGGGATGGATTGGGATGAAATGGCAGCAAAACTCAAAGAGAGACGCGATTCACACATGTCGGCCCATACCTGGAATAATCTGCCATTCAGCTATTGGGATCACTGGATTGACGAATTGCGACAGGCTCACCTGTTTCGCATCTCTTCAAGTGGAGGAGATACCGAAAATATCACATTGCCAACCGGATGGGAGCTACCCCGATCAACCCAGGGAGCCGGGAGTTATGATGTGTCTCCTGATGAATCGCTTGTGGCCTTTGCATCTAACAGTACAAGGGATGAAACCAACCTGAATATGGATCTGTTTTTGGTTGTACCCGGAAGCAGTGAGGCTGAAAACATCACACCGGAGAATGAAGCTCCTGATTCGAATCCTCTTTTTAGCCCCGATGGGAGATATCTTGCATACACTACCCAGCGCATAAAGGGTTTTTATGCCGATACCCGGCGTCTTGTGCTATATGATGTGAATGCAGGTACACATACTGAGGTAACAACTGATTGGGACCGCTCGGCCGATGGCCTGATCTGGAAACCGGATGTGAACGGCCTGTTTGGAGCGATTGATGATGCAGGAACACGTCGTATCTACTCCATTCCGGCAGATGGCAGCCAGCCGCAGCCGGTAACCGGTGAAACCGATTTTACTTCAATCGATATTTCATCTAATGGTGTGTTGGTTGCACTAAATCAAAGTTTTCTCTATCCGCCGCGAATTGTAACGGTAAACCCGGTAACCGGCGAAACCAATCGTCTCGACACCATCAACGACGAGATTCTTGCCGAAGTGGATCTGGGTACTTACGAATCGGTGACTTACGAAGGGGCCAACGGAGAGGAGATACAGATGTGGGTGCATTATCCGCCGGGATTTGATCAAAACAAACAGTATCCGCTCTTTTTGCTGATTCATGGAGGACCTCACAGCGGTATTACCGACGGATTCCATTTCCGTTGGAATGCTCAAACCTTCGCCTCTTGGGGTTATGTAACCGCATGGCACAATTTTCACGGCTCATCAGGATTCGGACAGGATTTTACCGATGCCATCAACCCGGACTGGAAAACACTGCCTTATGAAGATACCATTAAAGCAGCCGAGTGGTTTGCAAATC
>PWLN01000271.1 GCA_003559375.1 Balneolaceae bacterium | reverse complement strand
TGAAACGATAAAGGTAGAAAACGGAAAGCTAACCTCCCCTACAGGCCCAGGGCTTGGCTTAACCCCAAATTGGGACTTTGTAAACGAGTTCCGGCAGAATGTGTGATAATGGTGCAGGTTTCAGGTTTGAGGATTGATGTGCACTGGATGGCGCAAGCGTCTCGTTTATCCCTACGGGGCTTGTGCCTGCCCCGCTTGTTACCATTTCTTTTTTGGGACCTGCTTGTACTTTTTTTACATACATATGATATTAAAATTAATACTGGAACGATAAACTGGCACAAGCCCTGTGGGGATGAACGAGACGCTTGCGCTATCGTATTCTGAAACCACAAAATTTAAACCTGTAACCTTAAACTTTAAACCTGTAACCATAAACCCTATCATGGCAAAAGCAATCAGAGTTAACCACGTCACATTAATTGTAGACAACCTCGAAAAAGCAGGGGAATTTTATGAAAAAGAGCTGGGGCTTGAGGTATTGCCCGCTTTTAAGTTCGACTATCCCGTACTGTTCTTTAAGATCAATGAGGAGCAGCAGCTGCATCTTTCAGAATGGGATGACACTCCTTCGTTCAGAGGGCATGTCTGTTTTCAGGTTGATGATATTAACTCAATATTCTTCCGAATGAAGGAGCTGGGCGCTATCGACATCAAACCCTGGGGCAAGGTTCGCCGCCTCCCGGATGGTGCCATGCAAATGTTCGTCAGGGATCCTTCCGGCAATCTTGTAGAATTATCATCCGATCCTGAAGCAGAAATCGATCCTGCCATCTTTGAAGACAACCTCTTTCAGGAAGGGCTTTACGAATCAAAAAGAAACGATTTCCGTGGCGCAAGAAGTGATAACGCTTCACTATATCACGGCAAAAACCCCAAGGATTCTTAAAGAGGCTCAATTCATCTCAGCGAACCCTTCTTTTCATGAAATGTAACAGATAATCGAATATCACAGCTTGAACAACAACGTGAAAAAACGTGTACTTCTGCTCGAGACCATTGATGACGAAGCTGACCGGCTGCTTAGAAATTCTGTCAGCGTAATTGAAGCTTTTGAAGGCAGCGATACTGTTGCTTTGGCACAATCATCTGACATACGCGCTATTATCACCCGCGGTAAAGGCATTGTTAATAAATATCTTATGGATTACTGCCCGCAGCTTGAGGTAGTCGCACGCTGTGGCGTTGGGCTCGATAATATCGATGTAGCTGAAGCTTCCCGTAAAAAAATACCGGTAGTAAACGCTCCAGGCTCAAATTCAGACACGATTGCCGAACACACTCTCACCCTGATGCTGATGAGCATCCGTAACGCGTGGAAATCGGTTGAACGTGTAAAAGCCGGCGACTGGGCATGGCGCAGAAGTTATCAGGGTGATGAATTGCGCGGTAAAATACTCGGAATACTGGGTATGGGAAATATTGGCAAACGGGTGGCCGGTCTTGCTTCAGCCTTCGGCATGCATGTAATCTATTGGGACAAGTTTCCGGTAAAATCAGATTATGATGCCTTTGATTTTGATGATGTTTTAAAACGTTCTGATATAATCACTGTCCATGTACCTCTTCTAAGCGATACGCAGAATCTCATCGGAGCAAGAGACTTAAGCCTGATGCAGCCACACGCCGTTTTGATCAATGCCGCAAGAGGTGCAATTGTAGACGAAAAAGCATTAATTCATGCGCTGGATGAGGAGAAAATTGCAGGCTACGCAGCTGATGTGCTGGCCGTTGAGCCGCCACCCAGCGACCATCCGCTTGTTAACCATCCTAAAACACTCATTACACCACACAGCGGCAGCCTTACTAAAACCACATACAGGGAAATGTGTTTATCAACTGTAGAAAATGTGATCGCAATACTTAATGGAGGCAAAGCAGAACCCCATTCTGTTTTTAACAGGGCAAGCCTCACTGTTTAAATCATCAGTGAACAGATAGGCCATATCGCAATCAAAAATAAAAAGCTACACAAATCTACCGTGAACATTGATCAGTTGAAGCGGTATTAAAAAACAAGCTTCCGGATACTTCACTGTAGTGAGGTCGGTCCACAGTAAAACAGACAGTACCCGGAAGCAATAAATCCTCATTTTTAATTTTGTTATGCATATTTGTTTCCGGCTATAACCCGGCATTATCAGTTGTGTTTGCAAACTGTGATGATACTTCTAACCCCGAAATTTTTTCAATTTCCGCATAAGCTTCATCAATTTTTTTCTGCCTGAAAAGAGCAATGATTTCTGAATCAACCAGTTCGTACCAGATTTTTTTCCGCTGGTTAAAATCGGAATAACGGTCTTTCATCGGATCTCGCAGATTTTGCATTATCTGTAAAAAATGGGCGTATTCATTGCCAAACTCGTTTTCAAATCGTTCCCTAAGCCTCACTGCAAGTGTTGGAGCTGCCCCGCTTGTGGAAATGGAAATGGTTAAGGGCCCCTGCTTAACTATAGATCCGAATGAGAAATTGGCATGCGGAATATCATCCATTACATTCACAAGTATTCCTGCATCTTCAGCTTCGCGATACACCAGTTTGTTTGTATCCCCTTTAAATTCAGCTACTATTACAAGAAAAGCCCCGGAAAGATCCCCTTCACGATAATCTCTTGGGATCCATTTTATCCGGTTTTGATCTGCCCACCGGCGCATGGTGTCGGTTAAGTGCGGGCTGATCACTGTAAGCAAAGCATCCCGTTCCAGAAGTTCACCGGCTTTCCGTTCAGCTTCGTGATTACCGCCAATTAAGACCGTTTTCTTTTCGTGCAACCTGGTGAGGTATATTGGGTAAACGTGCATATTATTTTTTTACTGATTACTGATCCGTTCCATTTTTAAAATTTTGCGCAGGGAGGTGAATGCCGCATTCAATTTTTTTAGCATTTTTCCATCTGCCGGAGCGTTCCTCTTCACCGGCTGCCACAGGATTTGTACATGGCACACAGCCAATGGTTGGGTAACCAAAATCATGTAATGGATTGTAAGGCAGATTGTGTGTTTCGATATAATCCCAAACCCGCTCATTGCTCCATAATGCCAGCGGATTGATTTTAACCACATAATTAACCGGGTCCCATTCAATAATATCTGTTACATGCCTTGTTGCAGCCTGGTTTCGGCGGATTCCTGTTACCCATGCTTTTTTGTCGGCCAGGTAATTCTTCAACGGGATCACTTTTCTGATTTCGCAGCATTTGTCAGGATTTGTCTTCCACAGCTCTTTACCATATTCCCGGGCTTGCTGATCCAGCGACAATGCAGTACTGACAGGCACAATCTCAATACCGAAAAGTTCTTCAATCTCATCCTTAAGTTTGTAGGTTTCCTCAAAAAGGATGTTGGTATCGAGATAAAATACTGTAGCCGGTATGTTTTTAGTTACAAGCCGGTGCAAAAGCAAAATTCCTGACGGTCCAAATCCTGTACCTACAACCATTTTTTTACCGAAAAAACTGAATCCCCAATCCAGTATTTCATCTGGATCACTGTTCGAAAAGCGGGCATTAAGATCACGCAACAACTCCCGGGTCAATTTTTTATTAATACTTCCATTGAAATAGAAATTTTCGCATTCTAAGATTGTTTTTTTTTCGATTATCTTTATCATGATACTCCGATGATTTTACCCTGATATTGCCTGCCTCAATTCAGTTATGGATTCCTGTCCGAAGTTCACAGGTTCTGTTCTCCATGCCAGTGTATTGGCAAATTCTGCAAGTTCACCTATCACGATTGTTGCTGGTGATGAAAGATATGCCGCCTTTTCAGTAATATTATTGAGTGTACCGGTCACCGTTCTCTGATGGCGGCTGGTTGCTTTTTCAACAATGGCTACCGGGGTATCGCCCGTCCTTCCAAAAAGTTTGAGCTGATTGATAATCTTCTTAAGATTTTTCATTCCCATCAAAATCACCAGCGTGTCGGAGTGGGCAATATGTTCCCAGTTCCTGAACAGGTCTTCTTCATTTTTTGTATATCCTGTTACCACAGTAAAAGACCGGGCAACATTTCTGTGTGTCAATGGAATGCCTGCATATGCCGGAGCGGCAAGTGCACTGCTGATGCCTGGCACGATTTCGAAGAGAATTTTTTTACCGGCAAGAGCTACGCATTCTTCACCGCCTCGCCCAAAAACAAATGGATCTCCTCCTTTCAGCCGTACCACGATCTTGCCATCATTCGCTTTGGATATCAGAATCCGGTTAATTTGTTGTTGTGATATAGATGACTGTCCGGGACGCTTTCCAACATAAATCCGTTCGGCATCTTCCGGTGCATATGCCAGAATCTCCGGATTTGCAAGACGGTCATAGACAATAACCCCTGCTTTTTTCAGTACATTAATGGCTCTTAGAGTCAATAAATCGGGATCACCGGGTCCGGCACCAACAAGGTACACAGTGCCTTTTCTTCGATTTGGTTGTTTGTGAATCACAATACAATTAATTCATTAGTTAGAATTTCATTTTGGATA
>PWLN01000039.1 GCA_003559375.1 Balneolaceae bacterium | reverse complement strand
GTTGTTAAAGATATAACCGCCACCGTTTTGGAATGTATTGATAAACTGGAATGCCTCAATACGGTCATTACCGGTCTGCCCAAGTGAAGCGCGAAGCTTCAGTTCATCAAACAATCCTGTCGCATTTCTGAACCAGTCTTCCTGAGTAAGCCTCCAGGCAGCAGAGATGGAAGGGAAGAACCCGAACCGGTTATCTTCCGGGAAGATGTAGGATCCATCGTACCGTGCAATCACTTCTACCATATACTTGCTACGGAAGTTATAGTTCACACGGCTGAAGAAGTTCAATCGCGTTGCCTCGGTTGGGAAATCAAGCTGGTTACCTAATGATGACGGTCCTCCGCCAAGGCTTTGTTGTTCTTCACCACCGAAAGAAAGCTCGTCAATCTGAGTTGAAACAAAGAATCTGCGGAATGCATTAAATCCGGAATTGGTGATTCTCTGGCTTTCTGATCCAAGAAGGAAGTTAAATGAATGGTTTTGGGTATCCACACGATAAGTACCAATAAGGTTCAAAAGTACATTTCTTCCTTTGTCTGCCCACTGATTGAGGCGTGCATCCTGGTTTGGAACCAAACTGGAGTTAAATATTGGTTCGCCATTTGCATCAAACCCTTCAAGGTCATAGAGCGTCCATGGTGTCTGCCATCTTTTTCTTTCCCTGAACATCTGGTCAAAAACTGCTGTACCTGAAAATGCCAGCCCTTCGATCTGTGGCACTTCAATATTCAGCCTTGCGCTGCTCTGGAAGAAATATCTTTCGTCGTTATCATATCCGGTAGCATCTGTACCTGTAACAACCGGGTTCGTACCGTTTTCAATATCCGGTGCAGGTAACCCGTTAGGCCAAAAAGCAAACTCATTAGGTTTGCCGCGCATAAACATCCTGAATGTTGCATCTGCACTTTCAGTCGGGAAATTCCGGTCCTCGAATCGGCCCAAAAGATCCACGGAAAGAGTAACATTTTCACTGAGGCGTCCATCAAGGTTACTTCGGAAGCTGTATTCGTTATATCGGGTGCTGCTGTTTCGATAGTATCCGTCTTCAGTTAATCCGCTAAATGAAAGGAAGTATCTCATGGATTCGCTTCCGCCTGAAACAGACATATCTGCCCTGGATTGCATGGATAGAGGTTTCAAAGCCTCGCTGAACCAGTCGGTATCCGGACATCTCCAGGGGTCTTGCTGCAACCTGTGACAGTCGATTTCAGCTTGTGTAAAACGATCGCCCAATCCACGATAGTTATCAATTTCGTTCAGCATCTGCATGTAAGTCGCGGCGTCAGCCATTTCTGGAACACGGGTAGGCTGATTAAAGCCCTGGTTCACATCAATAGTAAACCTTGGTGCTCCTTCCCGTCCGCGTTTGGTGGTAATCAGGATTACACCGTTTGCAGCACGTGAACCGTAAATTGCTGCAGATGCATCTTTTAGAATAGTGATGCTTTCAATATCACGAGGGTTAATTCGGTCGAGTCCGCCCGCACGATCAGGCACACCATCAATTACTATGAGCGGCTGATTATTATTCAGGGTGCTTTCACCACGAATTCTGATCACAGCTCCATCATAGCCCGGCTCACCGCTTTGGTTAACTGTTACAATACCAGGCAAATTTCCTGTAAGTGAATTTGCAAGGTTTGTAACAGGAATCTGCTCAAGCCTTGGCCCTGAAATGCTGCTCACAGAACCTGAAAGGGTTTCCCTGGTTTGAACGCCGTACCCTACTACGATCAGCTCGTCGCCGGAAACGACAGCCATCTGGATCTGCACATCAATTTCTGTTCGCCCATCTATTGGCACCACCAATCTTTGGTATCCCACAAATGAAAATACCAGCACTTCATTCAGCGATGGAACATTCAATTCGTAGGTACCGTCGATCCCCGTTGAAGTACCAACTGTGGTACCTTGAATCACCACGTTCACACCTGGCATGGTTTCTCCGGTTGCAGCATCTGTTACTGTACCTGTTACAACCTGTGCGTTCGCAACAGTGGTAAAGGCAAATAACAAACACAATGCAAACATCAAATTGTATTTGTATATCATATTGAGTGTTTTGGTTTGTAAGATACATGCACATGTATTTGTCTTATATGCATTGGCCTGTATCTTCTTTTATAAGTTATGGTTACGTCTTGGAAGCGCTACTACAATCCGGTTTAAGGAGTACGGGTATATACTCTAATTATCATTGAGATTCCCGATCAAATCCCGGAAGTTGAATTCAGCTTAATAAGACTACAGGAAAAAACAGAATAAATAAATTTATTGTCAAGAATAAATTATATATAAGTTAAAAAAATTTAAGTCATTTTCTTTTCGAATTCATTCATTATTTACAGATGAATCCTTCATTATTGAATAAATTCTAAAACTGAAAGAAAACGAAAGGTTTAACTTGTATCCTAAAACAACAGATATCAGTGTTTACGTCCTATCTGCCAATTTGATCATCTTAATGTTGATATATATTCAACCAAATCACGAATTTGATAAGGTGTGAGCAAATTTGCCATAGATGGCATGGCAGAAGGTGATTGTTCACGTATTGATATATCAGATTTCGCAATAACAACAGCAGATCCGCCAGAGACCAGTGTAAGATGAGTATCCGTTTCTTCACGATATATTCCCCGGATCTCTTCACCTTCCTGCGTTGTAATCGAAATAAGTGTGAAGCCCGATACCGGCTGTGCAGAGGGGTCAACCAGTGATAACAGAAGCTGTTCTCTTGTAAGGCGCGATGCGATATTGGTGAGTTCAGGACCTACATCCGCACCCCGTTCATCAACCACATGGCAGCGGATGCACTGTGCGGCAACATCAGTATAAAATATTCTGCGCCCGCGGTTTACATTTCCACCATAAAGCGATTCCCTGAACTGTGCCAATTTATCCCCCTCAGGTTTCTGTGCCTGATATTCACTTATTGCCTTGCGAACCTCATCCGATTCACTATTTTCCATGGCAATAACCAGGTCAAGATGCACTTCCGGCATCAGTTCTCCCGATTGGAGCAGTTCAAATTCGGTTAAAAGCAACTCATAAGCAGCAGAAACATTCATTCTTGACAGAGCCTCGTAAGCCTGCTTTTTCTCTTCAACGCTTCCGTCAGCAAGAACAGATGCCATTAGCGCTATCTGGGTTTGCTCCGGAAACCCGGATTCAACCAGTAAACCAAGTGCATTCATTCTCACTGCTTCACTCTGATCTTCAAGAGATACTGCCAGTACATCTTCAAGCTCTACATATCCCAGATTTGCGAGAGTATTCAGAGCGGTTATTCTAACCTGCCCTGAACGGCCTGCATGAACAAGGCCCAGAATGCCGGGTATGGCATCTGTTACTTCAAGTGAACCAAGTGCATTCAATGTTGCAATTTTCAGTCCTGCCTGATCAGACGTCAGATATCTGTCCTTCACCGCCACGATTGCACGCCGGCCTTCCTCCGCGGGGTAACTCATAGCACCCCGGTACCAGCCGGTAACACGGTCAAATATTGAGGGATCTTCCCAATACTCCAGAATATTAATCGCTTCTATCTTCAGCACTTCAGGAATATCGTTACGAAGGGCAAATCTTGCCAAACGATCGGCCTGTTCCTGCCCGCCAGTATAGAGTGCGGCATTCATGGCACGGCGCATCAGTGGCTCATTAGTCACCCGATCCTGATCGAGCATCGCTGCAAGAGCAGGCAGAGCTTCCTTTATAAATTGGTCATCACTGATTGCCCGCGATGCCTCAGTCACAATAAAATCATCTTCATCATTCAGGAACCTTGCTGCACCGGGATGAACCAGGCGCTTCAGTGCTACAATAGCCCCGATTCGCACCGCTCTTGATGGATGTGCAGCAAGATCCGCAACCGCATCCCCGTCACCAATTCGTTCCAATGCAATGGCGCCGGCATGCCTGAGGTAAACATCTTCATCGTTATTGTCTTCAAGCATAGCAACGATAGCATCGAAAGCCGGCCTGTATGAAATTCTTCCAAGTGCTTCGGTTGCAAAAAATCGTACCCTTGCATTTTCATCCGCTAATAGCGGGATCAGATCGTTGGCTGCCGGGTTATATCGAACATCGCCCAGCATTTTTGCCGATTGTGCTCGTATTTCCGGATCCGCATCGTGTAAAAATTCACGCAGAGGCTCCACAGTATCTATTTCTCTTCTGCCAATCTGGGCAAGGCCCCAGATTCCGTGAATCCTTGCAAGTTGGTTTTCGCTTTCCCGAATTGCATTCAGCAAATCATCTGAAGCATCTCTTGCCGCAAGCTCAAACTGTGCTTTTTGGCGTACCCGCATATCAGCATGCTCCATAAGCTGCACAAGTTCAGAACCTGTCCGTATACTGAAATCCTCCGCAAGCAGCTGGCGGGTCTCAACCCTGGCAGGTCTGTTGGCATGCTCTGGTGTATCCAGTTTCCATATTCTTCCCTGCTGGTTGCGGTTCCATCCCTGTATCCAGTCATT
>PWLN01000019.1 GCA_003559375.1 Balneolaceae bacterium | reverse complement strand
CTATCGTGAAGTAATAAAGCAGGCGGTTTCAGAATTTTCGAATAATGATAAATAGTCAAGGTAAGCAATTAAAAACACTTAGCTTTGTGAAGCGATGGGATCATCACACACAATCGGGTGGGTACGACAGGCTTGCAGATTATATTGACGCAGAAATTCTTACAATAAAAGAGCTTCCTTATCTCAGGTTACAGGAAAGAGGGGTTACCCAAAAAATGATCAGGCTATTTATGCCTGATAGTCACTACAGTAACCATTATAACCTGAAGAATTTACTTGCTGAAAATCAAATCGTCAAAAAAGTAAAGACTCAATCCTTGAGTCTCGTGCATGCATTTTATGCTGAAGACCAGTTAAACAGAATTCTTTCTGAAAGAAATAAATTAAAAGCTGCTTTGACAGGTACACTTCATTTGCCTGTAGAGAGCCATTTTATTCAGAGGTTAATTCGTGCGGATAAAATAAAACGTTATAAAGAACTGGATTCAATTATCGTTTTATCTTCCGGAATGGTGTCAGAAATTAAACATTATACCGGCAACCCAGAGGTATATTTTGTGCCGCATGGGATTGATGTTCAATCCTTTACGCCACCACATCATTTCAGTGAAAAGCCAGATAAACTCTTCACTGTACTTACCGTAGGCAGGCATGCAAGGGATTGGGAAACATTTTCAAAAGTTGTTAAATCATTGGAAAATTATTCAGATCGAATAAAATTTACCGCGGTGTTGCCTGAAAAAATCGGACAATCTTTACAGCGTAGTTTAAATATCAATACATATTCATCTATTCCTGAGTCTAGGTTAATTGAACTCTATCATGAGGCTGACCTTTTATATATGCCACTTACGTACGCAACTGCAAATAATTCAATTT
Organism: Balneolaceae bacterium; assembly: GCA_003559375.1. Classification (GTDB taxonomy): domain Bacteria; phylum Bacteroidota; class Rhodothermia; order Balneolales; family Balneolaceae; genus Rhodohalobacter. Next base: position 15,860 of record PWLN01000019.1, on the reverse strand, counting down.
TGGAAGCAATGGCCTGCGGTACTCCTGTACTTTCCACAAACACTGGTGGAATACCTGATTATGTAAATAAACATTGTAGTTGGCTGGTACCTGAGAAAGATGTATCGAAAACAGCAGAACTAATTCTATCATTATCGCAAAATCTGCCAATTGTAAAACAAGCTTCTTGCGAAGCAAGAAAGCAGGCATTAGAATTCGACTGGGTAAAAATTGCTTCTCAGGTGTTGGATGTTTATCAAAATGCCTGGCAAAGATGGAGACATCATTGAAAAAAAAAGATTTGCAAATTTCGTACACACATCTGCTTCTTACAAGATTTAATCTGGATTATTCCAATCAGGATGGCAAACCATATATATGTGATGAGAATTGGCATCAGCAAAGGTTTAAAATTTTTATGAACTATACTTTGCCATCTGTTCAAGGCCAGTCATCAAAAAAATTTAAATGGATCATTTTCTTTAATGAAAATTTGGCAAGTGTCTACATGGATAAGATCAATGAGATCCTTCATAAAATGCCGGGAATTCAATTTATCTATGTAAGACCAGAAGAAGACCATATTAAATTATTGCATCAATATATTCGGGATTATGTTACATCTCAATTTTTATTAACAACCAGATTAGACAACGATGACGTAATTTCAATAGGCTTGATAAAAGAAGTGCAGCGGTTTTTTCATTTGAATGCAGAAAATACAAGAGACAAAGGCTATATCATTAATGCTAGTAATGGTTATCAGAAGGAGCTTATTTTCCCATTCAGAAAATCGATGATACAAAATTATAACTATTCACCATTTATTTCGCTAATCAGTAAACGTTCAGATAGTTATGGTTTTCGAACCGTCCTCGATAAACCTCACCACGAGTGGAATAATTTACTGACTACTTTAGAAACAGACATGATTGGCTGGACACAATTAATTCATGAGCATAATCTTGCAAATCACGTTAATACGCTTCATCTCGTTAGCAATATTCCAAAAACTGAATTTCCATTTTTTCCAGAAGAAAGAAAATTGAAAAGTATAATGAATCATCTGTTTTTGCCATTTCAGATTGCTTTTTCAGCAACTTCAATAATGTGGAAAAAAGCTAAATCAAAGTTGCTCATCTTCTTTCTATAAAAAAACACTTTTTCGGTCAACCGTTTGTCCAGGATATACGGTGGCACTATATGACCGAAATAGCCATTTGAAAAGTGGAAGAAGAGCATTGAGAAGAGGTAGTTTTTCGTGGTATACTGCTTTTCAGTTAATGAAATAAAATTATTTAGTGTTTAAATACCTGTTATTTATGGAAAAAAGTCTAATCTGATAATTCTATAAATAACTAAGTATAGATTTTGCAAATTCTTTATCAACCTGCTCTCTTTTAAATTTACTTAAAAACTGTTTCCGGTCTGGTTTAATTTCCGACAGTCTGATTTGACTTAATTTTTTCACAAGATCATCGGGATCGCAGGGTTTAAAAAAAATTGCATCGGGCAAATATTCGCTTAAAAATTGTTTAGAATAACCTTCTATTCCAGCAATAACCGGCTTCCCTGTTGCACCAATTTCGAATATCTTGGAAGGAAGAACACTTTCGAATGCTTTCAAATTATTAAGATGTATTAATAAGGCATCGGCCTGTTTGTACTCATTTACCAGATCTGTTCGGTTAACAGGATTCAGAATATCAACATTCTGAAGCTTGAGCCTTTCCACCTCAGATTCCAGTTTATTCCTTGCCCCTCCATCACCAATAATTCTGAATTGATAACGATTTGAAAGTTTAAGTGCTGCTTCAGGTATTATTTTTTCAAGTCCCTGGCCTTCTCCAATATTTCCGGCATATAAAATGATATGCTTGCCTTTATTAGGTTTGCTATCAGATATCTTGTTGAATTCATTATCAAAAAATATCGAATCGATACCATGAGTAAAATAACTTCTATCAGACTTCTGAAATTTCTCAAAATATGTTGAGAATCCTCCACTAATTAAATTTATATGGGTGGCCTGATTAAACGTACTAAATTCCACATATTTCAGGGGAAGGTACAATATCAAATTCAGCAATTTATTATTTGTAACCTCCTGAATGGTTTCAAAAAATATGTCGCGAATATCCAGGTAAAGTGGGATATCCATATTTCTGGATATTTTTGCACCAAGGTTTGCAGTAAAAAGCCTGCTTGATGAAGCATATACAAGGTCGTAACGGATTTTTTTTGTTTTTTTTAGAACTGAGAAATAGAATGTTTTAAAACTGATAATTTGATCGATTAACCCGTTCGAATGTGTTGGGACCTTAATTCGCTCAATTCTGACGTTACCGGATTCTTCAACCAAATCATATTTATTTGAATAGGTTGGGTAGCGGTTGGGTGTAGTGGTATATACATCAATCCTGACATTTCTTTCCAATGATTGCTTTGCCAATTCATCCAATAACGGGGAATTACGGAATGATCCGGCACATAAATCAGGCCGGAAATAAAACGATAAGAATAAAATTCGTTTCACTATTTCCCTTCTGAAATCTTCAACTTACAAACATTGTGAAAATGATAAACTATCCCGGTTGACTTAATTCTTTTATTGAAACCGATTGCATAATCATAATTAAAAAGTGAAAAATCCGTTGCGTTTTCGAATTGCAAAAAAAGGATGTTTGTTCCGGTTCTGATCTCTAAGATAGAATTATGCGGTATAATTTTTGCATCCGGAGAACAAAATAAGCGTCCGGTTACCATTTCTGTTTGATCAGTTTTATCTGTAATCATAAAAATGTGATCTTCTGTATGGAAGCGGCGTTTGTGATTAAACTTTTGATTCCTCAGTGTTTTACAGGAAAGCTGTACATAAACCGAAGATTTGGTTTCTTCAAGAATCTTAACATCGGGTCTATCCCCAACCCTGAAACTGTGCCAAACATCAGCTGTGTTTTCGTCATTCAAAGTTATGGTATTATGTGCTGCGGTCGACCGTTCCCAATGCCTGATTTCATTGTTATCATAGGTTGATATTCCCGGATCTACAATAACAGGTTTGCCATATGCATACAAGATAAACGATAGTGAGTCGGCATGTGCGTGTCCGGGCTGATGGTCGGGTTTAATTCCATTGATATCAGCCAAAACCTCAAATATTTTTGATGAATAAAACCTGTAACCTGATGAATTTAGAGGAATAGAGATTCCGGTATTCAAATTCAGGCGCCGAGCGGATTGAAGAATGGAAGAGGACGATAAAGCTACCCCATTTAATGAATCATTAACATTTGGAAGATCGCCATTCCCAAACGTGATTTTCTGCATCCATGATAGCATCTTTTCAGCAATTTCTTTTAAAAAGAGATGAAATTCAGATAAAGTGTCTGTATAACTTATAGCTTCAAGTACCCTGAAAAGAATGATGTTATGATACATCGGACTTCTTTCGTAGTGGGCACCATCATCCAGTATCTGTTCCTGTAATTCATGTTCAAGTAACTTTCTTGCTTTATTGACCCATTTTATATTGTTCAGATACGTGCCACCCATATGTAAAGCAAACGCATTTTCAAGTAAATGATTTCCTGATAAATGATATTCAAATCTATCTGTAAGAAAACATAGTTCAGAATAAAGCATATCTAATAATTCTGTAGAACTTTCCTCAACATTACTCTGACTATAAAGGAAACGGATTAGATTCATGATCCTCAGAGAAGATGGATACGGTTCGGGTGCAATTTTTCCATTAATTAGCCAATGGTATAAATCAAGAATAAGTACCTTTTTTTGTGAAGTTGTTAAGTTATGCTGATTTAAAAAATCACCATACTGCAGGTTGTAATTCCATAATCGCCCATAACCAAGATCTGCCCAGTTTACTTTTTCCGTGTAAGTTTTTTTAAGATTTAAAATGTCAGCTGTATATAAATGATTCTGCTGTGATATTACATTTTTTTGTTCTGGTAAGCCTAACAATTCGAAAGAGTTGTTTACTTCACCGGAAAAATGTTTTTGATTAAGTTTATTAACAGAAAATAAACTGTACTTAACACGATAAAAGACCTGGCCTGGCTTCAGATATTTTAACGTTACAGCTGTTCTTTTTATACGATTTATATAACCCAAATTGCTTATGATTTAATCTTTTCGATCAATTCCTTGTACTCTGTTGTGATTAAATAAACGTTTTCAGGAACTGCGTTTAAATTTCCATGCCATTTTTTAAAATCGCTCCGATCAATTTTTGATATCAGATCCATCGATTCAACCGGTTTATCCAGGTCAATTGTAATACCCAGATTATTTTCCATTACAATCTCAGAGTCTTTGGTACCAGCCTGTGTAATCATCGGTTTTTTAAAAAAAAAGCTTTGATAAAACCGATTTGTTCGTGAAAACCTTGTATGCGCTTCGCCCAGCTTCTGGGCGGCCCAAATCAGGTCAACCTTACTATACATATCATTTAAATCGTCAGGGTATATATATGGCCCGCAATATTCTGAAAAATTTGATTTCAATATCATTTGTTTTTTGTCGTCAGGTACCATAAAAAGGCCCCGTATGGACAATCTGAATTTGCCATTATTTTTCTGTAAAAAATCATATAAAAAATTGAGTGATATAACACATCGTATCATTCCAAAAAAACCAATAATAATCGGTTCATCAGACGGTTTTTTACTCAGGCTGTTGTCTGGATTTTGAGAGATGTCAAATGAATTTAATTTATTCTCAATAACGTGATAGGTTGCTGAATGTAATTTTTGAACTTCATGAAAATACCCTTCAATATAATGCGGAGAAGCCACTACAACGACTTTCACTTTTCTGATTAGAAATCTCTCAATCTTTCGGAACAAGATCGAATAGATAGATTTTTTATATAAAATCGGATGTATATCAAATATTTCGTAAACAAAATTTGGCCTGCTCTTTGAAAAAATTGAACTAAACCATGCAAGAAATAATATGTCGAGATTAAATGCATAGATATACTCATGATTCTTTATTTTTTTTCTAAGTGATATTGCAGAAATCAGCAGAGTCCAAACTCTCTTGAAATATTTTCCATGCTCAATAAGGCCAAGTGAATGAACTTCTATTGGCCAAGGCTTACCCTGATAATGATGACGTTCAAAGCCAACAACACTACATTGAACTCCGGATCGCAGAAAATTTTCAATTCTTTTTTGATAATTAGAATCCGAGAGTACCGGAAGTAAAAAAAGGATTTTCACACTTTATTTTAATGAATTTTTTATAATCAGAACAAATTTGATCATATGCGTTAGTATCGATAAGATAAACCGTTCAGCAGGATTAAATATCTCTTTCAATCGCGATTTCAACAGTTTTTTTTCCCCCTCAGTAAGACGATATTGATATGAAACCCCGGCGCCTTTATAGATTGACAAAAATTTCTGAATTTTTTTCCCCCTGAAATGCTTACTCATTCGCAATATTAAGAGGAAATCGCTTACAACTTTTAAATCAGTATCATAGAATCCCACCACTTGGAATATCGATTTATTAAAAATGATTCCCTGATGGTTTAGATGCTTTAAATAAACGAGGTACTTGTTTACATACTTTGAAAAACTGATGAATTTTGTGCGGGGATGCAGCACAATTACATCTGCGTAAAAGAATCCAATGTTGTCATCAGCATTTACTAAAATTTCCGGCAAATCAATATCGATGTATTGATCTCCTGCATTTATAAAGTAAATATATTTTCCCCTTGCTGTTTTCAATGCCTGATTCATGGCATCATAAATACCTTCGTCATGTGAATGGATAAAACTAAAATTTTTAAAATTATACAAAGTATTCACTTCCGATAAGTCTTCTTCATCACTGTTATCTTTCAAAATGATTTCAACATCGGGTTGATTCAGAGGCAAAAGGCTTGCCATGGTTAAAATCAGGTCGGTACCCGGATTTTTTGTCACAATGATAACAGATAAAAGCAATGGTATAGTCGGTTTTTTAATTTGTTGTTTAAGAATCTATCTCTGAGATAACAGCTTTAAATTTTCCTTTAGACGTTTTTTTAATTTCGTTTACAAGATTGAATTTTATTTGAATCTGATTGCCAGCACGTTTTCTGAACTCTCTTATCAGAGGTTTTTTATCATCTTCATTGAAATATATATCGGGTACAATATTGAATTCAATTTCATGCAGATGCTTTTGATGTAATTGAATTTCAAGCACATTTCTACCATATTTTAAAACCTGGTTCATACCGGTGAGTTTTCTTCCATCGGGGGTGGTGATATAATCCTCCATTCTGCCATCGATACTCGAGAATATGGGTGTCTGTCTTCCACATGTACAATCTGATTCAACGGGTGTTCCATAATCACCAACATCATATCTGATAAAAGGCATTGCATCGTTACCCCATCCGGTCATAATGAGTTTTTGGCTGCCCGATCCATTAATTGCGGAATGCTCTATATAACAATGTTCATGGTCAACATGAAAATTTTTGTGTTCACAATGCCCCATTGTTCCCGCGAACTCAACCATTCCATAAAATTCTGTTAATGGAACCCCAAAAACAGTTTTTATCAGTTCAGACTGACTTGAAGAAATTGCATCAGAACCAAATACAATAATTTTTGGACGGTTAAAAATTCTATTATCATTTTCCTTAATTAATCTTGCAAGATGATAAATAGCAGATGGGTAACCAACATAAAAATCAAATTCATGCTCATTCAGATATTCTATAATAAAAGGTAAAGTTTTTTCTGATATGTGATTTGTACTGATATAGACACGGTTATTAAAGTAATCATGCCGCCAAAAAGGAGGACTTTGATGCGATTGTGTCACTGGAATTCTTGCCCCAAACATCAGATGTTTATCATGAATCGTTAAGCCAAATCGCGCCCTCGCCCTCCAGAAAACAGCCCATTGCAAGTTTATAGACTCTTGAGTTTGGAAAACTTCTAATGGGGTTCCTGTGGTACCGCTTGTCAACGTTCTGATTAATTTGCCTTTTTGAAATGATGATGATATAAATTGTTCTGGATTTTTTTTGATATAATCCTTTTTCAGTATCGGAAGGTTTTTCAGATCATCAATATTTTGAATCTGTTTTAAATTTACTCCATGCTCATCATACCAGCTTTTATAAAAGGGTACCGTTTCATAAGCATGATGTATGATTCGAATTGCATTCCTGTTTTGATGCTCAAGGATTTCAAACTTGCTTTCCCACTCTGACCTCTTTAGCTTTTCCAGCATGAACTGAAAAGACCGATTGTATCTCTGACGGCGTAATTTTAAACCATAGAGTGATACCGATATATTCTGTAAGGGATAAGGAAATTTTTGGTAAAGTTTTTCTGTAAATCTGTTCATCATTATCCCTGAAAAGTATTGATACTTTACCAAGTATTAAAGTAAAAGATTTTTATCCCAATCATGTTATCGGATTTGACGATCTTTAAAAATTACAGATCATTTCACGGTTATGATCTGTTGACGAACCGATTAATGTTATAAAAAGTCAATATTTAATTGACATTCAGCTTTACAGAATATTCTTTAATCTGTATATATAGATCTGTCAGATTTATGTGAGCTTAAATCACATATAACCAGTATAATATTTAAATGACTCATCTGATTAAAAGTTACAGCCTGAATTTTTTGATGAATAATTTGGCTGAAAAATTATGTGAACATACTTTTAGCGACCCCCTAAAATCCAACACAATTATCGTTCCAAACCATGAGACAGCGAACCGGTTGAAACTATTCATCGCTGAAAAGAATGGAATTGCAGCAAATCTGACATTTATGTTGCCAGGAGAATGGCAATGGATGCAGGTGAGAAAAGTTTTTCCGGATGTCCCTAAAGTTTTAGTGTCAGATATCGAACCGATGAAATGGGCGATTTTTGAACTTTTAATGGTCTCAAAAATACGAAAGTCATTCCCTGCCCTTGAACGGTATATTTCTGCACATCATCACCAAAGGGAAGATATTGCGGCTTTACAGCTTGCTTCACAGATTGCAGCGGTATTCGATCAGTACCTCAATCACCGGCCCGGGATGATGCTTAAATGGCAATCCGGAAGGGGAGAAACAGATCCGGTGCTATCGTGGCAGCCGGAACTCTGGAAAATGCTCTGTGAAAGGTGGAGATTAAACGGGGAGGAAAATAATCTTCATAATAAAGCTGAACTTTTTTCAAAAACGCTGGATGCCATATCCCGTGGTGATATAGCTATAGAGGAAACCCTGTTTGTATTTAATACAGGCCTAATTCCCAAACCGGTAATTTCGTTTTTCAGAGCAGCAGGCAAGCATTCAAATCTCTTTCTTTTTTTAATCCAGCCATCAGACAGACTTGAGAATCCTGGAAATGAGTTACTCATCAGTTTTGGTGAAGAATCGAAAAAAATCATACAGCTTTACAAGCCCCTCGATGATACGGAAGAAACCTTATCAGATATAGACTTGCCGGACACATTATTAGGCAAAGTCAGGCAAAGTACTATTCTGAATAAATCAATTAAATCGATTCACACCAGGGAGAAGCCTGATACAATCCAGATTCGTTCATGTCATTCATCCTCGCGGGAAGTTGAAACACTGCACCAGTTTTTACTTGAGCTCTTTGAACGAGATAACACACTTGCCCCTGATGACATTTTAGTGGCAACTCCTGATCTTGAGACATATGCCCCTTATATACAGGCAGTATTTGGTAATCCTGAAAAGAACCTGCCGGCAATCCCTTATCATTTAGCTTCTTTACCCAAAAAGAATGAGTTTGAACTCGCATTAAACCAACTGCTCGACATTGCAGATTCCAGATTTCACTTCAACCCTGTTATGGACTTTTTTAGCATTGAATGCGTATGTGGAGTGTATGGTGTATCAGAATCTGAGGCTGCATTAGTAAAACTATGGATGAAAGAAAATCATGTGATCTGGGGCATGAATAGTGAACACAGATCAGAGTTTGATCAGCCAAAAAATGCACTTCAGACCTGGCAAACCGCTCTGTATCGCGGCTGGATGGGGCAATGGGTAGGGGAGAACTCCGGTTTTCAGGATGAAACTTTCTCAATTCTATATCAGGGAGTTCAAAGCAGATCGCAACAGGAAACATGGGCTGCATTTTCTTTTTTTCTAAATCAGCTTAATGAAATACGAAAACAGGTCAAAACAAAACGATCCGTTTCCGGATGGTTTGACTGGCTTCAGTCTACTCTTCCAAATTTTATCACTGAAAAGTTGAGAACCAGTGTGGAAGGCACAAAAGTCATAAAAGCAATTGAGGCACTTTCCGAAAGTTCAATACTTGGCGGTTGTGAAACTATGGTTTCTTTTTCTCTCTTCAGGAATGAAATTAATAAACGGCTGGAAAGAAAAGGGGCAGCAGGGGCGAGGTTTACCGGTGGTATTACTTTCAGTTCAATGGTTCCTGTGAGAAGTATACCATTTCGGGTGGTTGCCTTGATCGGGTTGAATGATGAAACATTTCCCCGTAAACAGGCAACATCTGATTTTGACCTGATGGCGAGACAGCCACTGGAAGGAGAAAGAAACCGTAAACAGGAAGACCGGAACCTTTTTCTTGAGTCGATTCTTGCAGCTCAGGATGTGCATTATTGCAGCTATATCGGCCAAAGCCAAACGGATAACGATGCAATACCGCCATCTTCTGTGGTTAGTGAATGGATTGAGATGGTGGCACTCGCATCTGGAATTAGAGAATCAGAGGTGGTTGTAAACGAAGCACTAACCGGTTTTTCTCCGACTGCCTTTCGTGAGAGAGGAAGTTTTTCGGAGTATTATTACCTTGTGTCAAAAGAAATTCAACAGGGAGAAGCGAAAGTTGAAGGGTTTGAGCAGTCGGAATTACTAGCTGAACCGGAAGGTACAGGAATTATATTGGTCAATGAGCTGGCTCGTTTTTTTAAGAATCCATCCGCTGTTTTTTTGAAAAAACGTTTCGGAGTCTATTTTGAGGAACCTGACGAAGTGAAAGATGAGTTTCAGGCCGGATTCCTTGATATACATATCTTATTTCAGAAAGTATTAAGATGGATGTTGTCTGGCAAAAGAAATGAGGAGATTATTGAAATACTTTCTGCATCTGGAATTCTGCCAATCGGATGGCCGGGTGAAAAGATCAAGAAAGATCTCATACAAAATGCACAGCTTTCAATCCAATCACTCAATAAAATTGGGTTTAATCCGATACACAAACAAATTGATATATCTTTTGAGTTGAACAGCAATAAGATAGAGGGCTTAATATCAACTTATTCCAAGGATTTTTTACTTGAACTTACACCGTCAGGCAGGTCTGGCGGAAATCTTATACAGTGCTGGATCAGGCATCTTTGCATGCTGCAAAACGGTGGTGCTGAACAATCATGGTATATATTCAACTTGAAAGAAGGGATTCCAAAAATGATCCGTTTTGATAATCCCGGAAATACTGCTGACTTACTGAAAGGGCTTTTAGAACTTTATAATGACGGAATACAAAGCCCGTTATATTTCTTTCCAAAAACACTCACAGAATATTGTGAAAGTGACGAATCAAAAAGAGAGCAAAAAGCAAGAATCGCTTTTGAGGGTGCCTTCAGCTCTTTTGGCGATAGAGAAAATGTATTTATTCAGACCCTTCTCGGTCCGGAGGTGTCTTTTTCACATGATTTATTAAAGGAGCGTTTTATCGCTGTTATTGAATCAATGGTTGCCAACATGAGGGAGGAAGTGTGAAGAAGACACTTAATTCGGTGTATGATATTGATTGCAGCCCCCGCGTACTGATTGAGGCCAATGCGGGAACCGGGAAAACATATACGATTACTGGCTTATTTGTGAGGTTGCTGATTGAAAATAAGCTCACTGTAGACCGTATTCTGGTAATGACATTCACCCGCAAGGCAACTGCCGAACTGCGTGACCGAATTTTTAAACAGCTCAGGGAATGCCTGAAGATTCTTGAAGTACCCGGAGTAGAACCATCAGAACCTTTTCTGAGATTATTTAAAGATCACATAACAGATCAGGCTGAAGCCATTCAGATACTGAAATCAGCTATCCGTGATTTTGATGAAAGTAATGTGACAACCATACACGGATTTTGCCAAAAGGTACTCAACGAGGAAGCACTTACTGCAGGTACACCTTTTGAATTGGAAGTTACACAGCAGGATGATGCCTTTGTTCAGGCAGCAGAGGATTATTGGAGGCAGTTTATCCATCGCAATAGTGATTCGGAAGCCGGATTATATTACACGGCAAAACTTCTTGCACTGGCATCTTCACCGGCTAAATTGAAGGAGCTTATTGCACCATTAATCAGTAAATCATACGCCGATCTTAAAGGGGAGATTCTGCATAATCCGATTGAATATCTGGAAAATATCTTAAGAATTCGCAGCCAGATGAAACAAGCCTGGTTTGATGATGAGGCGGTAATTCTTGATATTTTAACGAAATGTGATGTGAGCCGATATCAGCAGCACCTTGAAAGCCGCCTTGCAAAACTCAGGGAATTTCTGAGGGATGAAAATTATACAATAGATATGCCGGGTAGCTTAGAGTACTTCACTTCCGAATATCTATATAATAAAGACAACCTTAAAAAATCCGGTAATCCTGAAGCTGTTCAACCGCATCCATTTTTTGAATTATGTCAGGATTATTCAACTATTATCAGTGATATTAGCAAGATTGATACCACCCTGATTTCAGAGTCGCTAAGCGAGATATCGAGGATTAGAGAAAAAACCCTAAATGATACGTACCTGGTAACTTATGACGATCTGTTAAAAAATGTTCTAAAAGTTTTAAAAGATCAGGTTCGGGGCTATGAACTATCAAAGGCATTACTTCGAAAGTATCCATTTGCATTGGTTGATGAATTTCAGGATACCGATCCGATTCAGTACGAGATCTTTGACAGGATATATCCCAAAGAATGAGGAGGTTCCGGGCTTTTCATGATTGGTGACCCAAAGCAGGCAATTTACGGCTTCCGTGGTGCTGACATATTTACCTATTTTAAAGCAAGAAAAACGGTACACGGACAGGTATATACTCTTGAGAAAAATTTTCGCAGTTCACCAAGGCTTATAGAGGCGGTGAATGCGGTGTTTAGCTATGATAAGAACGCTTTTATTCAACCTGAAATAGAGTATTTCAAATCACAACCCGGAATGCCGGAAATAGGAACGGAGTTTCTTATAGATGGCAAGCCTGCGGATCATTTCAGGTTTACAGTTAAATCCGGCATGGAAAAGAACAAAGATATGTGCCGTGAGTTTACGTTTCAGCACACTGTAGCAGAAATTGCAAACCTGATTGAAATGTCGAATCATGGGCGGATTACCATCCGTGATAGAAAGCTTCAGGGTGGGGATATTGCTGTTTTGGTTTCGAACCACAGAGAAGCTGATACCATCAAAAAAAAGCTCAAATTAATTGGCATTGATTCGGTAACCTATTCCAGGCACCAGGTTTTCGCAACATTTGATGCTCACCGCATCGCTCTGCTTATGGCTGCGGTTTTAGAGCCTTTTAATGAGGTTGTACTAAATAATGTTTTATTGAGTGGTTTTTTGGGGCTTGACCTGTCTGAAGTTCACGAATATATAAGCAGTGAAACGAAAAGACAGTTGCTTATTGAGGAGTTTCAACAATTGAATGAAATCTGGAATAACCACGGGTTTTACCCGATGTTTAGGTCCTTGCTATTTCGTGATAACAGGCTGCCAATTCTGGGCAGGCTTTCCAATTCTGATCGGGTTCTTATAAACATCTTTCAACTGGCTGACATCTGCACAAAAGCGGAAAGGGAAGGAGGTTTGTCTCCCGTAGCTTTGTATACCTGGTTTTTACGCGAGAAACAAAATCCCGGAACCGATGATGAAAGAACGTTACTGTTGGAGAGCGACCAAAATCTTGTAAAAATCAGTACGATTCATAACAGCAAAGGCCTTCAGTTTCCTGTTGTGTTTTGTCCTATACTATGGGATTTTAAAGCAAATAATAGTAAGTATATTGAATATCATACAGAAGGCTCATACAACCTTGTGATACATATTGGCCAGCATGCGGATGCTGGCAGGGGCATGGCATTAGCAAAAAATAAAGAGGAGACTGTTGCTGAAGAGGTAAGGAAAGCTTACGTATCCATAACAAGGGCAAAATATTTATGCCATGTTATCTGGGCAAGTCATACACAATCGGCCCATTCAGGGATGGGAGCCCAGACAACAGGCGGGAGAAACCTGGCAGGGGATACCACCGATTTTTCTTTTGAAAAAATAGTTGAAGATCTGTCAAAATCACACCCTGATGCGATAAAAGTAAGGATTCTCGATGAACCGGTTCGCAGGTTTGGTGCTGTAACATCCCCTTATGATGATCAGGGAATTACTTTCCAGCCATATAATGGAAGAAAAGAGATTGCAATCCGAAGAAAATTTGAAAGTTTTTCATCTTTAATTCAGCCACATACACATGATGCATATCGGCCGGATTATGACCAGATCATGGAATCTTTTATTAGTGCTTTGGAGCACGATGATACAACTCAGAAAGAGCTGACAATATTTCAATTTCCGCGGGGAGCCGCTGCCGGAACAGCTATCCACAAACTGTTTGAAAGGGATGAATTTGATTTCACAACCACAGATACAGATAGTTCGGATTGGATAAGTGAAGTGCTTAAACAGCATCAAATCGACTCTGAATGGACTCCGGTTATGCAACAAATGCTGTCTGATGTTACAGGTGCAGTTTTACCGGGTCTTGACCTTTCATTAATAAATAAAACAGATCAGCTTAGGGAAATGGAGTTTCTTTTCTCATCAGCATCTGTTCAACCGGAACGTTTGTTTAAAATCATCAGAAAAGAAAAACATGCAGATTCTATCGATATTCCATCTGCAACCGGTTTTATGGCAGGATTTATTGATTTAATTATTCGCCAAAACGGCAGGTACTATATTTTGGACTATAAATCCAATCACCTTGGTAATGAATATTCCAGCTATGAATACGAAAACCTGAAACAGGAGATCATTTCAAACGGTTATGACCTTCAGTATCATATATATACACTGGCATTGATTCAATATCTAAAGAGCCGGGTGGCTGATTTTGATTATGAATCCCATTTTGGAGGAGCAGCTTACCTTTTTTTACGTGGGATGAGAAAAGGAACATCAAACGGGATTTGGTTTCATAAACCGGATTATACGATCCTGCTGCAAATGGCAAAAGAACTGGGAGTAAATATATGAAAAAGGTATCGTGAGGCAATCAAATGAAGCGCAAATCAAATGATACATGGTGGGATGAAGGTATTCGGTACGGCTGGATCGGGATTTACGAGCAGGAGATGATCCGGTTTTTGGAGGAGGAATATGGAGTACTGGAAGATGAGGTGCGATGCGTAGCGGTCTTTACATCATTGTTTATGAAAGATGGCCACACTGCACTTCCTTTGAACAGATCTCCAAAAGATTGGGCGCAACTCATTGGTCTTGACCGAAAGCAAACGATTGGTCTATCAGATAATCTGCCAGAGATAAGCAGGGTAAAAAGTAGCCCCATAGTTACAGACTCCTTCGAGATGAAGCCACTGTCGATCGAAGGAGATATGGTATCGTTTCGAAAAATTAGATTGATGGAATATGAACTCTATCAATGGTTTAAAAGAAATAGTAAAAATAGTTCGACATCTGATATAAGCTCTTATATCAGTAATTTATTTCCTGATAATCAACAATCAGAGCCCAATTGGCAGCAGGTAGCATCTGTGCTGTCTTTAATAAAACCATTTTTGATTATTTCCGGCGGACCCGGAACGGGGAAAACCACTACCATAGCAAAAATTCTGGCACTGAATCAACAGCAGAGCAAATCTCCTTTGAATATTGCACTTGCAGCACCTACCGGGAAAGCAGCTGGCCGGATGGGGCAGGCTATTACCAGGGAGCTTGAAAGATTAAACTTGTCAGATAATCTGATCAAAGCCATTCCTGCTGAAGCGAAGACACTGCACCGGCTGCTATCAGGAACGCAGGAATACGGCTTGCTTCCAGCGGCTGAAAAGAAGGAGTTACGGTATGATTTGATTATTGTTGATGAAGCTTCCATGATTGATCTAAACCTTATGCACAGGCTCATTACTCATCTTGGAGAAAAGACAAGGCTTATTCTGCTGGGAGACAAAGATCAGCTTGCGTCTGTAGAAGCAGGCTCAGTATTTGCTGACCTGTGTGGCAAACAAAGCAATTCGTTTCATACGGGCACCATTCAAACACTGAGATCAGCAGGTATAGAAGGAGAACTGCCTGCATCAGAGAATACCGGGTTGAACGACTCCATTGTTTATCTCACAAAAAGCTTTCGATTCGGGGCAGATAGTGGCATAGGCCAACTCGCATCATTTATCAGGGATGGATATGAACAAATGGATGACCTTAACACCATATTCGGGGAGTATAGTGACCTACAGCATGTAGGTTTCAGTTTTCAAAAAAATGAGATTGATATGCTGATCCAATTACTTATGGAGAAAGTAAAGCATAGCAGGGAGATCCATGATCCCGAAGAAATGCTTGGATTTTGGAAAAAAACAGCCTGGCTTGGTGTTCTGAGGCGAGGCCTTACCGGTACCGAGCGGCTCAATCGCCTTATTGAACAACAAATAGCAGCTCACAGAATGCTACCTATGAACAATGGATGGTACCACGGAAGGCCGGTTATCATAACACAAAATGACTACAACCTTGAAGTATACAACGGTGATGCCGGGGTTTGCCTTTCGGATAAAGATGGGATAATGCGGGTCTATGTTGAATCCGGTGCCG
>PWLN01000461.1 GCA_003559375.1 Balneolaceae bacterium | reverse complement strand
TTTTTTTTCGTTTCCTCATTACGCGCCGAACAGACAGTTGTTCCGCACGTGTGGAGTTTTCGAGGGCATAGATGAGTGGTAAAGTTACTTTTCTTTCCCTGATATCATTCCGTTTGGGTTTACCAATATCATCTATTCCGTAATCAAACAGGTCGTCTTTAATCTGGAATGCGATACCGATATTCATTCCTATCTCTTTCATCTCTGTGTGAACTGTTTCATCATCTGTTGCTGCAATTGCACCGCACTGGCAACATGCAGATATTAAACTTGCAGTTTTTTCGGAGATAATCTGGAAATAACGATCTTCGGTCATATTAAAAAGATTGGACGTTTTTAACTGCCGCAGCTCGCCTTCGCTCATTTTTTTAACTGCATCAGACAACACGTGCAATAGCTGATATTCTTTATATTCCAATGCGATAAGCAAGCCTTTCGACAATAGAAAATCACCCAGCAGCACACCGGCTTTGTTTCTCCAGATTTTATTGATACTGAGAAAACCCCTGCGCTTATCCGCTTCATCAACAACATCATCGTGGATGAGGGTTGCCGTATGCAGTAATTCTATCATGGTAGCGGCAATAAAGCTTCTCTGATCCACTTTTCCAAACATTCTCGCAGTCATAAACACAAGAGTTGGGCGGATTTCCTTACCCTTTTGTCTTAACAGATAGTTAATAATCTGATCCAGCAAAAAAACGTCACTACTGATCTCTTTTTTAAAAAATGATCGGAATACGGAAAGGTTATCGCGAACAGGAGCAGTAACCTCTTTCAGGGTATCTTTTTTTATTATAACGTCTGTATTGTCCAATGATAACTCACAGTTCGGTAGTACTGTATTAATATGTGATTTAAATTTTGATGATGAAAATAAGAAATATTCACAATTAATAATTTGCGCAAAGTAAAAGCACTGATTAGTTTATTATTTTGTGATTCCTAACAACCTCATAAGTGTAAACTCAAAACAGAAAATATCATGATTTTGTTATGAAAAAGATTGCAGTATTAACCAGCGGGGGAGATTCACCGGGAATGAATGCCGCAGTGCGGGCAGTAATGCGTTCATGCAAACATTTCGGATACCAGGCTGTGGGTGTTCGTTTTGGCTACAGAGGCCTGATTGAGGGTGATTTTATTGATTTTCGTGATACTGATGCTTCCGGAATCATCCAGAGGGGGGGAACCATCCTGAAATCTGCCAGATCAGAAGAATTCAGGACTGAAGAGGGCCGAAAAAAAGCTGCAGACCAGCTCAGGGCTAAGGGAATCGATGCCCTGGTCACAATTGGCGGTGATGGTACATTCAGAGGCGCTACTATATTAGGACAGGAACATGGCGTGAATGTTATAGGGGTACCCGGAACAATAGATAATGATCTTATAGGCAGCGATGAAACAATAGGTTATGATACTGCACTGAACACCGCCATGGAAGCCATCGATAAAATTCGTGATACTGCCGATGCCCACGAGCGTCTCTTTCTTGTAGAAGTGATGGGGCGCGACGCGGGGTTCATTGCGCTGGAAACCGGAATTGGGAGTGGTGCTGAATTGATCATCTTGCCGGAAAAACGGACAGATCTGGATGAAATCAGAGAATCCCTTAAAGAAATACTTAAAGTGCAGAGGCGCAGTACCCTTGTAATCATAGCAGAAGGAGATGAATCTGGCGGCGCTTTAAAGATTTCTGAAAAACTTGAACCTGATTTCAAAGATTATGAGATGAGGGTTTGTATTTTAGGCCACATTCAACGCGGGGGCAATCCAACCGCTCACGACCGGGTTCTGGCAAGCCGCCTTGGCTATGAAGCTGTTAAGGCAATACATAATGGGTTAAATGAAGTAATGGTTGGAGTAATCAACAACAAAGTTCAAATAACACCACTCCATGAAACATTTGGTGTAAAAAAAGAGATCAATTACGATCTCATTGAACTATATAAAGTACTGAGGTAAAATAATGATTTCTATTGATCGTATAAGTGCATCCGGTTTTCTTAATGACAATGAATACACACAGGCATTAGAGAAAGCTGAATCTGCCTTTGATATGGTAGTTAATGGCAGCGGTAAAGGCAGTGAATGGCTTGGCTGGAGACGGATTCTTGCAAGTCCCAATGATGCTGAACTGGATGAACTTGCGGGTTATGCAGCCGAAATTCGCTCAAAGGCAGATATTTTTATCGTGTGCGGTATCGGAGGATCTTATACCGGGGCAATGGCGATTATCAAAGCTTTGAATCCGGTATTCAAATTAAATGGCCCGGAAATTATTTATGCCGGACACCACATGAGCGGTAAATACCTTAAAGAACTCATCGAATACCTGAAGGAGCCAAAAAGTGACGGAGCCAAAAAAAGTGTATATCTCAATGTAATCTCCAAATCGGGAACAACTCTTGAAACAGCACTTGCATTCAGAATGCTCAGGGATTGGATGCATGGTTTTTATGAGGATGCCAATAAACGTATTTCAGCAACAACCGGCCCGGAAGGTGGTGTGTTAAATAAGATTATTGAGGCCGAGGGTTATAAAAAATACGTGATACCCGATGATGTTGGCGGGCGATTCTCGGTATTAACACCGGTTGGCCTATTGCCAATTGCAGTTGCAGGGATCGACATTCAAACACTTTTTTATGGTGCAGTAACCGAATTCAACGAGTCTGAAAAAGACAGGGCTGATATTCTTGCCTATGCCGCAACCCGCTATGCTTTACTGAACAAGGGCTATGCCATTGATGTGATCGGCTCTTTCGAGCCCGAGCTGATGGGTTTTGTGGCATGGATACAGCAATTGATTGGCGAAAGTGAAGGCAAGGAAGGTAAAGGCCTTTATCCGGCTATTGCAGGTTATTCCACAGATCTGCACAGCGTGGGCCAGTTAATACAGGAAGGACAGAGAAATATCATGGAGACTCTGCTTGTTGTGGATCAGCCAATTTCTGATACAACGGTGGCAGGTGGCGACGAATCTGATACCGATCAGCTCAATTACCTTTCCGGCAGGTTATTTCATGAAATTAACCGAAGTGCGCTGAATGGAACAGTTGAAGCGCATACAGCAGGCGGTGTGCCGGTTGTTAAAATCATTATCCAGAAACTGAATGCACAACAGCTTGGGCGGTTAATCTATTTTTACGAAATGTTTACTGCCGTGTATGTTTATATGCTTGGGGTAAATCCGTTTAATCAACCCGGAGTTGAAGACTATAAAAAAGCGATGTACCGCCTGTTAGGCAAGAACTGATACCGAATAATGGCAGACAAGAAACGTAAATATGTGGCGATTGCAGGCAATATTGGTGCCGGTAAATCGTCGCTAACCTCACTTTTAGGCAAAAATTTCGGCTGGAAAGTCTATTACGAATCGGTAGATGACAATCCCTATCTTGCAGATTTTTATGATGATATGAGGCGATGGAGTTTTAATCTTCAGATTTACTTTTTGTCAAGCCGGTTTCGTAATCAGAAAAAACTTATGGAGATAACCACGAGCTTAATTCAGGACAGAACCATTTACGAAGATGTGGAGATATTCGCCAAGAACCTTCATGATATGGGCTTGATGAGCGATCGGGATTATAAAAACTACTGTTCTCTTTTCAATGAAATGATCGATTATTTACAACCGCCTGATCTGTTAATATATCTCAGGGCAGATGTGCCTACTTTGGTCAGACAGATTCAGCAGCGCGGAAGAGATTATGAAAATACAATTCGCATCGAATACCTCGAACGTTTAAACCGGCTTTATGAGGACTGGATTGACCGGTATAAACATGAAAAATTAATAATTGATACCGATAATCTGGATTTTGTGAATAATAAAGAGGATCTCGGCCGGGTAATTGAACTCGTGGAACAGAGGCTCTTTGGATTGTTTAATTAATTGCATAAAAAAATTTAAGTTTCTATCTTTGGGAGCTATTGTGGAAACTGATAAACTTATATTTAACTTACAGGAACTTCAAAATGGTGCAAGCCATCGGCAGGCCGTTTTGGAACAGGATGATCTTTTTTTGGAAGAAGATATCCGATTTCTTGGTGCAGTAGTGAAAGTCGATTTTTACAAGACGAACCACTTTATTGAAGTTAAATTGAAGGTTGATGCACAAACAGAATTGATTTGTGACCGTTCACTGAATCCTTTTTCTGAGGATGTGAGTGGTAGCTATCACATTTTATTCGAACCGAATCCTGTTGAGGAATCGGAAACCGATAAAGGAGCTGTTAAAAGGATTCCACATGGTGATATGCAAATTAATATTTCACATGAAGTTCGTGATACGATACTGCTGAAGGTGCCAATAAAAAAAATTCATCCTGATTTTTTTGATTCTGAGGGAAATCTTATAGAATTTAAAACAAAAAATTTTGGCGAGGATGCAGTTTTCGACGAAGATAATATTGACCCAAGATGGGCAGCACTAAAAAAACTGAAGTAAGAATTAACAAGTTCCAATACAATGGCACATCCTAAACGAAAAACCTCGAAGTCCCGCAGAAACA
>PWLN01000242.1 GCA_003559375.1 Balneolaceae bacterium | reverse complement strand
ATTAATCCGGATACCCTTTTTCACGCTGCAAGCACCATGAAAACTCCGGTGATGGTTGAACTCTTCAGGCGTGCAGACCTTGGGGATTTTAAATTATCAGATTCTATCAATGTGGAGAATCGGTTTTACAGTATTGTGGACGGTTCGGAATTTCAATTGGAACTGAACCCGGAGGGCAACGACCCGTTTGAGCGAAAAGTTGGAGAAAAAGCCAGTTTATTTGATTTGAACCATGCCATGATTACATACAGTAGTAACATCGCAACAAATCTTATTCTGAATCTGGTTAGTGCAGAAGCAATAACTGAAACGATGCGAAGACTTGGGGCCGATCGTATTGAGGTGATCCGCAGCCTGTTTGACATGAAAGCGTTTGATATGGGACTCAGTAACCGCACCACAGCCCGTGATTTGGGAATTATCTTTGAGCGAATTGCCCGGAAAGAAGCTGTGAGCCCGGAAATGGATGAACTGATGATTGATGTACTGAAAGACCAGTTTTACAGGGATGTGTTTCCCGTATACTTGCCTGATGATGTGGTGGTGGCTAACAAGACAGGATTTATTACCGGTGTGATTCATGATTCCGGTATCATCTATCTGCCCGACGGGCAGTCTTATGTACTCATCTTTTTATCAAAAAATCTGCCTGAAAATGAAATTGGCATTAAGGCCGGCGCGGTAGTTTCAAAGATGATTTATGATTTTCTGATTGATTAATGTTTTATGCCAAAGATTACTCAGATTTTCACAGAGGTACTACTGTGTTTAAGATTTGTCCACTAATAAAAATTTTCACACTTTGTCTGTCGAACTATAATTTGGTCATAAAAACATTATGAGGTTACCATAAATATGAAGTATTTGCCCGTGTTCATCATTTTACTCTTTATTTTTCAGCCGGGGGTTTTTGCTCAGACCAATACAGGAGATTACCTGAAGATTACCTATTACACCGATTATGCTGGAACACCCGTTCTTCACCACATTGACAGAATTAAAGAAGTACAGAATCAAAGAGTGGAACAGGGGGAGATCAAAGCCTGGAGATTCTATCAGGTGTTGTTCAGCAGCAATGCCACACATCGATATCAATTTGTTACTGTTGAAATCGCTGGAAATCTGAACGGCCTGCAATCACCGCCGTTCGGCAGTGCAGTTGAAATTCCTGACCGGGGCCTTGAAAATGTACTGGTTTCTGCCAAAGTTCATTCCGAAATATGGAAAACCCATGCCGGGGTTCACAATGAAGAGATTGAAATACCAAGCCTTTACAAAAATGCAAATTTCATGCGTGCTGCTTCAGGCAGAATGGATGAATACCTCGACCTCGAGATCAATATTGCCGCACCTCTTCATCAAAATCAGGCCGATAACGGGCGTATGGATGGATGGAATTTTAACCGGTTAATTTTTCCAACCGGTACTTCGGTTGCATACAATTTTATCACGACCGATTTTTACAGTGAGTTGGAACAGATTGAGATGGGAATTACAAGGGAATTGATTGTGCAGGTTCATCCTGATCTTGATGTAGCTGAATTTGAAGATTTTGCTGATTCAATCCGGGAAAGAGTCTGGAGCGACCTTTGGCTGCTGCTCGAATCAACAGAATAACAAGATGAAAGGTGGTTGGAATACAATTATTTCATATTCGCAATATTTATACGCTCTACTCTCCACCACTAAAACCGAATTTCAAGGCGCGACATATATCCGAAACCTTCCCTAACGCCGATTGGATGTGTCTGGTAGTCATTGTTCAGAAGGTTTTTAAGCTGTAATGCAACACGCAGCCTTTGCTGCCATAGCCATTTTGAGACTCGAACATCAATCCTCAGGTGTTGCGGGAGGGTGTTGGAATAGGTAAAAAATTTAAATGGAAACTGAACGTGAAACGAACGGTTCATTTGTCCGTCAAGCCGCGAAAACTCAGGCCAGGTTCGTTCCGACAGGTATTGTACATCAAGCTGAAGCTCAAGGTCGCGGTAAGGTGAAAAAAGAGCTGTGTATTGAAAACGGATTGCAGGAGTCATTTCCCAGTACTGCTGATAAATGTGGTCTCCGTTCAGGGTTGTGCGATAGGTAAGATCAGCTGTTTGCCTGATCCGGTTTGTGGTTTGATGATGCAGCCTGAATACTGCAGCAAGCCGTTCACCCGACTGCCCGCCATACAATGCAAAATTTCCTGGTTGGGTGCTAAATGGCAAATCGTATAAAACTCTTTGAAACGGTATCTGGAGCGAGAGATGGCGGTAATAGTTTAGTCCCATTTCAAGAGTCCAGTGCTGATGAAGTTGGATTTGGTTGGCTAACGAAAACTGCAATAACCGGTTGTTTTCGATTTCAGCCGGTATGAACGCAGATATATCGAGATGGGAAAAAAGATCATAACCCTGATTTATCCAGTTTTCGAGTGGATTCGATTGTTCTGGTAATAATTCTTTGTAGACTCCTGATAATTGAATTCCCCATCCGGTAACAGGTGTAATTTTAATCTCAGTGTTTGATGATAGGCTGCGAATATCATCAAAAAAACGAACAATATTGTCGGTTGTAAGGGTAAGTGATCTGTGAAATGTAAATCTGTTATGTAAAAAGATAGAAGGGATGGCTAAACGTTTAAAAACAGTCTGGCGTCCTGTGGCATCAGTTAACTCGTTTTCTATACCTGCCTCAAGTCCAATCCTTTCCCAATCCATGTATAATGAACCCCTGGCAATACGTTGCTGTTTTTCCCATCCAATATCGAAATCAAATACATTTCTGCGAAACCTGGTAGACATGTTACGTTGCTGATAAAGCATTCTGATTCCTACATTCTTAAATATGTTTACATTGGCAAATCCTGAATATTGTTCGGTTTCTAAACCGGTTGGAATTTCTCTGCCCAGTGGCTGGAAAAAAAGGAAATCGTTGCTATCCGATTTGATACCCTGTAGGCGAATTTCCAACCGGTCACTTAAAAACCCGGTTTCCATTAGGCCAAGTGTGGAGACTGCATCAATCCTGAGCCAGATATTTTCATCAGGAATCCCTCTCATATTAATGATTCGAGTTTGAATAAATTCATCAAAATTCAGGTAATCGTGATGCCGCAGGCTGCCTTTTGCATACCATCCTCCAAAACGTAATGAAAGGCCGGCATCAAGCCAGGGGCCAAAACGTTCTACATTTGGAGTCACTTTATCAGGGTCGAACACCCATGGCCCGGGTTCACCGCTATTGTGGCCAAGCTGTCCAGAACCAAAAAGTGAAATACCCCGGGCAACAGGTTCTGACTCCAATTTCATTAAACCCGACTGATATGGATGTCCGTTGCGGATACCTGATCCGTGAAATGCCTCAAGGTTTTCAATCCTGAATAGTGAAAGAGGGAATAATTGAGCGTAATGAACTCCAAAAAAACCCGGTTCAAAGGGAATTCCGTCGAGCATGAAAGACGGCTGAGGGCCATAGTAACCATATTCATTGGTATTGATCATAACCGACATCCTCTCCATTGATGCATAATCCCATCCGGTTTGCCAGATCAGATCTTCTATACCCATCACAAAAGACGAATTAACGGAATCGGGATCGGTTTCGGGTAATGAAACCTCGCTGTCAAATGTCACAAATAGGGGGAGCAGAATAGCAAGCAGAGTGGAAATATCAGGCATTACTGCAGAAAATTTTTAAGCCATGTTGGGGTTTGAAATTTTAGTGTAACGCCAATTGTGCCGTAAAAGGCTGCAAATGGTATATTGAAAATTGTTCGGTTATAGGATGTTGTTATAAAAAACTCGGTGTTTTTATTCATCTCAAGCTGCAGCCGGGTAAACAGCTCATATGAAAATTCACTTTCTTCCCGGCTAAATTTGTATTCATCCGCATAGATTATGTCTTGATTGTGCAACATAAAATTATTGCCCAAACGGAGTCCAGCTGTAAAAATAAGATCATCAGCTGCAATATAACTGTAATTCCATCCGGCAAATACGTAGTGGGAGTGAAACCCGGAACTTTCGTAGGTAAATTCATCAAAACGGGTATAACGGTATCCGGCTTCAAAGTTTCCGAATACATAAGGGGCACTTATTTCTAAACCGAAACCATTTGATGCATCCCAATTCTTTAATATGGTATTTCCCGTAAGCAAACGATGGCCGGTAATGGATATTCGGGTTCTTTCGAACGCAATCTGGCCATAAGCATAATCAGCACCCAAGACGGATAAAAGTAAAGTGATCAGGAAAAGCTTTTTCAACAGAATTCAAAATTTAGATTTATGCCAAACCCAGCAACTGGCTTTATTGTTTTCATTTCTTAAAATTTTTTCATAAAAATTGATTAATGGTGAACTAAAAGTCATTTAATTTCCATATATAAGGGTAAACAAAGTTTAAGCAATCTATTGCAGGTTTACCAGCTCACGAAATCAAGACAGGCAACCGCCGGAACAGGTTGTTTTTGAGTAAATACATATGTTGAAATAATCCTGGGAGTGAACCATATTGGTTCAGAAAACTTAACAACCTGTTCGGCGGTCTTTTTTTCAGGATTCGGCGGCCTGGTTACCCTCCTCTTCCTTCTGACCCTGATTCAGCCCTATATTAAGCGGGCGGTTACTGTCGCCGGCGAGATGAATTGTTTGAGTCGGGAATGCAAAATCGATTCCTTCTTCATTGAATCTTCTGAAAATTTCACGGTTAACCCACTCTGTAAATTGCATATATTGCCAGAAATCGGGTGGATGATACCAGTAAAAACATTTCAGGTTCAGAGAGTCGGCATTCATTTCATCAAAGAATACGCGGGGCGGCATTTCCGGATTTATGCCTTCATGGTTATCGAGAATGTCTTTAAGAATTTCAACAGCACGATCCACTTTTTCAGGAGGGGTGTCGTATGTTATGGTTACATCAAATACCCTGCGAATAAACTGCCTCTTGCCAATATTATGAATCGTCATATTGGCGAGATTCCCGTTAGGAACGGTAAGCATATGCCCGTCAAGTGTTTTGATTTTGGTTGTGCGTACCCCAACTTCCATTACTACGCCCAATTGACTGTCGAGGTTGATGAGTTCGCCAACATTAAAGGGTTTATCGGCGAAAATCATCAGAGAACCGAAGAAGTTTCGTATGGTATCCTGGGCTGCAAGCCCAAGTGCCAGACCTCCGATTCCAATACCGGCAAGAATGCTGGTAATTGGCTGGTCGCTTAGTGTCTGTGCTGCCTGAAGAACCACAAGTATAACAACGGCAACACGGACTGATTTGCCGACAATCGGGATCAGCATCCGGTCAATATTCGAATCGTCTTCTTTTGCGAATCGTTTTAACCAGGCATCGAGTACATCTATCTGACGGTAAGCAAAATGGCCGATGGCAAGGATAATGAGAAGTGCCAGAGTGGTGAATAAAAGGCTTTGGAATCCTTCAGGTACGTTCAAAAACGAAATGCCTGTCCGTAAACCAATCGAGAAAAAGAGAAAGGTTACGCTTAAAGAGGCTGCTTCAGCTGAAACAGCGAGCAGGTTTTTTCCCAATGCCTCCAGTTTCGGCTTTAAGCGATGAAGAAAGTACTTCAGTATTCTGCCTATAAAAAGGGATAATGCAATAATGATGATAAGCAGGGCAATACGCCAAACTTCATTTCCTGCAAATACATATTCTGCTGGTTCGGTTAGTATATCCATAATTGTAAATGATGCGTGATTAATTTTCTTTTAATCCATTATAGAGAACGTCAAGTAGTTCGCCATTTAAATTCTGACTGTATTCCCAGAACATGGCTCCGCCAAGCCCCCTCGCTTTGATATAATCCGTTTTATGTCTGAGAGATTCCTCATCATCATAAGTCCAAAAGGTACGGGTTTCCGGATTCCATAACCATGGCGCTTTTGCTTCATCATCCCAATATCGTGTAAAACCGTTTTTATTTATATACTCATCTCTAAGCCGATCGAAACCCGCTGCTCCTCTGTCACTGCCAGGAGCGAATTGGTAGAGTCCGTAGTCAAGAGGGCGTACATCAGTCCAGTACCGGCCATAAAATGCAACACCAAGAACCAGCTTTTCAGACGGCACGCCCGAATCAATAAACCATTGAACGGACTCATCTGCCGAGCCTCTTGTATAGTGGATACTTTGTGAACGGAATAAGTTGGTATGGTGGCCGGCAACCGGCGAACCACCGGTATGATAATCGTATGTCATAAGCAGTACATAATCGAGATATTGATGAGCTTTGTGCATTTCCGTATTCTGCAGAAAACCCTGGCTTGCTCCGGTAGCGATAGTTAGCAGATACGGATCATCATCACGCCCTTCTGCTGCGGTAAGTTCATCGAGCCGAATCCGGATCTCTTTTAGTAACAAGGTGAAATTTTCACGGTCAACAGCCCGGAATACATTTCCTGCTCCGGGATTTCCGGGGTATTCCCAGTCAAGATCAATACCATCAAGATTAAATCGCCTGATGAAATCTATCGCGCTCTCCGCAAATCGTTTTCTGGATTCATCTGTAAGTGCAGCATCAGAAAAGTAGGTTGAACGGCTCCATCCACCAACCGAAACCAGAATTTTCAAATCAGGATTTATCAGCCTCAGGGAATCAAGGATTGCATAATTTTGCTCATCATTACTCAGGTAGGAATTTATTACACCGTCTTTGATGTCGGCGAATGCATAATTGATATGCGTCAATCTTTCCGCCTGAATCATATCGGTTGACCAATTTTGCCAGCCTGCGATATATGCAGTAATGATATAATCTTGTTTAGATGATTTC
This sequence comes from Balneolaceae bacterium, assembly GCA_003559375.1. Classification (GTDB taxonomy): domain Bacteria; phylum Bacteroidota; class Rhodothermia; order Balneolales; family Balneolaceae; genus Rhodohalobacter. The sequence goes on along the minus strand of PWLN01000242.1, from coordinate 10,150 downwards.
AGAGCTTCGTGATCTGGTGTAGCGGGATCATTAATGTTTTTTCCAAATACATTTATCGACGAAAAGAATACAACGAACGTTATCAATAAGGTTCTGAGTTCACTTTTTTTCATGAGGGTCATTTTTAATTATTCCTGGAATAAGCCGATGTTTTAAATATGGGCAAATTTTTCGCGATATTCCTGATCATTTAGATGATTACAGAAAGTCTGTTAATTTTGTGAAAGAAGATAAAACTATACGAAAAAAAATTGCGGAACTGGAGCGGGAATCAAGAAAACTATGTGATTTTTCAGCCCAACAGAATCTTTTAAATAAATCAGCAACTGAATATGCGGAACTGTTTTATCATTCAAATCATCAGAGTAAGGCATTTCAGCCGTTTGATGATACCATGTACCAAATATTTGACAAACCATTAAGTGAGGAAGGTACTGATTCCGAAGAAATCTTTTCATTTATCGAAAAGTATATCATCTCTCCAGGGTTAAATTCAGCTTCGGGACGTAATTTCGGCTATATTCCAGGCAGCAATCTATTTGCTTCTGCCATTGGCGATTACATGGCTGCTGTAACCAATCGGTATGCCAGTGTATATTCTTTGTCACCAGGGCCTGCATTATTGGAAGACCGGTTGATTAAGTGGATGGCGGAGTTGGTGGGATATCATACTGGAGCGGGCGGTTACCTATCATCGGGGGGCAGTATCGCCAATATGACCGCGGTGGTTGCTGCCCGTGACCATGCTGGTTTAACAGGGAAGGATTATCCCAGAGCAGTAGCCTATCTCACAAAACACTCGCATCATTGTATTGACCGGGCTCTGAACTTAGCCGGGCTCAGAGAATGCATCCGCAGATATATCCCGATGGATGATGCATTCAGAATGAACCCGCGGGAATTGAATAACCAAATAATTGATGATGTGAATAAAGGATTTATCCCCTGGCTTCTGGTTGCTACCGCCGGCACTACCAATAGCGGAGCAGTAGATCCGTTGGATGAGATCGGTTCAATTGCCCGTTTGCATCGACTTTGGTTTCATGTGGATGCTGCTTATGGCGGGTTTTTCCTTTTAACGGGTCACGGCAGGAGAAAACTGGCTGGTATAGAACTTTCAGATTCGGTTGTATTAGATCCCCATAAAAGCCTCTTTTTACCTTATGGTACGGGTGCATTACTGGTTAAGGATGTAAATCATCTTGTTAAATCTCACGATTATCAGGCAAATTATCTAAAGCATGTTGAATCTGAAAACGTGATATACTCATCTGCTGATATTTCACCAGAGCTTACAAAACATTTTCGGGCATTACGAATGTGGCTGCCTCTGAAATTGCACGGGCTTAAGGTATTCAAAGAAGCGCTTGAAGAGAAACTGTTGCTGGCTAATTATTTATGGAATGAATTTAGCAATATGAAAGATATTGAAACAGGCCCGCCGCCTGAGTTAAGTATATTTATGTTCAGGTGGGTTCCTAAAGCAGGTGATCCAGAAGAGATGAACCGGAAATTAAGAGAGGCATTACTGCAGGATGGGAGAATATTTCTATCAACAACAGAGGCAGATGGGAAATTCTGTTTCAGGGTAGCCGTTCTTTCGGTAAATACGCATCTCAAAGAGGCAGATATACTTGTTGATGTGGTGAAAGAAAAGATAGGGGAAATCAACAATTAAGTTTTTTGATCTCAGAGGCCAGGTTGCTTGATCTTTTAATAGGGATGGCTGCGCCGCGCATCTATTCTCACGATTGTACTTGTGCTAACCTCGTGGAATGTAACTATAAAGGTGCATATAGTACGCGCATACTGTTGTGATTATTTATCTTATTACGCAATCAAATCAGAGATTGAGTAATCGAGTAATCTGACATCTGAGATTATTTGGGGTCACGCTTATGCCGGAGTAAAAAAGTCACTCCACACCATATTCAAAACGGTCGCGCATTTCCTGAACATATATCCCGATATCGTTTCTGATTTCAAACAGACGGGAATGAAAACGTGAATAAATCGAATCGACAATAAACGGCTCACGTTTCATTTTTTGGAGGTAGGCAAGGGCGTCATTAGCACTATAGAGTGCTTTTTTTGTGTAAGCGATGTTCCCGCCGAGAACATCTTGTTCAAAACCGAATGAATAACCTCCTGCAAGTTTTGCGCTTATTTTGAGAATACTGATGATAAACTCATGGACCTGCTTTGTTTGAAGGTGATCGGGAATGGCTTCAGCCCATTTAAGAATATCAACAGCAAAATTCCGGGCCTCACAATAGATATTCAGGTTTTCGATAGATCCATAATCGGAATAGGTAAAGTCTTCACTTAGTTCCTTCCACTCTTCACCATAGTCAAAATCGTCGTCTTCATCTTCATCATAGTCATCAGCCATAAAAGGCATGGAAGAGTCTTCGAAAAAGAAATCATCATCATCGATCTCTTCATCATCATCTTCCCAGTCATCCTCATCATCCGGAAAATATGCCTCATCAAGAAGCAGCTCTTCTTCGATAAAGGCTTCAACAGCGTCGAGTTCATCAAGGCTTTCCTGTAGCAGGGAAATCCATCGTGGGGTATTCCCTTTTGGGTCGGAAGTGATAAAGCGCCTTAATTGCTCGCTTCGTTTTTCGATTTCGTTGAGGTGAGACTCCCATTGGAACTCGTTCCAAACAGGGCTTTCTTCAAAACCGTCCTGTCTCATTCAGTGATGTGCTAAATAGGTTAATGGTTATCGTAGTAAAATAAAAGTTGAGATAAATTACAAGCAAAAAAATACGATTTTCGGCAATGAAAAACAGGGACAATATTTTTTGGTATCAAAGTTTTTCAAGTACCCTGATCATGACTTTTGTCATTTTTGGTTCTGCCATAGCAGCTGCATCAAGAATATCCTCTATTATAACAGGTTCGAGTGCATCTGGAAAACACTCATCGGTAATTACTGAAATACCAAGCACATCCATGCCCATATGAACCGCTGCAATAACTTCGGGTATAGTGCTCATACCAACCACATCGGCGCCTATGAGACGCAGGAAACGGTATTCAGCCTTTGTTTCGAGCATGGGGCCGCTTACAGCAACATATACGCCCTGGTGCATCAGTATCGCCTCCTCGAGAGCCACATTCTGTGCAATTTCGCGAAGTCGTTCGGTATATGGGTCGCTCATATCGGGAAAACGCGAGCCTAATTCGTTATCATTAGGCCCTATCAGCGGATTATCGCCCAACAGGTTGATATGATCGCGGATGAGCATGATATCACCCCGCTTGTAGTTAGGGTTCATACCACCACAAGCGTTGCTAACAAAAAGAGTGTCGGCCCCATTGGCTTTCAGAACACGAACCGGAAAGACAATCTGCTGCATGCTGTAACCTTCATAAAAATGAAAGCGCCCCTGCATTGCCACTACTTCCTTGCCACCGAGCTTGCCAAATATCAGCTTTCCGGCATGGCTTTCAACTGTTGACAATGGAAAATACGGGATATCTTCGTAGTGGATCTCGGTTTCAATATCCATTTCATCGGCAAGCTGGCCAAGCCCGGTACCGAGTATAAGCATATAATTCGGCCTCATGGCTGTTTGAGACTGTATAAATGCCAAAGCTTCATTTCGTTGTTTACGAAAAGTTTCGATGGATTCAGGTAGCATGTAAATGAATAATGTTTAGGTTAGTCGATTTCGTCCAGAATATCGTCAATTTTTTCTGTTCCGGGAACTTGCGGAGTATTTTTTATTGAAGAAGAGTAAGATTTTGAAGCAGAATTTTCAGGCGGCTTCTTTTTGGAAGCCATGTTTGGAGTTTCCGGCATTTCAGGAACTGAAAACAGTGTATCATCATCTTTACTGAATTGCTGAACATAATCATTTGCATTTTCAAGAAAAGAACGAAGGGATCTGATGACTTCTGAACGCTTATCAATTAACTGTATGATACTCTGCCTGATCTCTCTTCGGGTTTCATAGGCTTGTTTGACAATTTTTTCAGCCTCAAGTTCGGCTTTTTCTTCGATCAGCTTGGCCTCGCGCCTTGCTGTGCCAAGTTTTTCTTCAGCCGAGTTTTTTGCGGTTTGAAGTGTTTCGTGCAGAGCTTCCTCCACCCGCTCATAGTGTTTTAATTTATCATTTAGTTTATCGACCTGATTTTCCAGCTCTCTCATTCTGCCTGTCATATGTTCCCACTCGTTGGCCAACAAGCTCAGAAAAGTATTTACCTCGGCAGGATCGTACCCCCTGATTGATTTTTCAAATTGCTGCTGCTTTATTTCGAGAGCTGTTAATTTCATCTTCTACAGGTCAAAATGTTATATGATTGATTATTGATTGAGCATGTTACGCAGTTTGCTTCCCTGCTTTACAGTTTCTTCTTCAGCTTCATTCTCAATTTCTATTTCTATAGAACTTTTCTGTTCCAGTCTTGGGGTTTCTTTTTTGGCAGCAGTTCTTCCGCTTTTAGTGCTTACAGGTTTTTCATCCGTCACTATGGCTTCGAGATTTGCAAGCCGCCGATCGGTTTTCTCTTTAAATTCACGCAGTGCTGCTAAAAATTCCTGGTTTTCGGTAATATTTTTACCTGAGCCTCTTTTTACCCATGCCTTGATAATACTTCCCACGATACCAAGAAAAACAATGGTTACAATACTTCCAAATACAATAGCGACGATAGCAATTTCTTCGGGATTCATAATGTTATTTCAGCTCTGTTAAGAAATTTTGTGTGATTTACTGGTTCAGTATGTTTTTCAGTTTAGTTTCTTGCCGGGATTCAGTTACAACGGGTTCATCGTCTATTTCAATATCAAGCAAGCTCTTTTGAACCGTTTTTTGTTGCGGATGCTTTCTTTTTACACTCGTTTTTGGGCTTTCACTGGTTACAATAGCTTCAAGGTTAGACACACGCTGTTCCATATTTTCCTTGAACTCCCTCAAGGCAGCTAAAAATTCATGATTCTCGGTAATATTTTTACCGGAATCTCTCTTAATCCACATCTTAATGATGCTGCCGAGGGTCACAATTAAAACAATTGCAACTCCGGTACCAAATACAAGTACTGCATGAGGGTCAACTCCATCCAACATCTCAATCACCTTTCATTTTAGCTTTATTTGCGACTGTTTTCCTGTTGTTTTCTTTTATTGTTTCATCGTCATCCAATTCAATAGAAAATGACGACTTTTTATTTGCACCACCGGTTAATGGTTCATCTGCCACAATTGCTTCAAGGTTTTCAATCCGTTTAGTCATTTTTTCAATAGCAATTCGCAGTTCGTCTATTTCAGTGCCGCTCTGTTGATTTTGCGATTGCCATTTTAGTTTGTTTTTCTGGTAGTCAATGATATATCCGCCAATGATTGCAGCGAGTATAATGAACGCAATAAGGGTTCCAGACATTGGATCAAAAAATTCGAAATTAATATAAAACTCCGGTTTACCGGTTCATTGCAGGCTTTCGCCTATCGTAAAAGTAATAAATAAATGAGACTGTTTGTTGAGTTTCTTGGGTTGATTTTCATTCAGGATATTCAAGTGATCTTATGAAGTTATTCAAATCGCTAACGCCAGTCGCCTGGCGCATTGCGCAAAGCAACATGATGAATAAAAAACAATAAAACCCCTTGTATTAACTTATGAATCTTGAATCAGGATACGTTAATTCTGCTCAGTAGTTTCGTTCTCCGAAAATGGCCGTTCCAACACGCACCATGGTTGCACCTTCATCAATGGCCACTTCAAGGTCGTTTGTCATACCCATTGATAGTTCTTGCAGTGAGACACTGCCACTTTCCAGATGCCGGTGTTCATTTCGAAGTACCCGGAGTTTTCTGAATTCAGGGCGCACCAATTCGGGATCATCTGTTAATGTGGCCATTCCCATAAGCCCTTTTACTTTTGCATATTTGAGGTTTTGGGCATATTTCAGGAGGGGTTCCAGTTCTTCCGGTTCACACCCGCTTTTCTGATCTTCTTCGCTGATGTTAACCTGTATCAAAACGCTGATTTCGCGGTTTTCAGCCGATGCCCTTTTTTCAATTTCTTCCAGGGCTTTCATTTTATGTACAGACTGAATCCAGTTCACCCTATGTGCCATATATTTTATTTTATTGGTTTGAAGAACACCGATAAAATGCCACTGCACATTTTCATTTTTGATTGATTCCATCCGGTCTTCAAGGGCCTTTGCGCGATTTTCACCATAATGGAGGTGTCCGGCATCCATGAGTTCACGTACGTCAGCATCAGGTTTGGTTTTACTGACGGCGACAAGTGTAATTTCAGAAGAGTTTCGTCCGGCTTTTTTGCATGCGATGTTGATGCGTTTAATGATCGTTTGATAACGGCTTTTAATGTTTTCAGACATAATGAATCAGTGTACTTGTAAGATAAATCTCAACGTAAAAGGTAACAATCTTTCATATTTGCTTGTATTCTGTTTTATAGGAATGTAACAAAGATGGATTGATATTCATTTGGAGGGAGTGGGGATGTGTGTGTGGTGTGTGAAGAGGATCTGTTACTTTTCGGTCCCTAACATCAATATTCTCAATACTCTCTACTCTATACTCTCTACTAACCTAATAAAATAAAAGCTCCCCGATCTTTAATTGAGAAGCTTTATATTTTTCATGTTCAAATGAATCGTATCTATTCGATACCCAGTTCATCCTGAAGGCGTTGCATGAGAGTTGGATCTTGCTGTGCCCCCATAATAATTTCCTGATACCGCTGAATCGTCATTCCATTATCTTCAATTTTTGCGATCATCTCTTGCTCTGTTTCGCCCTGAATTTCCATTAACTTGGGCTGCAATTTCTGGATCTTTTCCATTTCGTCATCCGAAATGTTTACTTCGCCTGCCATCTGGGGATTTTGCATGGCCATCATCATTTCCCTGAAACGGTTGAAGCTGAGATCTTCGGATTCAACGGCTTCTTCGATACGCTGTTGAGCTTTTTCCTCTATGGGGCCCAGCTCTTGTAATGTAACAACGAGAAGGGAAATTTCTTCGTCAGAAACATCCTCAGAGGTGGGAAGGTCGGGCATTTGCGGGGGCTGTTGCTGAACCTGGGCAAAGAGTGCTCCCGCAGAAAATACCAGTACCAAGGCTGCTATAGACATGCTTTTTAAAAAAGTCATAAATAAATGTGTATTTGTTTTTTGTAATGTAATTGTTTTGTCAGAACTACAAGTATAAGGCTTTATTGCCCGGGATTACAAGTTTTAATGATATTAGGGATACAGTACAGCGGGTCGCTGACCCGCTACGACGGACTTTGCAAAAAGAAGGATGTCGCTTCGAGGGCATTCTATCCACCATGCCGGTAATCCATAGTTTTTTCATCTTGCACAGGCTTTCCCTGCCGGGTCGGCGCCCCGGGCTACTGTACAAAAAAGGCTGCCCCTGCTTTCGCAGAGACAGCCATGTAATACAAAGGTTTCCTGTAAGCCGAATTCTGTATCCCGACAAGCTTGCCGGGATGGCAATCATTTATCTGGCAACGGCACAAGTGCCGCTGCATTGAGCGTTCCACCCGGTTGTATTGCGACGAGAGGCGCACAACCTGCGTGAACTTGCACCCCGTGAGGTTTTCCTTGCCCCCGTCCGTTACCGGCCGGGGCGGTGGGCTCTTACCCCGCCTTTTCACCTTTACCCGCCGAAGCTTCAGCGAAGGCGGGTTTACCCGCCCTTCTAACCAAAACTCCGAAAGGAAGTCTGTTTTCTGTGGCACTGTCTGTTCTTCCCGTTGAAACGGGAAGCCCCCCGGTTTCCCGGGGCACGGTTCTCGTTGGTGTTCGGACTTTCCTCTCACCTACGCCATGGCTTAGCTGAGTAATTGCCCGGAAACCTTCAATTTTTTTACTGGTGTATAGCCACGAAGGCACAATGGCACAAAGATTATATGAATTTTTGCTTCATTATACCTTATCCAACAGGAATCTGTATGGGCATGGTAATACGAATATCAAATTATTCGATAAGTTAACGAATTTGCAAGCGAAAAACGTGTTATAAGCCAGGCTCAGATTTTGAGCTGTTTTCTTGCTTCATCGAAGAAAGAGGGGTCTATGACGATTCGGCCACTGTGTTCGTCAATAATAACCTTGTTTTTGCGGCGGATTTCAACCTGTGTTTGAGGTGGCAGGGCCATTCCAAGCGCAGCGCCTTTTTCCATAGCAACTACAGCTATTCCGTTGGTTAAGCCTTCGCGCAGGCGGTTATAACTTCTGACATAACGTGAGTCGAGCTCTTTTTCAAGATCATCCCTTTTAGCAAGAAGTTTCTCTTCTTCAGATTTTGTACTCTCAATCACACTGTCAAGATTTTCTTTTTTCTCTTTAAAGAGTACCTGTGTTTCTTCCAGGTTTACCTTATGTGCTTCAATCTCGACTACAACTTCTTCCTGCCGCCTCTCAATTTCTTCGATTCTTGAAACGGCATTATCTACAAACTGCTTCTGCGCCTCAATCTCTTTGGTGAGGGCATCATATTCGCGGTTATTGCGAACGGTGAGCTGTTGCTCCTCGTATTTTTTGGTTTTCCCCATTGAACTTTCAATGTCGAGCTCGAGCTTACTCTTTTCTGTAATAAGAGAAGTTTGCTCATCTTCGAGCTGCTTCAGTTTAGCCTCATAGCGCACAATATTTGTTTCGATATCGAGTACTTCTTCCGGGAGATCGCCGCGAAGCTGGCGTATTTCATCAATGCGGCTGTCGATATACTGAAGGTTTGCGAGTTGTTGAAGTACCTCTTGCATAGCTCTTAGTTACGGGAAATTAGATGTTTTTTGGTTCAAAATCGGTTACGTATATTTTCATTGGGTTGGTCACAACTTCGGTGGCCTCAACCTGGATATGTTCAAAAGCTTCGGCCAGCTCTTTTCGGATGGCCTCCACCACAGGAAATTCACTCTGGTAATGGCCTGCATCCACCAGTAAAAAATTTGATTTTTCAGTAAAGTAGTCGTGATACTTGATATCGGCGGTTACAAACGCATCTGCACCAGCCAATATAGCTGCTTTTTTTAGGAAAATGCCCGCCCCGCCACAGACCGCCACTTTACGGATTCGGTCGGCCCGGCCGGAATATCTCACCGATGGCACATCAAGTGCCCGGCATACAAGGTATAAAAATTCATCCATGGCAATTCCGGGATCGGGATAATATCCGAGAACACCCATGCCAAAATTGCTGGTTGGTGTGGAAATTTCCATCTCCTGAAAACTACCCTTTTTAAGCAAACCTTCATTCTCAAGTGCCTTCCGCAGTTGAGGTACATTGTGCTGATCAATAATTGCTTCAAAATATTTTTGACCTTCCTTTCGTCCATTTACTTCAAAAAAATGCGCCTCCTCAGCCGAGTGGTAGTTGAGAAGCTTCAGCACGGCTTCAGTGTCCTCATAGTCGGTAGTGAGGGAAATTTTACGGCTGATGTTATATGTTTTATCGAGAAATTGCAGATCATCGAGACCGAGATTATTTGCCAATACAAAAGAAACCCCGTCAAGAGCAGCATCGAGGTTGGTATGGGCAGTAAGAAGTGCGATGTTGTTTTGGATGATTTTATATATGATGCGCCCTTTTTCATCAGTTGGATTAATGGACGATATTTTTTCGAAAATGAGCGGATGATGAGAAACGATCAGTTGGCATTGTTTATGGATCGCTTCGTCAACAATGGCTTCTGTGACGTCGAGGCAGACAAGAATTTTTGATACCGGTGAAGAGGGGTCGCCCAGGTGAAGGCCTACATTGTCATAACTCATCTTTATACCGGGCGGTGCCCATTGATGCATAAAGTTGGTTATATGACGTACCTGAGTGTTCAAGTTTGTTCTCCTCCCGTCATGCCTTTGTAAGGCGTTAAATTATTTAGGGAGCCGAACAGCAGGTTCAGCCGGTATGTCAGTTTTAACTGGTGAATCATTGTTTTTTTCACAGACTTTAAAAATACGAATGATTTACATCCCTTAAAAACAGATTTTGTGAAAATTTTGTACTCAGGTTAAAATGAGAGAAGAGGGATTAGATAGAATGAAACAGAGGAGAGAAACAGATGAACATATATATGGCCTCCAATGTCAATAGGTAATACGATTTCCTTGCAAAAAATGTGATTTTTTTGCTGAGGTAGTTCGATATCGCTTCAGT
>PWLN01000454.1 GCA_003559375.1 Balneolaceae bacterium | reverse complement strand
TAATGCTTGAGGAAGAGCTTCACAAGCGGGTAATTGGCCAGGATCAGGCCATTCAGGCTGTTTCTGATGCGGTAAGGCGTGCACGTGCCGGATTGCAGGATGAAAACCGGCCAATTGGGTCGTTCATGTTTCTGGGATCAACCGGCGTGGGTAAAACAGAACTTGCACGATCACTTGCTGATTTTCTATTTAATGATGAAGACGCAATGGTTCGCATCGACATGAGTGAATATATGGAAAAACACAGTGTCAGCAGGCTGATTGGAGCCCCTCCGGGTTATGTAGGATACGATGAAGGTGTACAATTGACAGAAGCTGTACGACGAAAACCATACTCAGTGGTTCTTCTTGATGAGATCGAAAAGGCGCATCCCGATACCTTTAATGTGCTTCTACAGGTTCTGGATGATGGCCGTCTGACTGACAACAAGGGCGTTACTGTCGATTTTACCAATACAATTATTATCATGACGAGTAATATCGGTTCTCATCTCATTTCAGAACAACTGGAAAAGACAGCCGGGGTGATGGATGATGAAATGTACAGCTCGTTACAATCAAAGCTTCTTGAGCAGCTTCGCCGGGCTATCCGTCCCGAATTTTTGAACCGCATTGACGACATTGTGATATTCCATCCACTGGATCAGAATCATATCCGTTCTATTGTGGACATTCAGCTTCGAAGGGTTGAAGCTATGCTTTTAAAAAACAAGGTGAGTTTATCTGTCTCGGATAAGGTAAAAGACTGGCTCGCAGTTAGAGGATATGATCCTGTTTATGGTGCAAGGCCCTTAAAAAGATTGATACAAAGCCAGATTGTGAATCAGCTTGCCAAGCATCTTATAAGGCGCGAAGATGATTCAGAGGCTGTTGAATTTGAGGCAACGGTTAGCAAAGACGGAAACCGGCTTGAGTTTGCCGAAGTATACAACGATGTGGAAGCGTGGGCGGATTGAGATCAGATACCGGATCAAATTCATAATTCCTGAAGGCTGATAGCTGTCAGCTGTCAGCCTTCAGTATATTTCTTGAATATCGTATTAAATTTGGTCAATAATTTTCTGAAAAGTAGGACCTCAATTGCTTAATCTGTTCTTCGCTCCAGCCTTCGGGTTCGGTTAATGCCAGCCATGAATCGAAGTAATGCTGGGCTGCATAATCATGGCCAAACCCTCTGGGTTCAGTTCCTGATACCATATCTACAGCGAGCTGAAGCATCGTGACAACCGGATACCATCTCAATGCGGGGGAAACATCAGGCCCTCGCGGTGCACGCATCCAGGACGGTTCACGGAAATAGGACCTTGAATCAAAAAATACAATTGGATCACTGGCATATTGAAGATAGGCAATGCGGAAGTGGCCCCAATCAGAGTCAGCATCATGTAAGCCTCCATGCTGGTTGGCAAACCGCACTACAGACCCGTCTTTAAACCTGGGAAGCCAGGCGGGAGAGTCTGGATTGCGCCGCTGAGTAAAGGATCTCCATGTTTCTTTTCGGTAAGGAGGGCCAACCCAAAGGGCTCCGTTGAACGGGTCATCGATAATGTCATAAAGATCAAACGACTTGTCGGAATTAATAGCACCAAGGCTCAGGCCGTGCAGGTATAATTTTGGCCTTTGATCAGCTGGTAAATTAGTCCAGTAACCATATACTTTTTGAAAGAGCGCGAGTGCCATATCTGCACCATACTCTTCTTCTATCCAAAGTGAAAGAGGGCTTGGGAGATAGGAGTATTGGGCAGCTACACTGGCAATATTACCATGGAAGAGATATTCCAGTGGGACAATAGATCCGGGATCAATCCATCCGGTTCCGGTTGGTGTAATGATAACCATTACTTCACGATTGAAAGCATTGAGCCTGATGAGTTCCTGCAGGGCTAATTCTGCACGTTCTTCAAATGTTTCGGCTGCATTCATGCCCACATAAACACGAACAGGATCCTGCACTGGCTGGTCCGTAAATCTCCGGAAATCGTGGGATGTCGGCCCGCCTGAAATGAAACGGCGTCCCTGTCGCCCCATATCATCCCAGTTAAGAAGTGAAACCGCACTTCCCGCTTTCATTGGATCAACGGGTTGCTCAAATTCGGGTTCCAGCAAAGAATCCACTCTTTCGTAAGTGGTATCAGCCGACCTCAGGATCAGCGAAAAGAGTACACCGTCGAGAACAGACCAGAAAAGAATAAAGGCAGTTATCAAACCGAAGATGTATGACACCTTCCTTGGAACATATTTCAATAATTTCAGGGTAATAAGCCGGAATGTCCATCTGAACAGACGAGCGAGAAGAAGTAGAATAAGAAAAACTGAGACAGCTGTTACACCAATGATAATTGGCTGAATTCCTGTTAATTCGTCCATTCCCATCAGTGTGCGAATAGAGTTTTGCCATTCACTTGCCCGCCATAAGAATACAAATCCGGTAATCGTACAGATCACCGCTGCGATAATCTGTAAGTTTTTTTGAATATTTTTTGATGGGTTTGGCAATTCAAAGTATTTCCACAACCAGGGGCCAAGCACCCCGATTCCGTAGCCCGCAGCGAGTGAGAATCCTGAAACAAGACCCTGGAAAAGATCTGTTCTCGGAAGCAGGCTTGGGGTCATAGAGAGGGCAAAGAAAAAGGTTCCCACCAAAAGACCAGTGGTAGAAAAGTAACGTTTAATAATCATTCTCCTTAGGCGATGTAAAAAAACCGATAAATCTGTACTTGCAAATTCAATAGCTGTGATTATTTGAGTTCCTCACAGCGACAAGCGGGGATATAAAAAAACCTTAAAGAGACTCAAAAATCAGATATTTCCTGAACAGGCATTGTTTGATGAATTACCATCATGAGCATCTTGAAAAGGTTTTTTTCTATCATAAGCTAAGGTCAAAGATAAGAATCATTGACCTGAATCGCTTGATGCTAATGAAAAGACTTCTCCTGGCTCATAATGATGAACACCTTTACTACCGGAACAGGCTGCATTAATCATTGCATTGGCGACTGTTTTTCCGTGAATTGGCCTGTATTGCTTAAGTATGCCGAACAGATTTATAGTATTTAGCACATAATACATAAGTTTTTCGCCCATACGTACGTCTTTTCTGATACCATGAAGTAGTCCCGGCCTGATTATTTGAATCAGGCTGAAGTTCAGTTTTTTAACATCCCGTTCAAGTTCACCTTTCATTTTGGTATAAAAAATCCGGGAATCAGGCCGGGCAGAAGGTGCAGATACGAGTATGTAAATGGGGATATGATTATCAGAAGCTGCTTTTGCGAATTCATATTGATAAGTATAATCCACTTTGTATTGAGCCTCCTTACTGCCTGCCTGTTTTATTGTTGTGCCAAGAGTAGAGAAAAATACGTCGCCCTTTACAAGATGCCGCCATTGTGCAGGATTTTCGAAATCTATCAGGTGCTCTTCAATTTTACTATGTGCGATTTGAAGCGGACGCCGGCCAAAGACAATTACTTGACTAAATCGCTGATCTTCTGCTAATAGCTGAATCAACTCTCTTCCAACGAGGCCTGTAGCGCCAATTACCAATGCTTTCATACAGATATGTCACCACCATCCTAAAATAATTCCAGCAATCGTAAGCCCAACTACATGATAGCCGCTGTCAAGAAAATGAAGCTGCATTTTCAATTCTGTGAATATTCCAGTAGTTCCGGCTAATGCAAACAAGATACCGGCACCGGCACCAAACCCAATAATAGCGCCGTTTAAAGCGGAATTAATACCCATTGCAGTTATAAACAGAGCAAGTGAAGCCACAGCAATGAACTGTAGGATGAAAGAATAGACAAAAATCACCGGATTTGGCCCGTCAATATCACCCTCTGAGATATTCCGAAGTTCCATCCACTTTTTTGCAAACATAACCGGGCTGTACCAAAGTGCCCCAAGAAAAAAATAGATGAGTGTGGCCACAATTACAGATAGCCAGTTGATGAAGGAGATCAGTTCTGCCATTTGTTTTCCATTTAAGTTAAGGACGTAGATTTAGTTACTAAATCGTTGGGACAAAAACAATAATCACTGTTCCGGAAATATCATGGATAGTTCTGACAGTGTTCGAATAAACAGAGAGTGATCTAATCTTGGTTGATGATGCCTTTTTTGCTATCATATAGTATGAGTGAATCTACAGGAATACAAGCCTCTGTATTAGTGCGTGAAGCAAGGAAAAAGTCCGGATTATCGCAAAGGCTGCTTGCCAGGCGAGCAGGAACGGCACAGTCATTAATTTCTCGCATTGAGTCGGGAAATGTAAATCCAACAACGGATACATTGAATAAGCTTTTGGCAGCTTCTGGATTCAGTGCTATAGTAGAATTAACACCCCTTCTGGTATCAAACTCTCATATGCTCACGGATGTTAATAGAATATTAAATCTAACACCCGAACAAAGGCTTGATGAATTAAAACATATAATTGAATTTATTGAAAATGTAAAACCAGTCTGATCTGGCATAAAATGAGTATATTTAACCCGGAAATAATTATTTCAACGCTGGGAAAATATCATGTCCGGTATGTTTTAATTGG
>PWLN01000223.1 GCA_003559375.1 Balneolaceae bacterium | reverse complement strand
TTACCGGCTCTGAAATACCCTATTACAAATTTGAAAATAATATCAGTGTGTTTAACCAAAAACATACCCCTTTTGGTTCTTTTGGCGGCAGTGGAATTATGTTGGAAAGCTCAACAAGAGTCGAAATTTTGAACAGTATTTTTTCATACAATGATAATTTCGGTATTGACAATTCCAAAAGAAGCAATAACCTGGTTTTGTACAATAATATCATCGCATCGAATGCAAATGCCGACTATATGGAATTTGATATTAAAATGGGTTTTGATGATATCGAAGATGAAGCTGAGTTAATTTATGATGCTATGGATAACGTGGATCATACCATTTCTTTTAACATTAATGCGCAATGGGGTACGTACTATTCATCACGTAATGTTATCGACCGTAATGCAGCAGAAACAGAGGTTCGTGTAATCAACTCCTGGTATAATGATGTGAGAGCTATGTTTGGCTGGAATACGCTGGCTGAAGACCTGAGTGTAGATTCACCGATCTGGCTTCCGAGATTTTCTCTTGATGACGCTTTAAATATCGCGGGCTTGTATAATGGCAATTTCGGTGTACACCGGCCTGAAGCAGAAACTTTCTGAGGAAAAATCAGAGATCGGGATAGATCTGGTTCAGTTTTATGCAACGCACATGAGCCATATTCAGGACAACTCATGGTGAATTGAATGATTCCGTTTATGATTAAAGGTATCGGATCAATATTGATTCGATAAATTCATAAAAATTTTTCATTTAATTTATCGAAAAAAAACAACAGTGCCAGAGGCACGGAAGATCATATAGCCCCGGAATTTAATTCCGGGGTAAGCACACGCGTGCAATGAGTTAGTGCCGTAGGCACGGCCGATTTGCGGGTGCCGGATATACCCCAAACGCCCGCAACTCACCCTGATGCCCGAAGCCATCGAGGGCTATGCTGACCTGCGATAATCCCGTGCGCTTTTTGATGCCTACATCGACTCGGTGGATATGGAAAAATCGCATATCATTCAAACGGAAGCATAAAAAATTACCCAATTAAAATAAATGATCTAACCAAGTCTCTGATATTTAAAATCACTGCATTTTCACGATTCTGACGGGTACAAAACAAGAGTGTGTTATTATGATTACTCAGCCTTGATTATTATTCTTATATCATGTTAATTATACTAACACGAAATTAAGGTATCAAACTCATATGGATATATGAAAACCAGGTCCTATAAAAAAAATGCACGTGCTAAAGCAGAAAAAGGAACCGGCGAAGCCATACTGAATGCTGCTTTAAATGCATTTTCTAAAGAACTCTTCGATCGTGTAACACTTGATCAGATTGCCCGTGACAGCGGTGTAACGGTACAGACAGTAATCAGGCGTTTCGGGTCCAAAGAAGAACTTTTTGAAAAGCTCGCTGAAAGAGAAGAAAAGAGAGTTGTTTCTGAAAGAGAAGTTTCTGCAGAGAAAGGCCTCAATTATGCGATTCAGGCTCTTGTGAATCACTATGAGAAAGATGGTGATATGATGAGCAACCTGATTAACCAGGAAAAAATATCGGAACCGATCCGGAAAATTGTAAATCGTGGCAGGCAGTTGCACCGGAAATGGGTGGAAAAACATTGCCATAATTTATTAGACGGCCTGGAAGGTGATGAATATGAGAAGCAATTGTACTCGGCTATCACAGCAACCGATTTGGGTACATGGAAATTGCTCAGAAGAGATTATGGTTTGCACCCGGAATTTGTAGCATCAATCATGATAAAACTACTGAACAGTCTAAACGGAGATAAATAATGGCATCGATTTTATTCTATACCTCACCTGCCCGCGGACACCTTTTTCCAATTCTTGGATCAGCTCTGGAACTCAACTCCCGGGGGCATGATGTGCATATTCGAACCCTTTCTTCTGAGATTGATAAACTTGCAGATTATGGATTAGGAGCTGATGCCATGGCACCGGAAATAGAAGAACGCGATCTGGATGACTGGAAAGGCAAAAGCCCTGTTAAAGCCCTCGAGTTTACCATGAAAACGTTTGGCGACCGGTCAAAATTTGAAATTTCAGATCTCCAAAATGCCATTCAAAAAACCCGCGCAGATCTTCTTGTGATCGATGTTAACAGCTGGGGAGCGCAAGCTGCAGCAGAAGCTTCGGGACTTCCCTGGGCTGTGTTTCAGCCATATTTTACTTTTCTTCCGGCACCCGGAGTGCCTCCTTTCGGGCCTGGGTTTAAACGATCAACCGGAATTTTCGGAAAGCTGCGTGATAAATTGCTTGGCAAAGCCATTTTTTCAAAATTAAATAAACTGGCGCTGCCTCCTGTAAACTCTCTAAGAGCCAGACTGAACCTTGTGCCTTTGTCCAGTCTTACTGAAATGCCTCTGCGTCCAGATAAATTGCTTTATTTCACTTCCAAAACGTTTGAATACCCGCGTGAAAAATGGCCGGACAATTTTGAATTCGTTGGCCCCGGATTGTGGTCACCCCCCTCTGGAAACCCGCCATGGCTTGATGAAACCGCCCGCCCGGTTGTACTTGTAACCTGTTCAACCGAGCGCCAGAACGACCGGCCAATTGTAGAAGCTGCACTGCAGACGTTACCGCAGAAAGGATTTTTTGTGGCTGCCACCACTGCTTCTTATCAACCGGAGGAATTCAAGAATGACCTGAATCCTCATACCCGCCTTGAGCGTTTTATTCCTCATGACCCGGTTATAAAAAAATCATGTGTTGTTATTTGCCATGGCGGCATGGGAGTAACCCAGCGGGCACTATCACATGGAGTACCATTAGTGGTGGTTCCTTTTGGCAGAGATCAGCTTGAAGTAGCACGACGCGTGGAATTCGCGGGTGCCGGTGTAATGCTCATGCCAAATAAGTTAAGTGTGGATAAACTTTTAACTGCTGTGGAGCGTGCAATAAAGAAAAAAACCGGTGCTGAAAGATTAGCAATGGATTTTAAAAAACTGGATAATTCTGTTCTGACAGCCGGATTGATTGAAGGTTTAATACCAACATCAGTGGGAAAAAAAGAATCCAGGCTCGTGCTATAGACATTCCTCCGGGATTTTTCTTACTATGTTGCACCATTATCCAGTTAACCAATACCGTAACATAGAATTATGAAAAAGATTTTATTCGTCCTGTTCTTTATCGCAATACAAGCAAATGGAATTTTAGCTCAGCAAAACCAAACTGAAATCAGGGTTCAAATCAATCACATTGCTATTGCTGTAACCGACCTTGAGGAAAGTGAAGCGTTTTACCGCGATGTGATCGGGCTAAAACAAATTCCTGAACCGTTTGGATTGGGAATGCATGCCTGGTTCGATATAGGCGGCGGTGCTGAGCTACATGTAATTCGGGGTTCTGAAGAACGAACGGAACAAAATATCTATAACCATCTTTGTTTCAGTGTGAGTGACCTTGATGCCTTTATTGACCAAATTACATCATACGGCATAGAATACTCTGATTTTAGCGGCAATGTTGGTGAAAGAAACATCAGGCCCGACGGTATTCAGCAAATCTATTTTACCGACCCTGACGGTTACTGGATCGAGATTAATGACGATATGTAGGAGATCCATACCTGATTGCGCAATCGGTTCCAGATTCTGATGGCGCAAGCGTCTCGTTTATCCCCACGGGGCTTGTGCAACATTCCGGGAAAGATTAGAAAAAAAGACTTCCGAAGTCTTCCAATCATTTCAGAATGAACTGTTGTAAAAAGAAGTGGATTATTGGATTATTCCAATAGACTTCGGAAGTCTACTGCAACGACATCAGTCACTATACTCAAGTACCCTTAAATCCCCCCGACCCCCTTTGAAAAAGGGGGAGTTTTTGGGGCCAAGCTAAGTCAGGTATCCCGTATCCCGCAGTTACGCAACGCTGATCCATTTTGGGGCATATCCTGTGGGTGTACCGAGGGGTCGGCATCATCGACTGTCAGGTTGCTGAAGCCGCACTCCACAATCCACACTCCAATCTAATTTATAACGGTTCCAGGTTTGCTGAAAAATGCCTCAGCACGGTTGGTTCAGATACAATCTTGTAACCCCGCAGCTGGTGCCGCTGGCGGTAGGTATGAATTACCGCTTCGGCAAGATAATCAACGTGGCTTTGTGTGTAAACACGCCTCGGAATAGCCAATCGCACAAGTTCCATGGTCGCCGGTTTTTCGGTTCCATCGGGTTGCAGCCCAAACATAACGCTTCCAATCTCAACTGCGCGGATGCCCCCAATGAGGTAAAGGGCATTGGTAAGGCTCCATGCCGGATATTCCAAAGAGGGAATATGTGGCAGCATACTTTTCGCATCAACATATACTGCATGGCCTCCTGTGGGTTGCACGATCGAAATACCCGCAAATTGCAGTTTTTCACCCAGATAGGCGGTAGAGCGTATCCGATACCGTAAATAACCTTCATCCAGTGCCTCATAGAGGCCAATCGCGACAGCCTCCATATCGTAGCCGGCCATACCGCCATAGGTAGGGAAGCCCTCAGTTAGGATTGTAAGGCTGCGGCATTTTTTTGCCAGTTCGTCATCATTCAGTGCCAGAAAACCGCCGATATTCGACATCCCGTCTTTCTTGGCACTCATCGTACATCCGTCGGCATATTTAAACATTCTGCGTGCAATGTCGATAGGTGGCATTTTTTCATAACCTGCCTCTCTGGTTTTAATAAACCAGCAATTTTCAGCAAACCGGCACGCATCAATAAAGAAAGGGATTCCATGCTTACGGGCAATTTTCGATACTTCCCGAATATTTTTCATGCTAACCGGTTGTCCGCCGCCCGAATTGTTGGTTGCAGTAAGCATAATGGCCGGAATATTTTCTACTCCTCTTTCAGCAATAAGCTCTTCCAGTTTTGCAGTATCCATATTGCCCTTAAACGGATGGATTTTTTGTGGCAGTTTTCCTTCCTCAATCACCAGGTCGAGCGCTTCTGCTTCGTTATGCTCCACGTGGGCACGGGTGGTGTCGAAATGTGTATTATTCGGAATTATATCGCCCTTTTTGGCAATGGTTGTAAACAGAATATTCTCGGCAGCCCTGCCCTGATGTGTAGGTATCACATGTTTGAAACCGGTAATATCCTGCACGGCTTTTTCAAATTTATAATATGATTCCGAACCTGCATAGGATTCATCACTGGCTATCATGCCCGACCATTGAGCTGATGACATCGCCCCGGTTCCACTGTCGGTGAGAAGGTCGATAAGCACATCTTTAGCCTTCAGCAAAAACGGGTTGTACCCTGCGTCTCTCAGCATACTTTTTCTCTCTTCCATGGTTGTGAACCGGATAGGTTCAACAGATCGGATTCTGAATGGTTCTATAATGGTATTCGTGATAAATCCTTCAAGTTCCATGATGAATACTCAGGCTAAACAGATTTTGTTAGAAATTAATAAGAAAGCACTTGATCAGAGATTCTGATATTCATGAATGTCTGAGGTGCCAGAAGAAATTGCAGGCTTCATAATTCGCAAGGATATGTTTACCCAAAAAATTTCATCAAAGGAAGATAAACATATCCACAATCAAAATTGACGTGATATGAGGTGATGAGTTACACCATTTTTTATTAAATAATCATCTTCTTTGGCGAATATTTTTTATGTTCTTTTGCCTTGATGCCCCATGGTGATCCCTTCGGGGCAAAAGAACCAAAAAATCAAGGCTGTGAATCACTTGACGGCAGCCACACTGTACCCACCAACTGATTCAAGGCCGAAAAAAACCGTTTCCACTTACCGGCAGTATTTATCTTACATTGATTCCATCATGTTTAAACAGGTTGCCTGCGCCAGGCTGCAAAAGCAAAACCCAATGCGATCAGAGCCGGAATCATTGGCCACATGATCATGGCAAAATCAATGTCTCTGTCCGCTTTTCTGACAGTAACCTTTCCTTCCATATAAGGGTGAGGTGTACAGATATAGGTATACTCGCCTTCTTGCTCAAATGTATAGCTCCAAGTTTCGGCATGAGCAAGCATTGGTGAATTCAGATTTGTTGGCCCTTCGGTTGATACCACATTGTGAATGCCTGAAAATTCACCTGCCAGATAGCTGAACACATCTTCATTGACCCATGTAACGGTAGTACCGGGTGTAATTTCGAGTACTTTCGGATAATACGAATTGCCAATAATCTTTACCGTAACCTCTTTTGTGTCATTTCCATACACGGCAGGCGGATCAATATCCGGTGAACCCGCCTTGAACGGCGACATCACCCGGTGGGCTTCCTCTTTAAAAGCGGCAAGCTCCTCTTCGGTATATGCAGGCCCATCGGCAAGAACCGTTTTTGGCGTATCTGCATTACGGTCGGCCACAAGCAGCCCTATGGCGCCCCGGCTTGTGGATCCCACCGCGTGAGACAACATCGTATATGCGCCTTCGTCGGGCGGAACACGAAATTCAACCACCCATGAATCCGAAGGGCCCGCCGTTACAGTTTGTCCTCCGGGAAATACTGCTTCTGGATGCCCCTGCCAATAGGCAAAATCCCATACAATTCCCACAAGATGAAAAGTTGACACCAGGTTCGGGCCGATGTTCATGAAGTAAATCCTTACATAATCTCCCGGTTTTGCAGTAATCGGATCTTTCACATAACGGAAAATCTCACCATTAAAAGTAATGTACGTCGGATTTCCTTCAACCGCATCTTTACCGCTGGCATACCATTCATGCTGGAGCAGGAATATTTCAAGATCAGGGCCATGTCCAAGTTCCTCTTCCAGCCGGTACTTTTGATCGGCAGGTTCAACCACCATCATGCCGTACTGGCCAAAAAGTACGTGCATGGGTATCGCATGCCCGCCCGGCGCGCAATGATACATAAACACACCCGGATAGGTAGCTCTGAATTTAATTGACCTGGACTGCCCGGCCGGTATTTCGCCGAGGTATTTTGATGTTTGGGTGTAAGCGGCATGAAGCGAGGCGCCATGCGGGATAGTCCCTGTATTTTCCACGATCATCTCTACCACATCGCCCTGTTTTACACGTATGGTTGGTCCGGGCACCTGGCCATTAGTCCGGAATCCGTCGTAAACCACTCCGTTTCCAAGATAGGCTAGCCCTTCATCGAGAGTAATGGTGACAGTTACATCAGGCTCGATGTCCTGGTCAACATAACTGGTCTGTGGTATAGAAAGGCCTGCATCACGGTTTATAATTTCTATAAAATCGTGATCTTGCTGATCAGGAGCATTTGTAAACAGATGCCTTGTGGCTTCAGCAAAATCGAGTGGCAGATTTTTCTGAGCTTCCATGGCTGCCATGAGCTCTTTGCCAATAAGTGTTTCTTTGAGGTCATTTTCGATTTGCATTTTATATAATGCATTACAGGCAGGGCATGCGTTGGCAATTCTGCTGCCGAGTATTGTGATGACCATTGCAATAAATGTTACAATCAATAATTTTGACTTTTTCATGTTAGTGTGAATTTTGTGAGACATTGTTGGACTATAGCTTATTTCTATATTATACAATGCCGCGATACATAAACATTACCATGCGTATCGCGTCATTTGTATTAACCCAGTATTAGTTGAGGCTTCAGGGCGCGTTTGCTGCCTGTATTTCTCTGGCAGTTATATATGAATATCAAAAAAATACCGGTATATCAAGAAATTTTGGAGGCGGGATAATACGACCCAGATTGATCATAAATGGTATTTGGCGTAAATCCTGATACAATGTTAAGTGTTCTGGAAGTATCGCTTTGGTTGTGGCTATATAGTTGTAAATCGGAATGGGATAATAATCAAGGTCGAGCAAGCCGGGAATAGGATTTTTCCAGCTGTCGGGAATTGTCTGATTGTCATGAGTACAAAAATGACTATCACGATTACCGGCATCGGCCATTATTATAAGCTCAACCAGGCCTTTTTTATTCATTTTGGAATATTCTGCCATAGGTATTACAGGTTGTATAATTCCTGCAAAAAATGAGAACAATAATAAAGCAGAGTAAATCTGTTTCATCGGGTCCGTCTTTTAATGGACACAAAACACAAATAGAATGTAATAAAAAACATGATTAGGACAAAATAGTCTTATGTCTTTATATTTATTTCATGTTCAATCTCTAATTTGGATTCAATATGAAAATTTCAATCAAATAAATATTTAATATGTCATCGAATAACATCCAAAACAGTATTACTCCAGAGGCCACAGTGGGAGAAATTGTAGCTTATAACTTTAACGCAGCATCCGTTTTCCGGCAATTTGATATCGATTTTTGTTGCGGTGGCGGTATTTCGCTGCAAGAGGCTTGTGAAAAGAAAAACATCTATGTGGATGAAATTTTGTCGGAATTGAATAAACTTGAATCGATTTTATCTGCGGCGGAAGAGAATTTTCTCGCCTGGGAAGCAGATTATCTTATCGACTATATTATTAAGAAACACCATACTTTTGTAAGACACAAAACAGATGAGATTGGAGCTTATTCGCGGAAAGTGGCATCGGTACATGGCGAGAGACATCCGGAGAATATTGAAATTTATTACAAATTTACTGAGCTGACTTTAGAAATGATGGCTCATCTGCAAGGTGAAGAGGATGTTGCTTTTCCACTTATTTCTGAAATTTCGAAAAAAAGGAAACGAGGAGAGGAAGTTACAAAATCTGAGATCAGTGAACTGAAAAAGCAGCTCACGCTTATGGTTAATGAACATGAAGGCGCCGGAAGTCTGATTGCAGAAATAAGAGAACTTAGTAATCACTTTACGCCTCCTGACGATGCATGTGCTACCTATAGCATCCTTTACCAAAACCTGGATGCTTTTGAACAAGATTTGCATCGCCATATACATTTGGAGAATAACATTTTATTCAAAAAAGCTGAAGAGCTCATATAACCAAAGTAATTGCTTGTATCATAATTTTTAATTGCAGGATGTCAGTGTCGAATTTCGTGATAGTGCCAACCAAAGTTTTCTGATGCCTTTGGGATATCGGTGTTCTTTAAAAAAACCTGTATTAGCATATGTATTCATGGGCTGTTTTTTTTCATCTCATTTTGGTCAGTTTTTGGCTAGGTGGCATGCTTTTTACGGCGGCTGTGCTTGTTCCGGCCACCCGTAAAAAACTTGCCGGGCATAAAACACTCCTTTTTACAGAGCTTGGCTACAGGTTCAGCAGGCTCAGCTGGATCATATTTCCTCTTTTGGTTCTAACAGGGATACTTGCATTAACAGGCCGTGGCTTCGCATTGGATACAATTCTTTCAGCAGATTTCTGGAAAACCACTTATGGCGGAAGGCTTTTTATAAAGTTACACGTTTTCGGTCTGGTGCTCATCGTCAGTGGAATCCATGATTTCTGGCTTGGTCCTAAAGCCGTGCAACTTATGGATTCAGAACCGGGAACATCTAAGTGTAACATCTATCGAAAGGCAACAAGCTGGATCGGCAGGGTGAATTTAATTCTCGGGCTTGTCATTCTTGCTTATGCAGTTAAACTGGTAAGGCTTTAGCAGAACTATTTTTAAAAATGGATTAACGGAAATTTATTAGATGCCGAAAATAAGCCGACTGTTTATAAAATCCGGTATAATCTACTTTTTTCTGGGGATGATTTTAGCCTTTGTGGCCGAAATGCCCTTTGTAAATACCGGTGCATTACTCCTGCCTGTTTACTGGCATATGATTGTTGTAGGATGGGTGACTCAAATCATTATGGGCGTATCCATCTGGATGTTTCCCCGTATCGGCAAAGAGAGAAAAAAAACAGAGACAACACCTGCATACCTGGCTTTCTGGCTTCTTAATTCAGGTTTGATTCTGCGGTTTACTATTGAGCCTTTTATACCCCTGTTTTCAGCAAATAAGGCTGTCTCTGCAGTAGTTTTGATATCAGCACTTCTACACATCTCAGCAATCATCAGTTATATCACAGAGATTTGGCCAAGGGTGCGTACCCGGCCGATAAAAGTGAGAAGAAGTGAATGATGCCATTACAGTCTGTATACATGATTCGATTATCACTCGCATGGCTGCTTTTAAGCACGTTAGTCGGTGCTGTACTCCTGGTACACAAAGCTTATGGTATTCACCCTTCAGCATGGCTTCTTCTGCCCCTTCATTTTGAAATGGCGATCTGGGGATGGATGGTTCAGCTGGTAATCGGTACCGCATATTGGATGTTCCCACGATTTCTTCGAATCGATATTCGCGGACCTGAACTGCCCGCATGGATCATGGTTTTTCTTTTTAATTCAGGATTGTTTTTGATTTTATCTGGTCACATGGTTAAATCTGCTTCTGGCCTGATATTATCCGGACGGATTTTGCTGTTAACAGGAATCGGGATTTTTATATATCTGATATGGTCGAGAGTTATCAGTTACAGAAATTTGTAGTATTCTGAATAATCCGGGTGGCTGGTTGCCTCTTTACGTTCAGGATTAAAAACCGGATTATGCAAACAAAAAAAAGCGCAGGCACCAACCCGCGCTTTTTAAAATTTAATTGGTTTGGAAGTAGATTTCTCCAATTCCAATTTGTCCTTAATCAATTCGGCTCCAAAATAACTCTGAAACTTTGAATGATTTAACCCATAACCTATAAGTAAGATATAAAAAATTTATATAAGATATAATACTCTTTTGTCATATATATTTCACTTTACCATCCGGAACTCATTAATGGTTTGCAGATTTAATTTGATGGGCGATTTTCGATGAAATATATTGATACATGAATATGACACTACCAAAAAAAGATCGGAATAACCGAGATACGTGATCAGTCAGAAAAATTATGTACTGTGGAATTGTTAACGAATTTTATCCATAATTAATACAATTACACAGTTCCATGATGCAACAGACCTGCTATCTGAATAATCCATTGAAATGGTAGATAAACCATTTATTATTAATCTGATTGAACGATGTGAACTTAATTTTACAACAGGCCTTTAAAATATTCCTTTACGGTTGTATGCTTTCAGTATTGGTATTCATTCAATCAGAGTGGATGTTTGCTTTCCAGCCTGGAACAATAAGCGGCAGTATTAATGATAAACAGACTGGTGAACCAATTCCAGGTGTTCATGTGTACCTGTCGCAAACTACGA
Source organism: Balneolaceae bacterium (assembly GCA_003559375.1). Classification (GTDB taxonomy): domain Bacteria; phylum Bacteroidota; class Rhodothermia; order Balneolales; family Balneolaceae; genus Rhodohalobacter. Next base: position 5,836 of record PWLN01000223.1, on the reverse strand, counting down.
TTGGCTCTGTATCAGATACCGATGGTACTTTCAGTTTAACTACAAAACTCGAAGGACAGTATTTGCTGGTTTTCAGTTTTATAGGTTATAAAACCAAAATGGAATCTGTACTTCTGGGCGGCAGTGATACATATAAATTCGATGTTGAACTTGAACCCGAAGCCATTCAAATGGAACAGATCGGGCATTTCCGGTTTTTACACCTATTATTCTCGGTTCAGAGAGATGGAGCCTGAAAACAACCGCCAGCAACGTGAATGGATAAGAAATAGGACAGAGGCTTACAGGGGGTCATTCTCACATTTTTTGCAAAGTCTTTATGATAATATTCTGTCAAAAAACCGGTTCGAAACGGTAATTCAAAATACCACTCAAAGAACACAAATTGAGCGGTTAACCATGCTTGAGATGCGCAGGCTTGCCGGTTACAGCCCTGCAAGCGGTGCAGAAACAGGTGAGATGCTGATGGGATTCCGATTGCGCCAGCCGGTTGATGTTTTATATGGGCGCAGGACACAAGTGAGTGACTCCAGATCACGATCAAGGCTTGTACCTATGAATGAGTCCGGAATTTTTATGATCACAGAAAACGGTCAGCTTTATGACCCGGTTTCACTTCGAATTGATGGCGCCTGGTCCTTTGAAAGGGTGGCAAATCTCTTGCCTGATGATTTCCGAATCGATTAGGTTAACATCGGGATTCGCTGTTGATTTGTTTAATAGTGAAATTGTTGTTGCTTTATCCGGCTCTTAAATGAGTGCAAATAAAGACCGATGACCGATTCCTGCCCCGTTATCCCGGCTACTGCTCTTTCCGGTTGCAGCTAAAATGAACTTCACAAGCCCCATCCCAATTCCGCTTGCGAAGTGATGCCGGGGAGTCATCAGACGAGTGGTTACGGAATTGTCACAATTTTAGTAACAGGTTCATTTTTCAAAGTAACTCGTCAGATGACTTTCCGGGAAAATTTTCAGGATTTTTCTTGACAGTGGTGATTAAAAGATCTTATATTCAGATAAAATACTCTTAATACTATTATTATTTAATGATACTGTCAAAGTCATGTGTTTACGGTCTGAGAGCCTCGGTTTACCTGGCGTCAAAAAAACATGATGACTTTGTGACAATCAGAAAATTGAGCGACGAACTGAATATCTCGTTCCATTTTCTAACAAAAGTATTACAGCAGTTAACAAAAGCAAATATTCTGGAATCGTATAAGGGGCCAAACGGAGGAGTTAAATTGGCAAAACCGGCTCATAGTATCTCATTTTTAGATGTTGTAGCATCCATTGATGGAAAATATGTTCTTTCGGATTGTGTATTAGGGCTTTCGGCCTGCGGTGAACTTGATCCGTGCCCGCTTCACAACGAATGGCAGGAATTCAAAGATAATCTTCGATACATGATGGCAAATGTAACTCTTGAAGAGCTGTCAGCCAAACACAGGCAAAAACCTGTTAAAAGCCTTGTCTCCAGGATCGCAGCAAAAGCATAACTTTTTTTTGAAACAATAAAAGACATAATACTCTTATAACTTATATTATGATTTATCCAAAATCCCTGATTATCGCAGTATTTGTATCATTCTTCATTGTATTTGCCCAGGCTTGTGGCGGCGATGATACCGCCGACAGAACATCGGGCCAGGCAGAAACTGCTGAAGCCGGTTTATCTGAATTTGAGCTCGAGCATGGAGTAGGCCCCATAACTGAAAGGATTGAACTTAGCGATGAGTTTGATCCCGAACTTGTTGAGAAAGGCCGAAACATCTACGAAATGAAATGTGAAATGTGCCATAACATGGAAGGCAGAATGGTAGGTCCGGCACTCGGCGATGTAATGGAGAGAAGAAGCGCCGAATTTGTAATGAATTTCATTCTTAACCCATCAGGTATGGTACGGGAACACCCAACAGGACAGGAACTTCTCCGGGAATATATGACGGCCATGCCATATCAGAATGTTATGGAAGATGAGGCAAGAGCTATTGTTGAATTCCTGAGGGAATACAACGAATTAAACTGATACATACATACCATAAACCATAAATCATTAAAACGATGACAAATAACAAATCAAAAACCTTACGCGGACTATTTCTGGGTGCGGGATTTATCGCGATCGCTGCCTTTATCTTTACGGGATGCCCGTCGCAGCAACGCATGCTCGATACCGGTGATGCGGCTCAAAAAGTCTATGTAGCGCCGGGTGAACACGATGAATATTATGGCTTCTTTTCCGGGGGCTATAGCGGACAACTAAGCGTCTGGGGGCTGCCCTCAGCACGATTACTGCGGGTGATACCTGTTTTCTCCCAAGATCCGGAAACAGCCTACGGATACTCCGAAGAAACCAAACCTTTACTTGAAACCAGTTACGGATTTATCCCATGGGATGATTCCCACCATCCGCATATATCACAAACAAATGGTGATGCTGACGGCCGCTGGATCTTTATAAATGCAAACAATACACCCCGAATTGCAAGGATTGACCTTACTACTTTCCAAACAAGGGAGATACTTGAAATTCCAAATACCGGCGGTAATCATGCCTCCTCTTTTGTAACTTCGAATACAGAATATGTGATTGGCGGCACTCGCTTCAGTATTCCTTACGAGGAAGACCTCGATGTACCGATCGACAGCTACAGCGATGCTTTTCGCGGTGCCCTCAGCTTTATCGCTGTAGATCAGCAGTCTGGCCGAATGGAACTGGATTTCCAGATTATTGTGCCACCTTATAACTACGACCTTGGCCGCGCAGGCAAAGGCCCTTCTTCTGACTGGGTATTCTTTACCACGTACAATACTGAAGAAGCCCACACGATGCTGGAAATCAATGCTTCCAGAAATGACAAAGACTTTATCGCGGCAGTAAACTGGCGAAAAGCTGCTGAGCTTGTTCGAGATGGCCATGGAAGAACCATGCCGGGTGAATTTTATCATAACTATTACGCCGGTAAACAGGGCTACGCTGTTAATGATGTGAAAAATGGCGTTACCGTGCTTGATACCCGTGAAATCGATGAAGATTTTATCTATTACCTGCCAACACCCAAATCACCTCACGGTGTGGATATCGATCCAACAGGTGAATATATCGTTGGTGGCGGTAAGCTGGCAACCGTAATCCCGGTTCACTCTTTCTCCAGAATGCTGGAAGCCATTGAAAATGGAGCCATCATTGAAAGAATCGACGGAATACCCGTTCTTGATTACGATTCAACCATTATCGGTGAAGTGGAAAACCCGGGTTTAGGCCCTCTCCATACCGAGTTTGACGGACAGGGATATGCCTATACATCTGTGTATATCTCATCAGAGATTGTAAAATGGTCGCTCGAAACCTTTGAGGTTGTAGACAGGATCGATGCATACTATTCTATCGGACACCTGCTGATCACAGCCGGCGATAATGTTAACCCGGAACCACGGTACATGGTTGGATTAACCAAAACAGCCAAAGACCGCTATTTGCCCACCGGGCCGAAGCAAAATCACCCCGCTCAGCTTTATGACATAAGCGGTGGACGTATGCAGCTGCTGAAAGATTTTCCAACAATTGGCGAGCCACACTATGCACAGGCAATACGCGCTGATAAAATAGTAAACCAGGTAGCTCAAATTTATGAAATGGAGGAAAACGACCATCCGCATGCCATTCGCAGAATTGCAGACAACAGGGTAGAGCGCGATGGAAATGTGGTGCGAATATTCATGGGTTCAACCAGAAGCCATTTTCGCCCCGATAATATTGAAGGAATCAGAGTTGGAGATACAGTATATATCCATCTTACCAATTTTGAGCAGGAGTGGGACGTGGTTCACGGAATCGCGATTAAAGGAGCAAACAATACCGAACTCCTCGTGGCGCCAGGAGAAACCAAAACCATTAAATGGGAACCGAAGCGCACCGGAATCTATCCTTTTTACTGTACAGCTTTCTGCTCTGCATTACACCAGGAAATGCAGGGATATATCAGAGTATCGGCAGCCGATTCGGATGTGCAGTTAACCTGGAGAACGGGTACAAACTGACGTTTACCCCCGGCCCGGAGAAACTCCGGGCCATCGATCCCAAACCCGGGTCAGGTTTTCGGTCCTGATCCGGGATTTTTTAAGGCTACAAAAAAGAGTAAAAGGTCTTTTTCTTAATGTGAAACCTCCCCTCTCTAAAGAGTAGAGGATTCATATCAGGAAAATTACCATATAAATTGAAAATAATGAGTATTAAATCAAGAATATTAATGGTTTTGGCAGCATTGATGCTGGTTGCATTGTACTACATGCCTTTCTGGACAATCTCCATGACGGCTCCACAGTACCCCGGCGGTATCGGGATGTACATTCATATTGACAATGTAACCGGCCATAACCGCCACGATCTGCAAAACATCAACATACTGAACCACTATATCGGGATGGCTGAAATTCACAAAGAAGATTTCCCGGAATTTGAAATCATGCCCTGGGTCATCGGAATTATGATTGGATTTGGAATCCTTGCAGCCATTACCGGCAGTTATAAACTGGTAATAACATGGCTTGTGCTGATGGTAATCATTGGAATAGGAGGGCTGATAGATTTTTACATGTGGGGGTACGACTACGGCCACAATCTCAGCCCGGATGCCCCAATTAAAGTGCCCGGAATGAGCTACCAACCGCCATTAATCGGCTGCAAACAGCTATTGAATATTAATGCCTGTTCATGGCCCTATACAGGTTCCATTTTTATCGGGCTTTCCATGCTATTTGCCGGAGCTTCAGCCTGGTACAGAAAAAAACAATAAAGGTAAACGTTATGATCTCCCGAATCACAATTTTTTCATTCTTCGCACTCTTTTTGGCTGTTGCCTGTACAAAGGATGATACCAGGAATACCAATGATGTATTTCTGTATATCAATTCCGTTGACATTGATTACGGCACAGATATATGCAGTTTTACAAATAAACCAATCGAAACAGTACGATACGGCGGCAAAATTACACTTATGAATGGTGATGTACACAAATTTATGTCAGTAGAATGCACAGCCGGATTCTATCTGGGAATGGATGACAAATCCACCGTTAAACAGATCGAAATAGTGGATTTTGCTCACGGACAGCAATACCTGCCCGTTGAAGCGCTTGTATTTCTTCAAAGCAAACTGAGGCCAAGCCCCAACGGGCTATTTCTAACGGCCATCGATAATTCTAATAGGAAAATGAAAGAGTATATCTATGATGCATATCCCGGCACTTTTATGAGCTGGGAAGAAGTACTCGGGCTGGTTCAGGAAGAATGGGATCTTTCCGGCACCAAAGCTGAGTCAACGTCATTCTGAAGCCGGTTTAGTCTCTTTTTCCACTCTCATGGTAAGAGAGATCCGGTAAAACACAGATTGACATAAAAACCGAAAAATTTAAAAATCAATAAAATCATGTGGGGTAAAACATTTTTTACGATATCATTTTTGATGACTGTCATCCTTATAACAGGCTGTGAACCTAAACCGCAGCCCATCCATTTTGGCAGCGATCAGTGCGATTATTGCCGAATGATGATCACCGAACAGGACTTTGCTTCCCAGGCCGTAAACAACCAGGGCAGGGCATTCAAGTTCGATTCGGTAGAATGTATGGCAGCATTCGATCTTACGGCCGAAAACCGGGACAATATCCATTCTCTGTGGGTGCCCGATTTTCTGAACCGCGAAGAATGGCTTTAAGCGAACAGTGCCTATTATCTGCACAGCGAAACCCTTCGCAGCCCAATGGGCCTGTTTCTTTCATCCTATGCCGACAATGTTTCAGCAGTGCAGATGCAGCAGGAATACGGTGGA
>PWLN01000153.1 GCA_003559375.1 Balneolaceae bacterium | reverse complement strand
GTGCCAGAGGCACGGCAGATCATATAGCCCCGGAATTCCATTCCGGGGTAAGCACACGCGCACAACGATTTAGTGCTGTAGGCACGGCCGATTTACGAGCTCCGCACATATTCCAAACCTCCGTAATCGGGCGTACCTATAGTACTGACGATTGACGGGCGCATTTAGACCCGGGGCACTATATATACCACCATTACCGCTTCAATGTGATCTCAATCACACCATTCGCGCCACGAACCCCGTATGCCGCTGCATCACTGCCGGTTACAAGGCGCACACTCCTGATCTCTGCGATATTCAGCGAACGATTCACCTCCGAGTAATTGGTACCACGCGGCGCTCCATCTACAACGTACAGCGGATTCGTTTCAGACGTAAAAGAGGATGTTCCACGAACCAGAACATTAATATTATTTCCTGAACCAGTAATGCGAAGCCCCGGAATCCTCTGAAGATAATCCACAAGTTCACGAAAACTGTCCTGACTTTCCTGAACATTACTCTCGCTTCTCACACCAGAATCAGAAGTTGAACCGCTTGTTCCGCATGATTGCAGGCCGATAAGAAGAAATAAAAAAAGAATGATGGTTACATATTTCATGTCAATGTTGCTCATTAATGATGTCTGAATTTTTAAAACGTAATTACAGAACTCCTGTATATCGGTTTATGTAAATTTTAGTCTTAGCTTTGCAGTATCTCCTGCAGGAATCACATATGCTGAATAGTTGTCTTCCAGGCTTTCCGAATACCTCTTCAGCCCTGCCTCTTCCCTGCTATCCAGTAAAAGTATCGCTTCACACCCTACAGGCATGTTGATCACAAGTTCTCTGGCTCCCGGCTTACCTTTACAGGAAAATGTAATTACTCCGGATGGAGTGTGATAATTCAAGTTCAGTTCTTCCAGTTCACCCGGTTTTGGCCTGATCTGAACTTTCTTCAAACCAGGCTCCAGGGGTTCAATTCCTGCCAGCCCCTGGTATGCTGCAAAAAGAGGCCCGATAGCACAATGGCTCCACTGCCCGCGTGTATCGGGCTGAACGCTCCAGTGCTCCTGCAGGGTGTTGTTCTGCTGAACGGAATCCATCCGATACCATCGATTTGCTATTTCATGAATGATTGTATTCGAACGGCCTGCTTTACCAAGTGCCCACAACCTCCAGATAGCATTGGCCGGAAATGAGAGTCCCATATTATCCGGAGGATTTTCAAGCAGCTTAATGGAACTCTCTGACCTGTTACCGGGACATAAATCATGAATCACCGCCATCGAAAGGGTTCTGTCTGATAACCGTATTCCACCCTCCTCAGCCTCCCAGGGAAGGTTGTCCACGAACAGCTGTCTCCTCTCATCCCAAAATTTTTCTGTTGTTCTCTTCAGAATCGATTTTCCTGTTTCTTCGATAATAACCGCATTCTCATTATCTCCGATTGCACGTGCAAGAGGCGCCAGTGCATGCATCATCATGGCCGCCGTATAGAGATTGAAAGAACACTGCTTGTGATGCTGCCGGATGTAGCAGTCGCTGTCCATCCAGACCCAGGTCATACCCAAATCTTCAACCGGGAGCAGATTTTCATCTCCCCTCAATGAAATGAGATAATCGAAAAACCGAAGCAGGCGTGGATATACCTCGTGGAGCAATTCAATATCTCCTGAATAGAGATATGTGTAATAAGAATCAAAAACAAACCCGACACCATGATCGATAATCGGCCCCCACATTGTGAGTCCCATCTGCCTTTGAGGAATTCTTGCCAGGCGGTCGTATGCCGGCCAGGAATCCATAAAAAAGCCATCGAGTGTGATACCCTGGCTGTATGTATTCACATATCGGTTTGGCAGTCTCCTGTCTCCAAATGCGCTACAGAGAGCATGCAGCTGGTGACCCACATCACCACTGTACTGCTGCCTTTCCCTTCCCATACAGTCCACCATCAGATCCTGCGCTGAATTGTACAGTGTGTTGATCGTAGCAGAGAGTACCGCATTCACAATTTTGTCTGATGTTTTAACAAATGGCAGCGATTCCCACCCGCTCATTCGCCTTCTTACCCCGATATTACTGATTGTAACCCGGCCCGGTTTTCCATGAATATGAAACTGGATCCACCGGAGGCTTTCGTAATCAAATGTCATAAGTTCATTTTTACCCTCCCTGCAGATAAACCTCGTCCATGAATGAAGCCGGTTATTCATCAGAAAATTGCCCGGAATATGGCCTTCCTGGATCATCATCTCCACAATAGTACCTTCAGGAGCTTCGATAGTGAAATAGGGGAAACCCACAATCTGTTCTTCAAACTCAAACGTAAGTACGGCTGCTTTTGGAGGATTGATATTGACCGAATAACTCCCGTTCCAATGATCTCTGAACCCATCCAATGCAGTAGGTTGATAAAGTCCCGGTGTCACAAATTCAAAATAACGTGCAGGGTCACCATTCCACTCCACACCAAACCGGTCGGTAAGCTGTACATCATTCACATCAAATTCATTCATTAGCGGGATCGATCTCTCCCGGATGTTGCAATCGTCCGGATTTGCCCTGATCTCCTGCTGATATTCATCGTAAGGGGATGAAATGGGCGGTTTATCGGCCGGCAGGTCTAAAACCATTGATGGCAGCCAGTGCTGATCCGTTTCATAACCACTGAGTTTCCATCCATAAGGATATTTTCGCGCATCAAACTCTTCCTGAAACGCTCTCAGATACCACCGCTTATACTGTCCGGGCTTCCAGCTATCGGCAAGTCTAACCGTCCAGGAATCATCTGTCATGAGACCACTATGTTCATCGAATTCGATATTCAAAATAAAACCTGGCTTGCCAATAGGCCATGTTCCTTCACCGATCCCGTAGTACAGCACCTCGGCACCGATCACATTCTCTCCTCTTTGCAAAAACGGGGTGATATCCACAGGATCAGCTTCGGGCTGCCGCGGATCAAATGGCGCAGGGCCAAATTGTGCGTATTTTCCGTTTACATAAAGCTTGTAACGGCTGTCGGCCAGAATCCACCCTTTTGCCGATGAAGGGATGGATTCCAATCGAAACGATTTTCTGAAAAGAAAGACTGAGTTTTGCAGTGTTCTTTCGGATGGATACCAAATCCATTTTGCCGGTGACAGATCGAGCAACGGGGAGTATAATTGATGCAAGTCTGCAGTATTATCCAGCTTTATTTTTTTTGGTTTTTCCGGTCCGGAACCTGCCTTCAATAGCGGCGAGGATACGAGTCCGGCACTGCCAAAAACACTGTTTTTTACAAACTCTCTTCTGGAATAAGTCATTGTAAGGCCACTATAATTTTTAATTCGTTTTTTCTCAGAATCACAATCCGCCTGTTCTGTTAATCTGATTCGTTGTGAAGAAGAATATTACACCATATATACCTGAAAATGCAGTGAATCCCTTACATTTTTTTATATGGATTGTTGCATTATAACACTAGCGAAATCCCTCGACAAAGGTTTTCCTGTACGCTTGAAATCCCCCCAACCCCCTTTAAAAAAGGGGGAGTTTATTCGGGATTGGTTTTTGGCAAGCTTATCAATCCGTCAGCTAAAGCATACGGCAATGTTGTTGAATGCAGGTTTATCTTATAGAAAAATTCGACATTTCCCGAAGGGATCCCTACGGGGCGGTGTTTCCCGAAGGGATCCCTATGGGGCGATATTCGGTGTTTCCCATTGGGATCCCTACGGGGCGATATTTTACCCCGCCCTGAAGGGGCGCAATCACATAGCCCGGGGCAGAGTGAGCGCTGCAAATGCAAGCGAACGTCGCCTCGGGTCATGGACGGCGCAAACCCGTCATCGGCCGGGAACCAACAAAGGGGATGATAGCTATTCCGATGATGCGACGTACGATCAGCGTCAACGCCCTCAAAGGTATCATGATCTCTCGCTGCCGGCTGCCCCAGACTTCCGAAGTCTTTCGGAGTTCCTAAAGAAACCCTTACACATTCAGATACCGGGTTTTTGAATAAAAAATGGAGAGACTTCGGAAGTCTTTTCTTCTGGTAAAAAAAACGTACGGATTATCCCCGCGTTGGGGCTTACGGCAGGGTCTGCTACTTCGATCATAGCGCATTGAACTATTATGAGAATGAATTGATATTAACTATCAACAACTTAATTAAATCATTTGCAGAAAATACAACATTTTTAAAACCTCGTTAGAATGATATTCGATTTACGATATCCGATTTTTATTCTGTGGTACTTCGCTCATCAATCAATACGCGACATAAGATGCATTCTCCACATTTGCAGATCACGATAACCGGGATTAATTCTGTTTATCTGATCGGCAACATTCAGTGCCTTCTGAAACTCTTCAGCCGATGCATACGCCACGGAAGCGTTAAATAAGCTGTTAAGGTCACTCCTGTCGAGCCGGAATGCCACCTCCAGCCATTCAGCTCCTTCGATATAATTTCCTAAATCAACGGAAATCATGCCCAAATTCCGGCTGGCAATATGGGTTGGCCGTATTTGAAATGCTTGTTCATAGAACAGATATGCTTCTTCAAGCATATTTCCCTGCATAGCCAGCCAGCCGGCAAACCGCCACGCCTCTTCCTC
>PWLN01000094.1 GCA_003559375.1 Balneolaceae bacterium | reverse complement strand
TTGTAAATGCATTCTCAACACTGTAAATGCGCGACATGCTATCGCCGGTTGATTCAACTTTTCGCTTTCCGGTAAGCTTTAGTGTGTATTCAACAGAGTTCTTACCTGAATGAGGATTCATAAAATCATCATCAAGGGCAAGAACCACTTCGGCCTGATCAAAATGATTTACGGTGCGCAGGCGTCTTCCAAAAGCAAGCTGGGTACCCTCAATTGCATTATTTTCGGAGAATGGTTCATATGTAACCCATTCAGCATTGGGAAAATTTTCAAGGATATGTTGCCTGATTCTGTGATAGGTTGGAGATGAAGTCGCTTCACCGATAAAAAGAATGCTTCTGTCGTTATCGGAAAAATGGCCTGCTGCAAAAGCAGCAAAATCTTCAATGGATGCTTTTTCACCGTTTTGTCTGGGCGATCGTGAACGGTCAGGGTCATACATGCTGAGAATTCCAGCCTGATGATAGATATTTGTCCGGCCTCCGCTTGCCGGGTGATCAGGATTACCTTCAATTTTTGATGGGCGGCCTTCATTATTTGTGATAAGCAGGCCGGTTACGGAATCCTGGAAAGGCATGCTGGTAGCATAGAAGAGGGGCTCGCCAAGAACCATATCTTCAGGCTGCCGTGAGTAGGGTAATATTTTTTGAACCGGTTTACGGCATGAGGCAAATCCTGCAAGTGCAATAGATGCACCCATCACACGAAGGAAGCTGCGGCGGGAAACCTGGTCGGTCAGTTCGGTTGCATTTTCAGGGAATTCACGTTCTGCAAATTTTTTGTACTCTTCGTTCTGTGCGAGTTCGTTTAAGCTTTTCCAGTAAGTTGTTTGATTCGGCTGATCACTCATTCTATAAATACTGTTTGTTTAAATCGTTTTCAGGATGCGGGTTGTATTCATCAGAAATGACAACTTTGACAATAGGTGGGTGCATTAATGTTATGTTTTGCTACCAATTCCCGTCCAAGTTCAAGCTGATTCTCCGCAACATACCCCATTGTGGTGACTTCAGACACCGGTCTTACGTGTTTTTCAGGTTCCCTGTGGCAATCAAGACACCAGCCCATGCTGAGGGGCATTGCCTGGTAAACAATTTCCATTCTGTCTACGCGGCCATGGCACGATTCACAGCCAACACCCACATTAACGTGTGCCGCATGGTTGAAATAAGCATAGTCTGGCAACATATGCACCTTGACCCATTCGATAGGTTTGCCCGTTTCCCAGCTTTCACGTACGGGAGCAAGCTTATCACTGTCTGTCAAAATTTGCCCGTGGCAATTCATACAGGTTTGTGTAGCGGGGATATTCGCATATTTGGACACTTCAACCTGAGTATGGCAATATTGGCAATCCATGCCAAGCTGGCCAACATGCACTTTATGGCTGAATGGCACCGGCTGTTCCGGTGCATAGCCTACATCCAAAAATTCAGGGGAGAAAAAATACCAGACAACAAAAACAAGGGCATTCAGTATAATGATTGAGCCAAATAGAATTCTGCGTGGTGCTTCATTTGTCCACTTAGGAAAAATCTGAGCCATAAATTCCGTTGATAATTACCAATTACGTCTATTGTTAGAGCGGGTAGTGAGCCTTAAAAAGTGTTGAATATATGAAAATCTGTTCATTTGAATATTACCCGTCACCAATATTTAAAATGATTCTAAATAACAGATTTCAATAGTTAAACAGGCTATTATATTTGTTAATTAAGATAGTGCACTGTTCAGAAAATTGCTCAAAAATTGAACAATATTTTTTATTTCTATGAATCAGGATACATAAATTTTTGTTAGTTCAATTGGATTAATAAAAGAGATTGAAAGATAGCACTTTACTGGATCGGTTTAATTTGCCCAGATGTGGAATGCCAGGCCGAAGCTTTCAATGGGTATCATTTTTCTTGCCAAATACCGCAAATATCTCTGAGAAATCACTTAATTTTGAGCGTAAAACATTTGCTTAAATACAATCATTATGGATTCATCACTGAACGAACAACTGACCATAGAGGCCCTTAAAGAGATAAGCGTAGTCAAAGCAATTACTGTGATTTTGCTTGTGAGCGGTGTGGCCTTTTTATTTTTGATCTACCTGCTCTATTTCCGGGAAACCGCTGATGCCACCGCAAGCTGGGTTGAACAGCTTCCGGCATTAAATGCATTTCTAAACAGCATCAGCACTGTATTGATTCTTGCAGGATTTGCTGCAATCAAAAAGAAAAATTACGTAGCACACATGCGCCTGATGCTCACCGCATTTGTAACATCAATATTGTTCCTGATCAGTTACCTGATCTATCACAATTTTGTGGGCCATACCCCATTTCCGGGAGAAGGTTTTATCAGGCCTGTCTATTTCGCCATCCTCATATCTCATATCATTCTGTCGGCCTTTGTGGTGCCGCTGGTGCTCACGAGCTATTTTTTTGCGTTTTCTGGAAAATTTAAAACCCACCGCCGCGTATCAAAATGGACATTCCCTGTCTGGCTTTACGTATCCGTTACCGGTGTGATGATTTTCTTTATTCTGAATGCGTATATATGAGGTTTCAGGTTTGAGGTTCAAGGTTCGCTGATTCGTCATCTGACGAGTTTTGTTGAAAAATGAACAACATAATAAATTGTGATGATTTTGAATTAACTCGTCTGATGACTTCTTTCCACGAAGGAACAGGCTGGATGACAGTGGCCTTTTTTAAGAAATGGCGGCACATAAAGATTGCGGCATGCCGGGTTCAACCAGCAATCCCTCGACAAAGATTTTCCTGTACGCTTGAAATCCCCCCAACCCTTTTTAAAAAAGGGGGAGCTTATTCGGGATTGGTTTTTGATTAGCTTTTCCCTCAGCCCTCAGCCATTTCCCTGTCACGCTCAAACGCTGACAGAATCCCGACAAGCATGTCGGGAATGCTGTCAGGTTTTCGTTTATGTTAGCCCAGGAATTGTTCACCGGGTTTGGGGATCAATACCTTGGTATCGCAGTAGTCTGCGGTAAAGTCTTTGAAGTCTTCAGGATCGCCAATGAGTACCGGGAACGTTCCGTAATGAATGGGAATTGCCATTTCAGCCTCAAGCATTTCACAGCAAAGTGCCGCTTCCTGTGGCCCCATCGTATAGTGGTCGCCAATGGGTACAGCTATAACGGTAGGCTCATAAAGCTCTTTGTAGAGCTCCAGGTCACTGAAGATATTGGTATCGCCCAAATGATAGAAACAGATGTCATCATCAAACGATAGAATGAGCCCGCCTGCCTCGCCGGCATACTCACCGCCGAAAGATGAACTGTGATTTGCATTAACCAGTGTAACGGAAAAATCGTCCAGATGAATGGTTCCCCCTTTGTTGAATTCAACCCGCTGTTCTTCTGCGAGCCCATGTTTTTTTAGCAGGTGCGACAGCTCTACCTGCGCGATGACCGTGCATCCTGTTTTTTTGGCCAGATCAAGCGTATCTCCCACATGGTCTTCATGTCCGTGAGTAAGTAGTATATAATCGATGTTATCGGGTGATTTTTCACTGTCGGGTGTTGACGGATTTCCGGATAAAAATGGGTCGATATAGATTATTTTTCCGGATGGAGATTCCAGCTTAATCGCTGAATGGCCTAACCACCATGCTTTTACTTTGGTTTCCATAATCATTTATTTTTTTATTCGCGTTAGTTCTCTTATTAATAATCTAACAAAATGAAGCTACTTATCGTTGATAAATCTTTTCATTGAGTTGTTTACTTATCTGAAGTCTTTTATACCTTATATATATAGCGATGCTATTTTATTTACGAACAACAATAATAACCAAGTGCTCATTGCAGTTACTCAACCTTTGCGTTCCTCAGCGCCCTCAGCGGTTTCAAAACCCTTGCGTTCCTCAGTGGTTCCAAAACTCTTGCGTTCCTCAGCGCTCTTAGCGGTTTCAAAACCCCTGCACTCTCTGCGGTTAACTAAAATAATGGAGAATTATCTATGGCAGAACGAATCAAACTTCATCACGGATCACCTCACCGAAAGAGAATCTTTGAACTGGCCGACAAACTTCTTGAAGACGGTATCGGCCTGATTCCGACCGACAGCCGTTACGCCCTGGTCTGCGATTATAAAAACAAAAAGGGGATCGACAGAATCCGGCAGATCCGCAGGCTCGACAAAAAAAACCATCTCACCGTGATGTGCCACAGCCTCGAGCATGTATCCACTTTTGCCAATCTGTCTGACGATAACTTCAAGCTTATCAAGCGGCTGATTCCCGGCCCCTATACATTCATCCTTCCGGCCACACGTGAAGTGCCGCGCCTGCTCACCCATCCGAAAAAGCGAACTGTTGGCATCCGGGTTCCCGATTCACCCATCTGCCTCGATCTGATCAGGGAACTGGGCAATCCTGTTATCGTGAGTTCCGCGAAGCTGCCGGATGTGGAATACGGTGATCCGGCTTATGGTGACAGAGTTATGTTTTTAAGCCGGTTTGATAACATTGTTGATGTAATCGTGGATGATGAACTACCTCTGTCAGACGATTCGTCCACCATCATAGACCTCACCGGCAGTGAACCGGAAATCATCCGTGAAGGGCTGGGAATGGAAAAGCT